>CAYUVU010000182.1:0-21228 GCA_964448205.1 uncultured Acidobacteriota bacterium
GGGGTTGTAGGCGGGGGCCGCGAACTCGGGGTTCTGGATCACGAAGGAGACGAAGATCCCGATGAGCCCCAGATAGAGCAGGATGGAGTTCAGGAAGTCCCGCGGCTGGAGCAGGAGCCAGACGGGCAGGACCGAGGCGCAGAAGGCGTAGACCAGCAGCACATAGCTCCAGGCCGTCGTGGAGAGATCCGGCGTGGGAATCACCGCCATCCCGAGCCAGATGCTCACGAACAGGAGCGTGGCGGCCACCGGCACGAGGTAGCGGAGCGGGACGCCCTTCCGGTAGGAGAGGTACCCCATGGCGATGGCGAGCACCATCACCGCGGTGCTCGGGGTGACCGCCTCGGGGTAGAAGATGCTCGAGAAGAGCTGCGCCACGACCTGGACGAAGACGCCCATCGCGAGTCCGACCAGGAACACGATCAGGGCGTGGAAGAGGTACTTGGCGCGTCGGCCGATGATGTCCTCGGCGATCCGGCCGATGGACCTGCCCTTCGCCCGGATGCTGATGCAGAGCGCCGAGAAATCGTGCACCGCGCCCACCAGCAGGGTTCCGACGACCACCCAGATCATCGCGGGGACCCAGCCCCAGATCACCGCGATGGCCGGCCCGAGCATGGGGGCCAGACCCGCGATGGAGGCGTAGTGGTGCCCGAAGAGGACCGGCTTCGGGGTCGGGACGTAGTCGTGCCCGTCGTTCAGTTCGTGGGCGGGAGTCGGCCGCGAATCGTCGAGCTCGAAGGAGCGGCGGGCGATGCGCCGGCCGTAGTAGCGGTACCCGACGATGTAGAGCGCGAAGCACACGAGCGTCGCGAGCAGTGGGCTCATCGGCGTCCTTCCTTTCGCTCCTGGCGCGGTAGCCGGTCGAACATAACAAAGGAAGGGCGCATTCCGGAAGGATTTTCGCGGCCGGAAGAGCCCGCGCTGGTAGCATCGCGGCCCCCCGGAGGAGGATCACGATGCGCAGCGAAATGGTTTCCTTTGCCGCGAACGGCGGTTCCGCGGACGGTTACCTGGCGGTGCCGGATCGGCCGGGGCCCGGGGTTCTGGTGATCCAGGAATGGTGGGGTCTGGTGGGCCACATCAGGGAGGTCGCCGACCGTTTCGCGGAGGCCGGATTCACGGCGCTCGCTCCCGATCTGTTCCACGGCGAGGCGACCACCTCGCCGGACGAGGCCGGCAAGCTGTTCATGGCGCTCGAGGTGGACCGCGCCGAGCAGGACCTGCGCGGCGCCGCGGACCACCTGGCGACCGTCGCCTCCGGCGACTCCGTTGGGGTGGTGGGTTTCTGCATGGGCGGCCAGCTCGCGCTCTACGCGGCCAGCAAGTCGCCGCGCATCGGCGCCTGCGTCGACTTCTACGGCGTCCACCCGAACGTTCACCCGGACTACGGCGCGATCCGCTGTCCGGTGCTCGGGCTCTTCGCCGAGAACGACGGGTTCGTGAACGCCGAGGCGGTCGCCAACCTGGACGCATCGCTCACCGGTGCGGGCGTCGCTCACGAGTTCCACACGTATCCGGGAACCGACCACGCGTTCTTCAACGACGGCCGTCCGGAGGTGTATGACGCCGACGCGGCCGCCGACGCCTGGGACCGGGTGATCCGCCTCTTCCGCGAGAGCCTCGCTTAGTCGGACCGGCGCGCCGTTGTCCCGCCGGGCGCCGCCCCGGCCGCAGACGCGGCCGGTGTGATGAAACTCAGGTAGTTTCCGGGGTGGACCAGCCGCCAGCTGGACTCCGGGTACGCCCTGCGCCACCCGGCGGGTGGGCGGGCCGAGGCGCGGGGCGACCACTTCATTTCGGCGGCCTCCAGGGTCCCGCCATGACTCTCCACCAGGTCCAGTTCCTGCCGGTCGTAGGTGCGCCAGAAGTAGCTTTCGACGGGCTGCCCCGTGTAGAGGTTGAATTTCAACCGCTCGGCCAGGACGTAGTTTTCCCAGAGCGCGCCGACATCGTCTCGCAACGCGAGCGGGCTGAAGTTTGCGATCAGTCCGTTGCGAACGCCGTTGTCGAAGAAGAAGTAACGGCGGCTGCGGGTGATTTCCTTCCGCAGGTTGCGGCTGAAGCCGTGGCGGCTGTAGAGGACGAATGCCTTCTCAAGGAGGTCCAGGTAACGGTCCACAGTCGGGACGGCGAGGCCGACGCGGCTCCCCAGTTCCGGTAGCGAGACGTCCTTGCCGACCTGAAACGCCAGGGACTGGAGCAGCCGGAGGAGCTTTCCGGCGTGGCGCACGCCCTCCAGCATCAGCACGTCCCGAAAGAGATAGGAAGAAACCAACTCTCTCAGATATGCCTCCCGGTCCGCTGACGACTCTTCGAGCACCACTTCGGGGTAGGAGCCGTAGACCAGGCGCATCTCCAGCCGGGCCTTCGTTTCATGCGCGGCTTCGAGCCCTCCGAGTTCCAACTGGCTCAGCGGCAGCAGGAGCAAGGTGCGTTTCCTGCCGGTGAGAGGCTCGCCGGTGCGCTGCGCGAGATCGAACGAGGACGAGCCGGTGGCGACGACGCGCAGCCCCTCCACATGGTCCACCAGCAGCTTGAGAGCTAGACCGATCTGCCGGACGTGCTGCGCTTCGTCCACGATCAGGGTGCGGCGTGCGCCGACGAACGAACGGAGTTTCGCAACCGACTGGCTCTCCAGGTAGTCCCGCACCGTGATGTCCTCGCCGCTCACCATGAGGGCATCCGGCGCGTGTTCCCGTGCAAACCGGCGGATCAGGGTCGTCTTCCCGACGCGCCTGGGCCCGTAGAGGACCGCGACCCGCCCGGGCGCTACCGCCCGGACCAACGAGTCAAGCTGTGCTTGGGGTATATAGGTAGACATATATGTCGATTTTTACGTGAATATCGCACATTATACATGCCTTAGTTCACTATTCGGTGAACGTCATTCTCCGTCGTTGGTGCTATCCGCCGGTCAAGGAACTGGCGTTTTTCCTTGGACCCGGTTTCCCCGCCCGGGCCCCCGCGTCCTTCACCCGCCGGGTGAAGGCCATCATCATCCGGGTCTCGCGCTCGGTGAGGCCGGCGCGCCCGAAGAGTTCGCGCCATTCGGCGAAGCGCGCTTCCGGCTTCTCCGGCGGCAGGAACCCAACGGCCAGCATGGCGTCGCGCAGGGTGAGGAGCGCGCGCTCGGCCTGTTCCGCGGTGGTCCGGCGCAGGGGTTCCTCGGGTGGGGGTCCGCTCGCCAGGAAGATCTCGTAGGCGGCGATCATCGCCGCCTGGGCGAGGTTCAGGGAGGGCTGCCGGGGCGAGGTCGGAATCCGCACCTGGCGCTGACAGAGCGACCGCTCCTCCAGCGTCAGCCCGCTCGACTCGTTGCCGAAGACCACCGCGACCTCGCCACCGAACCCGATCGCCGCGACTTCGCCCGCGAGTTCCCGCGGGGTCAGGTGGCGGATCGCTTCCCGGCCCCGGCCGCTCAGTCCGGCCACCAGCCGGCAGCCGCCGACCGCCTCGGCCAGCGTGGGGAACACGGCCGCCTGCTCGAGCACTTCTTCGGCCTGCCACGCCATGCGGAAAGCCTCGACCGTCCGCCAGTCCCCGGGCTCCACCAGCCGGAGGCCGGCAAGCCCGGCGTTGCCGATCACCCGGGCCACCGCTCCGATGTTCTCCGGACGCCGGGGCCGGACAAGAACGAGGTGGACCTGGGCCATGAGAGCCCGCCTATCCTAGAAGGCCACTGCAGGCCTTCACATGTCCGACCGCGGCCCCTTCCACGACCTGAAACCGGTCGGAGACCGGGGAGCTTTCAGCGTTCCCCTCCGGAAGTGGCGGGAACTCCTGTTCGTCGGGGCGATCCGCGAAGCCGGGGACGGGCTCTACTTCCGCGATCGGTCCCGGCCCCTTCCTCCCATGCGGCAGCCCGAGTACTTCGCGCCGGGACGGCGCTTCCGGGCCGAGCGGCTGCCCGACCCACGAGAGGGCAGGGCGGACCCGCTGAATCCCCGAATCCGCGACCGTAGCCGGGTGCTGCTGACGCCGGTGGACTAGGGATCGGTCAGCTCTGGAGGGTCGCCGCGACGTCCGCGAGCGGCACGGTGCGCTGCTCCCCGCTTTCCAGGTTGCGGACGGTGCAGCAGTCGTCGTCGAGCTCCTGCTCGCCAAGGATCAGCGCGTACCGAACGCCGGCAGCCGCTGCGCGCCCAAGTTGCTTCCCGAGTTTCAGGGAGTCCACCTGGACGTCGAGCCGCACTCCGGCTGCCCGCAGGGTGCGGGCGGCCCGGAGGGTGTCACGGACGGCGATTCCCGGGAGGGGACAGAGCATCGCCTGCGGCGCCGCCCCCTCGGCCGAGAACGCGCTGCCCTCCTCGAGCAGCATCAGGATGCGTTCCATGCCCAACGAGAACCCCACCGCCGGGGTGGCCCTCCCGCTGAACATCCCGACCAGTCCGTCGTAGCGGCCGCCCCCGGCCAGCGACCCGGCGCCTCCCGCCGCGACCACTTCGAAGATGGGTCCCGTGTAGTAGCTCAGGCCGCGCGCCAGGCTGGGAGCGAAACGGACCGGAGCTGCCTCCCCCAGCGCGCCGTCGAGCGCATCGAACAGCTCGACGAGTTCCGCAGCGGCATCTCTCCCGGGCCCCTCGGGCAGCGACCGCCCGAGATCGCGGAGCCGGTCCAGATCGCCGTCCCGGTCTTCCGCGGCGCCCGGCACCAGCTCGAGGAGCCGCCGGGCCCGGTCCGGCCCCACTTCGGCGAGGCCCCCGAGCTCGCTCTCCACCGCGTCCCGGCCGATCTTGCCCATCTTGTCGAGCACCACGAGCGTCTCCTGCTCGGACCGGGCGGGGATTCCGCTGGCCGCGATCAGCGCCCGGAGCAGCTCGCGGTGGTTCAGCAGGATGGTGAAGTCCGAAAAGCCGAGAGCCGCCAGCGCCGCGTGCAGGACCACCAGCGCCTCCGCATCGGCGACGGGGGAACTGCTGCCGACGATGTCGGCGTCGCACTGGGTGAACTCCCGGAAACGCCCGCGCTGGGCCCGGTCGGCCCGCCAGACTGACTGAATCTGGTAGCGGCGGAACACCGGCGGCAGTTGGGCGCGGTACTCCGCGGTGACCCGGGCGAGCGGCACCGTGAGGTCGTAGCGCAGTCCGAGGTCGGACAGGTCTCCCGGCTGCACCGGCTCCCGGCCGAGCGCCCGCGCCAGCCGCTCGCCCCGGTGGAGCACCCGGTAGATGAGCTGGTCGCCCTCCTCGCCGTACTTCCCGAGCAGCGTCGAAAGCCGCTCCATCGCCGGCGTCTCGAGGGGCACGAAGCCGTGCGCGGCGAACGCGGCCTCGACGCGGCGGAACGCCTCCCGGCGGGTCAGCGCGGCGGCGGGAAGGTGGTCCCGCATCCCGCTGACCGGCTTGGTGGGCACTTTCCCCATGGACGGGGCGGAGCATACTGGCCGGTAACTGCCATTGGTGGAACCCGGTGAGTGTCGGGGTTGGCTGGGTCCCGTCTGCCCAGTTGCGCGCCGGGACGCTGCGGCCCAGGGTGGCCGGGACAGTTTGGAACGCCGGCTTCAGCCGGCACAGCCCGCCGCAGGCGGGCGGCGGGACGACCTCATTCGCCGGGATGGCGCAGCTGCGCGTCCGTCCACTCGGGTTAGCAATGAACCGCCCGCGGCCCTGCGGGCCGCTGTGCCGGCTGAAGCCGGCGTTCCAAGCCGGCGGCGCTATCCCGGCCGTTGGCCAATCCGCAGAGCGGCACTCTCACAGCAACTGGGCCGCCTGGTTTACCAACGGCCGTTCCGGGTCATTGGGTTCGCCCGGCCGGCCCGGATGCGCCACAATGCCGATCGATAGCCGGCCCGATGGCTGGCAGGAGGTCGTCATGCGTCCCGTTCGAAACGTAACAATCGCTATCTCTCTGGTCCTCCTGCTGGTGGGCGCCGCGGCCCTCGCCGTCGCTCAGGACGAGCAGACCTGGGCGGCGCACGTCACCGATGACATGTGCGCCAAGGAGCACATGATGGACGGGATGACCGATCCGGAATGCGCCATCGCCTGCGTCGAGATGGGTGCGGCGCTCGCGCTCTTCGTGGAAGCGGACGATGCCGTGTACGCGGTGGACGACCAGGCCAAGGTGGGGGATTTCGCGGGTCAGGACGTCACGGTTACCGGCGTCCTCAGCGAGGACGGGACCACAGTGACCGTCCACTCCATCGAGGCGCGCTGACCTTCCGGACGCTCTTCCCCGCGCGGTTTTCACGGGGCGGCCGGGTCGCACCGTGCTAGACTTTCTTCCCGGATTCGCTGGGGGATGACACGGCTCCACGGGCCGCGCGTTCCCCACCCACGGTGACCCGGTCTCAACTCACCGCGGTTTCGCTCCGCAACTGACGACCGGCGTTCCCGGGGACTCCGATCCGCGGACCGGTGAGCCCGGTTCTGCGCGCCTTGAGGCGCGCCGGCCCGATTTCGCCGTCGAGGCTGTCGCTCGGCGACCCTCGCCAGTGCCGGCACCGTCCGCTTTCCGGAGCTGTCGAATCAAAGGCTCCTGCCCATGCCGGATCTGCACCAAGCGGCCCCGCCGAAGCAGACAACAGTCAACCCAAAGCCCCGATACCTGGCGAAGACGCCCCCAGACTCTCAGGAAACGCCCATGCCCGAAGCGCCCGTCGCCGCCGCGAACGAGGAAGTCGCGGTGGTGGAACCAGTCCCCCCGGCCGGCGAAAAGCAACGCGAACCGCAAGCCAGGGAACCGGAAATCCCTCGCATCGAGATCACCGGCCTGCTGGACATCGGGCCTCGCGACAGCGGTCATCTGCGGCTTCTCGCCAACAACTTCCTGCCCCGGGCTACGGATGTCCGGGTTCCGTTCGGCCTGATCGACCGTTACAAGCTCCGCGAGGGGCACATGATCCTCGGCTACCACGGTCCGCCGAGGCGCGGCCGCCGCCGCGGCGGGCCGCCGCGCGCGGAACTGCACACCGTCCTCGAAGTCAACGGCTACCCCGTTGAGGCACTGCCTCCCCGGCGGAACTACGCGGATCTGGTCAGCGAGCATCCGGCCCCCCGGATCGAGCTGGCCCGCACCGAACCGGCCCCGCTGTCGCTCCGGGTGGTCGACCTCATCTCTCCGGTCGGGAGGGGTCAGCGCGGCCTCATCGTCGCGGCCCCCAAGACCGGCAAGACGATCCTGCTCGAGCAGATCGGCGCCTCCATCTCGGACCACTACCCGGGCATCCACCTCATCATCCTGCTGATCGACGAACGGCCCGAGGAAGTGACCCACATGCGGCGTTCGGTCCCGAAGGCCGAAGTGGTCGCCTCGACCGCCGACAGCGGCAGCGCGGACCACGTGCGGGTCGCCCGGATCGTGCTGGAGCAGGCTCGCCGGCTCGTCGAGATGAAGGAAGACGTGGTCATCCTGCTCGACTCGATCACCCGCCTGGGGCGGGCGGCGAACCGGGAAATGCGTGGCAAGGGCCGCACCATGAGCGGCGGCATCGACTCGCGCGCGCTCGAGTTCCCCCGTCAGTTCTTCGGCGCGGCGCGCAAGATCGAAGACGGCGGCAGCCTGACCATCCTCGGGACGGCGCTGGTGGACACCGGCAGCCAGATGGACGAGGTCATCTTCCAGGAGTTCAAGGGCACCGGCAACATGGAACTGGTGCTGGACCGGAAGCTCGCGGAGTCGCGGATCTTCCCCGCGATCGACATTCACCAATCCGGAACCCGCCGGGAGGAGCTCCTTCTTTCGCCCGAAGAACTGCCGAAGACCCATCTGCTGCGCCGCGCGCTCGCGGGCCTGAAGCCGATGGAGGCGATGTCGCTGCTCCTCGGCCGGATGGAACGGACGAAGAACAACGCCGACATGCTGGCGTCGATCCGGGTCTCCTGATCACTGTCCACGGCACCCGACGCCATTGCTAGAATCCCCCGTTCCTCCGGGCAGACACCTCATGTACGCAATCATCGAAAGCGGCGGCAAGCAGCACCGCGCCGAGCCCGGACAGCGCCTCGCGCTCGAAAAGCTCGATGCCGACGACGGCGAGACCGTCTCGTTCGACCGCGTGCTCATGGTGCGGGACCCGGAGGGCGGCGAGTGCCGTATCGGCACTCCGTACCTGCCGGAAACGACCGTTTCGGCCACGGTGCTGGCGCACTACCGCGATCCCAAGGTGCTGGTGTTCAAGCGCAAGCGCCGGAAGGGCTACCGGAAGAAGCAGGGACACCGGCAGGCTCGCGTTCAGGTGCGCGTGGAGGCCATCCACGAGGGGACCGCGGACGCCGCCGACCGCTCGGCCGCAGCGGAGTAGATCGGTCACGACACGAGAAGCGGCTGAAACACTCGGGAGGTCAACGTGGCGCACAAGAAGGGTCAGGGAAGCTCCAGGAACGGGCGCGACAGCCACTCGAAGCGGCTCGGCGTCAAGCGTTTCGCCGGTGAACGAGTATCGGGCGGGACCATCCTGGTCCGCCAGCGCGGCACCCGCTTCAAGCCGGGCGCGGGCGTGGGGCGCGGAAACGACGACACCCTCTTCGCCAAGGTGGGCGGGGTCGTGCAGTTCTGGAACCGCGGGCGGCTCGGCCGGTTCATCTCGATCGCCGCGGACTGATTCCACCGGTCGGACCTCGAGCGGCCGAACTCCGACCGGCATTCCCGGTTGGTTGCGTCATGCTCGTCGATGAGGTCGTACTGAAGCTTGCCGGAGGGCGCGGCGGTAACGGCGCGCTCAGCTTCCGCCGGGAGAAGTTCGTACCCCGCGGCGGACCCGACGGCGGCAACGGCGGGCGCGGGGGGAGCGTCGTGCTGGTCGCGGACCGGGGACGTCACACGCTGGCGGCGTACCGCTACCGGCCCAGCTACCGGGCGGACGCCGGCGGACACGGGTCGGGGAACAACCGGCAGGGCCGCTCGGGGCAGGACCTGCTGTTGCGGGTGCCGGCGGGTACGGCGGCCTATGACGACGAGTCCGGCGCACTCCTCGGGGATCTCGTGGACGACGGGAGTTCCCTCACGGTGGCGCCCGGCGGCCGCGGCGGCCGGGGGAACGCGGTCTTCCGGACGCCGACCAACCAGGCGCCCCGGCGCACCGAACCCGGCGAGTCCGGGGTCGCACGGACGGTCCGGCTCGAGCTGCGGCTCCTCGCGGACGTGGGCCTGGTCGGTTTCCCGAACGCAGGCAAGTCGTCCTTCATCGCCCGGGTGAGCGCCGCGAGGCCCCACATTGCGGACTACCCGTTCACGACGCTGAGCCCCAACCTTGGACTGGTACGACTCGGGGACGACGCCGAGTTCGTGGTTGCGGACCTCCCCGGCCTGATTCCCGGGGCCAGCCAGGGCGCCGGGCTGGGGACCCGGTTCCTGAAGCACCTGTCGCGGACCGCGTTCCTGGTCTATTTCATCGACCTCTCGGAGTCGTCGGAGCGTGTCCCGAAAGCCGATCTCGAGGTGCTCCGGCAGGAAGTGACGCTCTACGGCGGCAGCCTGCCGGGAAAGCCGGCCATGGTGGTGGGCAACAAGACGGACATCCTGACCGATGAGGCCCGTCTCGAAGCGCTCTCCGACGCGGCGGCGGCAGGCGGCCTGCCCTTCTTCGCGGTCTCGGCGGCGACGGGGGACGGCTGCGCGGCCCTCGTGGCCGAACTCGGCGCCCGGGTGGCGGGCGCCGGGAGGAGCGACGCGTGACGCACGGGGCGGTCCGGCGGCCCGGGGTGATCGCGGTCTTTGGCGGGACGTTCGATCCCCCGCACTGGGGGCACGTGCGCGCCGCCGAGGCCGTCCGGGACCGGGTGGGGGTCGAGGCGGTTTGGCTGGTGCCGGCGCGGATTCCACCGCACCGGGCGACGCCCCGGCTACCGGCGGAGGAGAGGCTCGGGCTCGTGGAGGAGGCCGTCGCGGGCCGGGAACGACTGCTCGCGAGTTCCGTAGAGCTCGAGCGTGAGGGACCGTCGTTCACCATCGACACCCTCGACGGGTTGGCGGCCGGGCGAGACCGGCCGGGCGGCGGGGCGGCGGTGCTGTTCGTGGTCGGGTCCGACGCCTTTCGGGAGATCCGGACCTGGAGCCGCTACGAGCGCCTCCTGGACCGCCACCCGGTCCTGGTCCATCGCCGGGCCGGACGCGCGATCGCGGAGGCGGTGACGGTGCTGCCGCGCCGATTCCGAACCCGGGTGACCGCCGAACTCTCAGCGCCGTTGATCCCCCCGCGTATCCTCACGCTGGACATTGACCTTCCCGACCCCCAGTCCTACCGGATCCGAGAACTCCTGAAGCAACAGACGCCGATCGATCACCTCGTTCCCCCGCGGGTCCTCGCCCGCATCGCCGAAAGGGGTCTCTATCGTTGAGCCAGCCGGTTCCGAAACTCTCCGCCGAGTCCTGCGCCCGGTTCTCCGCCGAGGTCGCGCAGCTCGAAAAAGCCGAAGACGTGGTGGTTCTCGACCTCCGTGGCCTCGCCGGCTTTACCGATTTCTTCGTGATCGCGACGGCCGCCAGCGAGCGCCGCCGCACCACCATCGTGGATGCCGTCGCACGCCGCGTCCGGGAGCGGGTCGGCCGCAAACCCATCCATCTCGAGGGGTACCCGGCGGCCGGCTGGCTGCTTGCCGACTACGTGGACTTCGTCATCCACGTGTTCTCGCCCGAGAGCCGCGAGCTGTATCAGCTCGAGAAGCTCTGGGGCGACGCCGCCCGCTGGTACCCGGAGCCGCCCCGCGCAAACCCCGCCGCCCCTCCGGGTACGCCATAGAATCGGACCGGCGAGAGAATCCGATGGGCATTCGCACCCTGCTGTTCGTAGTGGCGGTCCTGTTGACCGCGGGCCTGCTTCTGGTCGTCGTGGCGTCCAACGCGCAGTTCGTGACCGTCACCCTGCCGTTCTTCCTGCCGATCCGGGTGGAACTGTGGAAGGTCATGTTCGCCGGCGTCGGTCTGGGGGCCGCGGTTGCCCTGGCCTTCGATCTGGCGGGCCGGGTCCGGCGTCTCGTTCGCGAACGGCGTCTCCGGCGCGGACGCCAGGATCTCGAGGAGGGTGAGCGGCTGTACCTCGACGGGCTCGACGAGATGGCCTCCGGCCGGTGGCCGCAGGCACTCCTCAGTTTCGAGGCGGCGCAGGAGTACGCGGGAGCCGATCCCAAGACTCTCCGCCGCAAGGCCGAATGCCTGATGCAGCTCGGGCGGCCCGGGGAAGCGGCCGAGGCGCTGGAGCAGGCGTTGGCCGAGGATCGTGGAAACCACGACGTGTCCTACGCGCTGGCGGAGGCCCGGCAGGCGATGGGAGAGCGGGAGCAGGCGCGGGCGCTGCTGGAAAAGACCATCTCCGAGGACCCCGAAGCTCCGACGCCGGCCCTCGCCCGGCTTCGCGACCTGCTGGTGGAGGCGGGCGAGAACCGCGCCGCCCTTTCCGTCCAGCAGCGGCTCGTGACGCACGTTGCCCCCTCGGCCCGCGCCGCCGAGGACCAGCGGACCCTGTCGCTCCGTCACGGATACGGCAGGGAGCTGCTCGAGGCGGGCGAGCCGGCCGAGGCGGCGCGGGTGTTCCGCGCGATCCTCGAGGAGGACCCGGGAGCGGTGCCCGCCTGGGTGCGTCTCGGGGAGGCCTACCTCGCGGGCGGCAACGAGAGGGCGGCGGTCGACACCTGGGAAAAGGCCTTCGAGCAGACCGGGGCCACGGCGCCGCTCTCGGCGCTCCAGGACTACTACCTCGACCGGACCTGTCCGGAGGACGCGATCTCGGTGTGGAAGCGGGCGATCGGCGCCGCCGAAAGCCCCGCCGAGAGCCAGTACCTCCTGGGAAAGCTCTACGACCGGCTCTACATGCTGGACGACGCCCTCAAGACGTTCGCCAACCTGCCCCGGACGGCCGCGCCGGCGCTGGGCGCCCGTCTTTCCCGCATCCTCGAGGGCCGCGGCGACCTCGCCGAAGCCGTGATCCGGGCCCGCGAGGTGATTTCCGCCGCGCCGTCCCTGTCGGCCGAGTACTCCTGCACCGCGTGCGGCACCCGGTTCCCGGACTGGAGCGACAGTTGCGCGGAGTGCGGAACCTACGGAGGGATCAGGCTGGACGTGGAGCAGGTCCGGCCCGTCCCGGTGGGCGGGGACGCGTCGACGCCGGTCGTCTGACGGGAGACGGGCGCCCCGCCGCCGCTCCTCCGCTCCTCCGCTAGAATTTTTGCCCGCGTGGCTCGATCCCTCCCCCAGCTCGGCGGTGTCCTGCCCGCCGCGCAGAGTTTCGGGACCACGAGGCGCCGGGATCCCTGGTGGGTCACGCCGACCGCCACTTTCGCCGGCCTGGGCGCGTTCGTCGTCTATTCCACCTGGGCCGTCTTCGCCCATCACGGCGCGGAGTTCGGCAACTACGTGTCCCCGATCCACGTGCCGGTGCTCTTCGGAGACACCGCCCTCGCCTGGTTCGGGCCGCAGCCCGCGTCGTGGCCGGCCCTGCTGCCGTGGGCGCCCGGGGTCTTCCTGTTCTGGGCTCCGGCGGGGTTGCGGCTCACCTGCTACTACTACCGGGGCTCCTACTACAAGGCCTTCTGGGCGAGCCCGCCTTCCTGCACGGTGGGCAAACCGTGGAACACCTACCGGGGCGAGAACAGCTTCCCGCTCATCCTCCAGAACGTCCATCGCTACTTCCTCTACATCGCGCTGGTCTGGATCGGGCTCCACTGCTACTACACCTGGGGAGCGACCCGGTTCGCGGATGCCGCCACCGGAGAGGTCTCCTTCGGCATCGGGGTGGGGACGCTGGTGATGGCGCTGAACACGGTGCTGCTCGCGGGCTACACCCTCGGATGCCATTCGCTGCGCCATCTGGCGGGCGGGTTCCTGAACCGGCTCGCGGGGCGGCCGCTCCGCCGGTGCGCCTACGAATGCACGGGCTGGTTCAACCTGCGCCACATGAACTTTGCGTGGGCCAGCCTGGTCTGGGTGATGGCCACCGACGTCTACGTCCGGCTGTGCGCCGCCGGGGTCGTCACGGACTTCCGGATCCTGTAAGACGTTTCTCCAGACGGTGGTCCCGCTCTCCCGTGGCCGCCGACGCCGGCTACTGAACTCCAGGGCCTCCGCGCGACGCCCGTCCGCTCTCGCGCGGGACCGCTTCATCTTCCGCTGGAGGCGCGCGTTCGGACAACTCGTCTTCCCGCAGGGCTGCTGCCTCTGCGAGCGGACGCTCGACGACCCCCTGCTCAGCCCGGTCTGTCCGGAGTGCGCGGACGGGCTCTGCCCCCTGACGGTCCCCACCTGCCCCCGGTGCGGCCTGTTCCTGGCGCCCTCCGTGACGCCCGGCCTCTGCGGCGAATGCCGGGCGCGCCGGCGGCCCTTCCGGATCGCGGTGGCTGCCGCGCCGTACGAGGGCGCGTTCCGGCGCGCCCTGCTGGAACTCAAGTTCCGGCGGCGGGAGGTGCTCGCCGAGCTCCTGGCGCGGCCCGCCGTCTCGGCCTTCCGCCGTGCGTCGCTGGATCACGGCGCCCGCGCCCCGGGAGAGTTTCCCGCCGCGGTGGTCGCCGTTCCGGTGCCGTTCTGGCGGGGAAGGCGCCGTGGTTTCAACCAGGCCGAGCTGCTGGCCCGGCCGGTCGCCCGGGAGTTCGGGATTCCGCTGGTCCGCGGGGTCCTGCGCCGGCGGTCCCGGCCACCGCAGACGCTGGTGAGCCCGAGCGCCCGCCGCCGCAACGTGCGGGGAGCGTTCCGGGCGGGGCCGCTGCCCGAGCGGCTTGCCGGCCGGCCCCTCCTGCTGGTGGACGACGTGTTCACCACCGGAAGCACCGTGGAAGCGGCGGCGCGGGCGCTGCTCCGCGCCGGCGCCGGGCCGGTCGACGTCCTGACCGTGGCCCGCGCCCCAAGCAGCCGGTGAACAAGGTGGCGCGGCGTTCGGCTGACGATGCATCGCGTCTGAACCGCGCCTCTGCGAGGCGCTCGTCGTTGCGCTTCGGTCGAAAGAGCGCTGCTGTTCCTCCCTCGCGCGCCTTGTCAGCCGCGCGCCTCGCCACCCTCGGCGCTCACGCCACCTTGTCCACCGGCCGCTCGCTAGAATTCGCCTGGCCGTCCACGGGACTGTCCCCCTCACTGCTATGGAAACCACGCAGCGCGGCGCGCTCGCGCTTACGGCCCTTGCCTGCCTGGCGCTCTCGACCACTCCCGCGGGCTCCTGGGGACCGGAAGGTCACCGGGAGATCGGCGAGAAGGCGATCGACTCCCTCCGCGATCCGCTGAAGGACTTCTTCGAGGACCGCGAGGAGACCTTCTACGAGTTGCTCGACGACCCGGCGCGCAGCCGGAACACGGCGCACTTCTTCCTCGAGCGGTACGACGAGTTCCCGTTCTGGGACGTGCCGGCCACGCGCGAGCTGGCGCTCCGGCGCTTCTCCGAGGAAGAGATCGCGGAGAACGGGGATGGCCTCTGGCGGCTCCTCGAGGCGTACGACGCGCTGGTCGAGGCGTTCGAGGAGGCCGACTTCGATCTCGTCCTCGAGCGGGCGAGCGACGTTGCGTGGCTGGTAGGCGAAGTCGGGGTGCCCCCGAACACCTCGGCGGACGGCGACGGGCAGGCCACCCAGCAGGACGGCCTGGCCCGCCGCTACGACACCCAGCTCATCGAGATCTTCGCCGACGAGTTGCGGGTGCGCGATGCGGCCGCCGTATATCTGGACCGGCCGCACGAGTTCATCCGGTCCCTGCCGCTCAAGGCGCACATCTGGGTGGACAACATCAACTTCACCGACTCCATGTCGCGCCGCGGTGTCGCCGGCTACGACCGGTTCTACATGGACGGCATGTGGAGCGAACTTGGTGGGTTGACCGGGGCGTTGATGACCGACGCGGCGCGCGACATCGCGAGCCTCTGGTACACGGCCTGGGTGGCGGCCGGACGCCCCGAGGTTCCGGAAACCTGAGCAGACTCTGACCGAGCTCACGCCCCTCAGCCCGACCCCGGTTGTCCCCGGTTCCAGCGAGGGACCCGAAGCGGAGGATCTTCGCAATTCCCAGGACATCGCGACCATCACGGCCTTGCGGGCCGGTGAACTGGACCCCGACACCGCGTGGTCCGACCTGATCGGCCGGCATCGCCGGAGACTCTTCTCCCTCGCATACCGCTTTACCGGCCGGTACCAGGAGGCGGAAGAACTGACCCAGGAGATCATCGTCCGGGTCTACCGGCAACTGGACCGCTTCGATCCGCGGGCGCACTTCGCCGTGTGGCTCAACTCGGTCGCCCGGAACTACTGCATCGACCACTACCGGACGAAGGTCCGCGAGCGCCAGCGGCTCATCCCGGAGGAGGCGCCGCTCGAACGGACGCCGGGGAGCGCGCTTCTGGGCCCGGACCGCCTGCTGGAACAGCGCGAGGCGCGGGCCAGCCTGATTCGGGCACTCGACGGCCTGTCCCCCAAGCTCCGGGAAGTCGTGCAGCTCCGGTTCTTTCAGGAGTTGCCCTACGAGGAAATCTGTGAGCGCCTCGGGGTCCCCGAAGGCACCGTCAAGAGCCGCATTCACCGGGGGCGCGCCGAGTTGAAGCGCCTCCTCGTCGCCGCCCGGGACACTCCCGGCCGGCCACCCGGCGCCAGCGCCGGGCGGAGATCCATGTCATGAAGGTCAGCACCCGCACGCACGACGGCGCCGTAGTGGTTCGCGTCGAAGTCGCACGTCTTGTCTACGCCACCCTCGATTCCTTCGTGGATCAGGTCGGTTCCTATCTCGAAGCGGACCGGCCCGCGGTGGTGTTCGATCTTTCCCCGGTGAACTATCTGGATTCCGCCGCGATCGGGTGCCTCATGGACCTCTACCGGCGCGCCTCCGCCAAGGAGGGCCGGATCGCCCTTGCCGGGGTCCTCGAACGCGTGGAGCGGATGCTCAGAATGACGGGCGCCCACGAGTTCATCCCGATCTACGGATCGGCGGAGGACGCGGCGCGCGCGCTCGGGGGAAGCTCAGGGGGGAACGAGTGATGCGATCCATTCGAATGCAGGGCGGCCGCGAAATCGAGCTGGACGGCGATGTGCTCGCGATTCTGGAGGCGCTCTACCGGGAGGTCTCGGTGCGAAGCGAATTCCGCAACACTTACGAGGCCATGACCCGCGAGATCAGCCACCTGGTGGACGAAATGGACGCCGGCGAGCGCCGCAGCTACCTGATCGAAAGCCTGTTCCTGAACGTCGTCCGCTACGAGAACGAGCGGCTGGCGGCGTTCCTCAAGATGGTCGAGACCCAGGATCAGGAGGACTGACCGGTTGAAGCGGCTTCCTGCTCCGGTGAGCCTGGTCGCCGCGTTCCTCGTCGGGTCGCTCTCCGCCGCGTCGGCGAACGCGATCCAGCGGGGGCCGCGGCTCGAGATCGAGCCTGGGGAGTGGGATTTCGGACGGGCGGCTCCCGGGGAAGTGCTGGTCCACGAGTTCGCGCTGAACAACACCGGAAGCCGGGACCTGGAGATCGGCCGCATCGCGTCGGCGTGCGCCTGCGCCGCCGCGGTGACCGACCGCACGGTGATCCCGCCGGGGGAGTCCGGGACGCTCCGGGTGACGCTGGAGACGCGGCGCTACCGGGGCGTGCTCGAACGCTGGCTGACCATCCGGTCCAACGACTCGCGGAGCGCGACGCGGCTCAAGGTACGGGTGTATGTGGAAGACGTGCCCTGACGGGCGGGTTCGCGCCGTTCGTCCGATCCCGGGTCTCAGCGTCCGACGGCGATCAGGTACAACCAGTTCACCAGCAGGATGACGACGACCGCGCGGAACACGAGCCGCTGGCGCTCCGGCGTGAGCCACGGAGGCGTTCGGCCGAGGACCAGCGCGGCCCCGCTGGTGAGCATCCCGGCGTGGAGCACGGTGACCGCGGGGTTCCAGGCGAAGGCTTCCAGCAGTGACCCCTGTCCGAGCGCGGCGGTGGCGCGGACTCCGCCGCAGAAGGGGCAGGGCAGTCCGGAGAGCGCCTTGACGCTGCAGAGGGTGACGTCCGGCGCCACGTCCCGGAGCAGGACGGCGGCGCCCAGGCTGATCAGGGACAGCGCGAGGAGCGCCAGACCCTGATGCCGGTCGCTGCGCACGGAGACCATTGTCTCCCTTCCGAACCCGGCAGTCGTCCGGTCCGCGGTTGACCCGTGGCGCGATCCAGAAAGCGCCCCCTGCCGCTCGGGACCGATAACGGGACGAACGGAGTCCCGGCCCCGCTCGGAGAGGTCGTCCAGGACCGCTACCGGACCTACGCGCTGTCGGTCATCGGCAGCCGGGCGCTGCCCGACGTGCGGGACGGCCTCAAACCCGTGCAGCGGCGCATCCTGACCACCATGTGGCGCCAGGGTCTCCGCGCCGACGGCCGTTTCCGCAAGTGCGCCAAGGTGGTGGGCGACGTGATGGGGGGCTACCACCCGCACGGCGACGCGGCGATCTACGAGGCGCTGGTGCGGATGGCGCAGCCCTTCGCGTCCCGGTTGCCGCTGATCGAGGGGGCCGGCAACTTCGGCTCGCTCGACGGCGATCCGGCGGCGGCGATGCGGTACACGGAGTGCCGGCTCGCGGAGGCCGCGGAGGACGTGCTCGGGGAGATCGGGCTGGATACCGTCCCGCATCGTCCGACCTACGACGGGACCCGCACCGAGCCGGTCGTCCTGCCGACCCGGCTGCCGCTGCTGCTCGTGAACGGGTCCACGGGGATCGCGGTTGGCGTCGCCACCAGCATTCCGCCCCACAATCTCGTCGAGGTGGTTTCCGCGCTGATCCGGCTGCTCGACGATCCAGAGCTGAATAGCCGGGAGCTGGCCGAGACGGTCCGGGGACCGGATTTCCCGACCGGCGGCGAGATCCTCGATCCGCCTGAGCGGCTCGCCGAGATCTACGCGGAGGGGAAGGGTTCGGTCAGGGTCCGGGGCAGGGTCGAGGACCAGGGGACCCGGCGCCACATTCGGACGCTCTTCATCACCTCGGTTCCCTACGGGGTGAACAAGGCGCAGCTCGTCCAGCGTCTCGGGGAGATCGTGGCCGACCGGTCGCTTCCGGCGCTCCTCGACGTCAGCGATCTCTCGACGGACGACGTGCAGATCCGGCTGGAGGTGAGGAAGGACGTCGACCAGGACAAGGTCCTGGCCTTCCTTTACAAGCGCACCCCGCTCCAGTCCTCGGTCTCCGTGGACCTGACGTGTCTCCGTTTCGACCGTTCCGAGGGAGGGATTCCGGAAAGGGTCGGCCTCCGCACCCTGCTTCAGGACTTTCTGGACTTCCGGCGCGAGGTGGTGCGGCGCCGGCTCGAGGACGAGCGCCGCAAGCTGGAGGGGAGGCTCCACATCCTCGAGGGATTCGCGCGGGTCTTCGACGCGCTGGACCGGATCCTGAAGATCGTCCGCGCTTCCGACGGCAAGGCCGACGCGGCCGCGAAGATCATGGCCGAGCTGCCGCTCGACCGGGAGCAGACCGATGCGGTGCTCGAGCTGAAGATCTACCGCCTGGCGCGGCTCGAGATCCAGGTCATTCTCGAGGAGGCGAAGCAGCGGAAGAAGCGCCTTCGCGAGGTGCAGCGGCTGCTGGGCAGCGAGGACGCGATCACGGGGTTGATCCGGGAGGAACTCGCCGAAATCCGTGACCGGCCCTGGATCGAGCAGGAACGCCGCACGGAATTCGCGGAGTCGGCCGAGGTGGCCGAGTTCGCGGAGGAGGACTTCATCCTGGCCGAGGACACCACCCTGGTCCTCACCCGCGACGGCTGGATCAAGCGCCAGCGCGAGGTCAGGGAATTGGACAAGCTGCGGCTCCGGGAAGGCGACGAGGTGCTCGCGCTCCAGCCCGGCAGCACCCGGGCGCCGTTCATCCTCTTCTCGTCGCTCGGGACCGCGTTCACCGCCCGGGTCGCCGATGCGCCGGCGACCACCGGCTACGGAGACCCGGTCCAGAAGATGTTCGCGCTCCGGGACGGCGAGCAGATCGTGAGCCTGCTTGGCCTCGATGCCCGGGGGCTCGACGGCGCGGTCTCGACCCGGGGCGGGGGGGTGCCGGAGCGGCACGCCATCGCGCTCACGAAGAGCGGCTACGCCCTGCGGTTCAGCCTCGAGGACTTCCTCCAGCCATCGAAGCGCAACGGACGCCGCTTCGCGCGCCTGAAGGAGGGCGATGAGATCATCGGGGCCGAGCTCACCACCGGCGAGGACACCCTCATCCTGGCGACCCGCGATGGCCGGGCGCTCCTCTGCGATGTCGAAGAGATCAACGTGCTTTCGGGCGCCGGGCTCGGCGTGAAGGCGATCAACCTCGGGCCCGGCGACCAGGTGATCGGGTTCCGCGTCGCCCGGCGCAAGGAACCGCTCGTGGTCGAGACGCGCGGGGGAGGCACGCGCCTGATCGCCCGGGGCGACAGGTTCAAGGTGGGCGCCCGCGGCCGCCGGGGACAGCTCGTGAACAAGGCGGGCTTCGAGAGGGTCAGGACGGAGCTCGCCGTGCCCCAGCCGCTGAAGGGACCGCCGTGAGCAACGGGCAGAAGTACACCGCCCGCGACATCACGGTCCTCGAGGGCCTGGCGCCGGTGCGGAAGCGCCCGGCGATGTACATCGGGGGAACCGACGTCGAGGGGCTCCACCACCTGGTCTGGGAGATCCTCGACAACAGCGTCGACGAGGCCATGAACGGGCATGCGTCGCGGATCGACGTGACCCTGAAGCGCGACGGATCGGTCACGGTGATGGACAACGGCCGCGGGATCCCCGTGGACATTCACAAGCCTTCGGGCAAGCCGGCCCTGGAAGTGATCCTCACCACGCTGCACGCGGGGGGAAAGTTCGACCGCGGCGCCTACCACGCCTCCGGTGGGCTGCACGGCGTCGGGGCGTCGGTGGTGAACGCGCTGAGCGCTTCGTTGACGGCCAGGGTCCGGCGGAACCGCCGGCAGTGGGAGATGCGCTTCCGGCGCGGAAAACCGCTCGGCAAGCTGAAGGAAGCCGGGTCGGGGAAGGGGAACGGCACGGAGATCAACTTCCTGCCCGACCCGCACATCTTTCCGGAGCCGAAACTGGATCCGGAGCGGATCGCGGCCCGGATGGTGGAGACCAGCTACCTCCACAAGGGTCTTCAACTTACGTTCACGGACGAAGCGTCCGGAAAGCAGGAGGAGTGGAAGCAGGCGCGGGGCCTGCCGGACTACTTCGACGCGGTGATCGGGGACCGGAAGCTGACCCTGGCCCACGAGGCCGCCTTCGAGCTCTCGCGCGATCCCCTGAACGGCGATGGCCGCCTCGAAATGGTGCTCGGCTGGACCGAGGCGCCGCGCGAGGAGTTCCGCAGCTACGTCAACGGGATCCCGACGGGATCCGGGGGGTCGCACGAGACGGGTCTTCGCGACGGGCTGGCGAAAGCGGTCCGGAACTACCTCGAAACCCATTCGCTGATTCCGCGCGGCGTGACGATCGCCGCCGAGGACATCCGCGAGGGGGTGCTCGCGATCCTGAGCGTGTTCCTCGAGAACCCGCAGTTCCAGGGACAGACGAAGGACCGGCTCAACAACCCCGAGGTGCGGGCGCCGGTGGACACCGCCGTCCGCATCGAACTCGAGCGCTGGCTGAACCAGTCACCGACCGCCGCGGAGCGCATCGCGAACCGGGTGGTGCTCGCCGCCCGGGCGCGCGAGGCGTCCCGCGCCGCCTCGGCGGCGGTCTCCCGGAAGAGCGAGACCCGGACCCGCAGCGTTCTGCCGGGCAAGCTGAGCGACTGCGCTTCGCGGAACGCCGACGAGACCGAGATCTTCATCGTGGAGGGGGACTCGGCGGGCGGGTCCGCGAAGCAGGGACGGGACCGGATGCGCCAGGCGGTGCTGCCGCTGCGGGGCAAGATCCTGAACGCGGCGCAGGCCACCCGCGCCAAGGTCGCCGAGAATGCGGAGCTCCGGGACATCGCGCTGGCGCTCGGCTGCGGCACCGGCGACGACTGCGACCCGGAGAAGCTCCGCTACCGCCGGGTGGTGCTGCTCGCGGACGCCGACGCCGACGGCCACCACATCACCACCCTGCTGCTCGCCTACTTCGTGAAGTTCATGTGGAAGCTGCTGGAAGCGGGACGGGTCTTCGTCGCCCAGCCGCCGCTCTACCGGGTCGACCTGGGGGGCAAGTCGCACTGGGCGCGGGACGAGGCCGACAAGGAAGCCATTCTGAGCCGGTCGGCCGGCGGCAAGTCCCCCACGATCACCCGCTTCAAGGGCCTCGGCGAGATGCAACCCAAGGTGCTCTGGGACACGACTCTGAATCCCGAGACCCGGAGTCTCCTCCGCGTCGAGATCCCCGACCGCCCCGCGGCGGACAACTTCATCGTCAACCTCATGGGCAAGGAC
>CAYUVU010000183.1:0-8541 GCA_964448205.1 uncultured Acidobacteriota bacterium
TCCTCGGGAGACGTGTCCGCGTCGAAGTCGAGGGTGGCGGTGACCGTGTCCCAGTCGACCTCCGGCTGCAACTGCTCCCCGAGGAAGGTCTCGAGGGTGGCGCGGGGACTGCGGAGGTCGTCCGAAACCCGGGAAGAGGGCGCTTCCTGGGCGCCCGCCACCCCGGCTCCGGCGAGCAGGGCGAGAAAGACCGCGATGCGAGAGAGTGTCGGCTGGAAGGGTTGGCGCATGGGGAAGAGGCGAACGCAGCGTACGCCTGGCAGGACTCGAACCTGCGACCTACGGATTAGGAATCCGTCGCTCTATCCACCTGAGCTACAGGCGCATCGGACTGCCGAACGACGCCCGGGGGAATCGTACTCCGCATGGCGCCCGGCCCGACGGAGGCTACGAATACTCGATGACGGTGTGCACCTTGCGGCCGAGTGCGGCGAGCCGCTCGATTCCCCCGAGGGGACGGAGCGCGAGCAGGAACGAGAAACCCACCACCTCGGCGCCCAACTGCCGGCACAGACGGAACGCGGCTTCCGCCGTGCCGCCGGTGGCGAGGACGTCGTCCACGATGAGCGTTCGCTCCCCGGCTACCAGGGCGTCCACGTGCGCCTCGAGGGACGCCTTGCCGTACTCCAGCTCGTAGTTCTCGGCGACCGTGGCGGCCGGCAGCTTTCCCGGCTTGCGCAGCGGAACGAGGCCCGCGCCCAGCCGCTCGGCCACTCCGCCGCCCAGCAGGAAGCCGCGGCTCTCGATGGCCGCGACGGCGTCGACCCGCGACCCGTCGAACGGGGACGTCATGGCGGCGATGGCTTCCGGGAACGCCTCCGGATTCCCCAGCAGGGGGGTCACGTCCCGGAACAGGACACCCGCCGCGGGAAAATCGGGAACGGGCCGGATGCGCGCCTTCAGCCGGGCGACCAGCGCCGCGTCAGAAGACGACCCGGAAGTCATCGGGCGTTCCCCCTTTGCCGGGACTCCCGAGGGAATCCTCGCGGACGGCGTCCACCCGGCCGGGCATGCCCGTGCGGAGCGCGTCCCGCAGGCTCTCCAGGGCGTCCGGTCCGCCGTGGGCCTCGATCTCCACGGTTCCGTCGGGCAGGTTGCGCACGGTGCCGGCGATCCCCAGCGAGCGGGCCACGCGCTGGACGGTCCAGCGGAAACCGACCCCCTGCACGAGTCCGGAAACGACGTAGTGGCGAGCGAGCCGGTCTCCGCCCGCCACTAGCCGAGCGTTCCCAGCGCGTCTTCCAGATCCGCCAGGAGATCCGCGACGTCCTCGATGCCCACCGAGAGGCGCACCAGCCCGTTCCCGATCCCGACGGCGCGGCGCATCGGCTCGGGAATCGAGGCGTGGGTCATGGTGGCGGGATGGTTCGCGAGGCTCTCGACGCCTCCCAGACTCTCGGCGATGTGGAAGAGGCGCAGCCCCTCCATGACCCGGCGGGCGCGCTCCATGGTGCCCACGTCGAACGACACCATGCCGCCGAAACCGCTCATCTGGCGCCGGGCGAGTTCGTGTCCGGGGTGGTCCGGGAGTCCCGGGTAGTGGACCGCCGCGACCTCCGGGTGTTCCACGAGCATCCGGGCGATCTCGCGGGCGTTCCGGTCGTGGCGCTCCATGCGGAGCGCGAGCGTCTTGGTGCTCCGCAGCAGCAGCCAGGACTCGAACGGCGAGAGGATCGCGCCGGCGGCGTTCTGGAGGTACTTGAAGCGCTCGTGGTGTTTCGGGTCCCGCGCCACCAGGATCCCGCCCACCCCGTCGCTGTGGCCGTTCAGGTACTTGGTGGACGAGTGCACCACGATGTCGGCGCCGAGTTCCAGGGGACGCTGGAAGTAGGGGGACATGAAGGTGTTGTCCACCACCACCAGGGCGCCGGCCGCATGGGCCGCTTCGGAAAGCGTCTTCAGATCGGCGATCCGGAGCATGGGATTGGTGGGCGTCTCGAGGAACAGCATCGCCGCCCCCGCGTCCAGCTCCCGGACGGTGGCCTCCGTGTCGCTCGTGTCCAGCCAGGTGAAATCGAGACCCCGCGGGCGCAGCACGTTCTCGCCGACGCGGTAGGTGCCGCCGTAGCTGTCGCTGGTGGCGACCACCCGGCCGCCGCTCGGGACCAGGTCGAACGCCATCACGATCGCCGCCATCCCCGAGGCGCAGGCGACGGCGCCGGCGCCCTTCTCGAGCGACGCCAGATTGGTTTCCACCGCGTCCCGCGTCGGGTTCCCGGTCCGCGAGTATTCGTAGTCCCCCGGCTGGCCCGGTGACTTCTGGATGAAGGTGGCGGCCTGGACGAGAGGAACGACAACCGCGCCGCTGCCGGAATCGGGATGCTGTCCCGCGTGGATGGCGCGGGTGGCGAAGCCCCTGGTCGGCGCGGAAGAACGGTTCAACGGCGCGGATTCTACCGGTCGCCCGGTGCGATAATCCGGGTCCGCCGAGCCATTCCCTGGACGTGAACGAGAACACCGTGTACCGGGTGACGTTCCTCAATCAGGGCGAGGTGTACGAGGTCTACGCCCGTTCGGTGAGCCAGGGCGGCATCTTCGGCTTCGTGGAGATCGCGGACCTGATCTTCCGGGACGAGACGAAGAAGGTCATCGATCCCTCGCGCGAGCGGATCGCGAGCGAGTTCAAGGGCGTGCCCCGGACGTTCGTGCCTCTCCACGCGGTGGTGCGGATCGATCAGGTCGAGCGGGAAGGCGAGGCCCGCATCACCCCGGGCGCGGGGGGCGGACCGAAGGGGGAAGTACGGTTGTTCCCCACGCCGATTCCGGCCCCGGCATCGGACTCCTGAAGAGCGGTGGAGCCCCGGAAGCGCCGGTCTTCAGACCGGAACCGCCAGCCGGCGGTTGGCGGGACGCACGGTGCCGATGCACGCCACGGGTGGCTGGTCCTCGGTCTGCTCGCCCTTGCGCTCGCAATCCCTGGCGCCACCGCGGCCCAACCGTCCCCGGCGGAGATCGACGCCGTCTTCGCCGAGTGGGACCGGGACGACGCCCCCGGCTGTGCGGCGGGTGCTCTCCGGAACGGGGAGTTCGTGTTCCGGAGCGCCTACGGAATGGCGAACCTGGACTACGGGATTCCGCTTACCCCGGATTCCATCTTCCGGATGGCGTCGGTGTCCAAGCAGTTCACCGTGGCGGCGGTGCTGGTGGCCGAGGACCAGGGGCTCCTGTCGCTCGAGGATCCGCTCCGGAAGCACTTTCCCGACCTCCCGGCGTGGGCGGACCCGGTCCGGATCCGCCATCTGGTCCACCACACCAGCGGCATTCGCGACTACCTGGTGGTCATGTCGCTTCGGGGTTTCGGGGACGACGCCCACTTCACCGACGCCGACGTGCTCGCGGCGCTCCGCCAGCTCGAGCGGCTGAACTTCGAACCGGGCGCCGAGTATCTCTACTCCAACTCGGGCTACTGGCTCCTCGCGGAACTCTTGCCCCGCGTCTCCGGACTGACGCTCCGGCAGTTCGCCGCGGAGCATCTCTTCGGGCCGGTGGGCATGACCGGCAGCCACTTCCACGACCGGCACCGGGAAATCGTGCCGGGACGGGCGACCGGATACCGGCCCCGGTCCGAGGCGGAGGGAGGCGGGTTCGAGGAGGACATGACCACCCTCGAGATGGTGGGGGACGGGGGGCTTTACACCTCGGTGAACGAACTGCGGCACTGGGAACGCATGTTCCTCGATCCGGCGGCCCTCGGACCGGACCTGCTGCGGCGGCTGACCGCCCCGGGGCGCTTCAACGACGGTTCGGCGCAGGACTATGCGGGCGGCCTGGGGCTCGGCGAGTACCGGGGGCTCGCCACGGTTTCCCACGGGGGCAGCTTCGTCGGCTTCCGCACCTACGCGCTCCGCTTCCCGGAAGCGGCGTTTGCGGTCTTCGTGCTCTGCAACTCGGCGAGCGCCGATCCCGGGACGCTCTCGCGGCGGGTGGCCGACCTGTTCCTCGCCGGGGAGATGGCGCCGGCGCGGGACACCGCTCGCACGGGGGCGGCGGCGGAATTCCCGATCCGCCCCGGACGGTTCTGGGAGGCCGCCTCGGCGTCGCTCGCCTCCATCGAGCGGAAGGAGGAAGGTCCCGTGCTGGTCCGGGGCGGCGGTGAAACCGCGTTGTCCGTCGTCGGGGGCGAGCTCTCCGGATTCGCCGGGGACACCCGGCTGCGGCTCGAGCCCCGGCCCGAGGGTTTCGTCCTTCACCAGCCGGGACAGCGGGAGTTCCGCTACGTGCGCGTCGAGGGGTACCCGAGCGAAGACGCGCAGCCCGCGCTCGCCGACATGGTCGAGCTTGCTGGCGTCTACCGCTGCCGGGAGCTGGACGTGAGCTACGAGGTGCGGCTTGACGCCCGCCCCGGGCTCACCCTGGTGGGCGTGAACGGAGAGCGGGCGCTGGAGCCGGTGTTCGAGGACCCGGACGGTCCCTCGCCGGTCTACGCCTGGGACCGCGGGACGGTCCGTTTCCTGCCGGACCCGGGCGAAACCCGCGCCCGCGGATTCGAGCTCTCTGCGGGGCGGGCCCGGGGATTCCTGTTCGTCCGGGAGTGAGCGGACCGCTCGCGGCTGGTAGCATGATCGGCGTAATCAGCAGGCGATCCGGGATTCCGCCGCAACGCCGCGGGACCGCGTACTGAAGGGGAAGAAAGTCATGTCGAAACAGACAACTCGTCGCGAAGTTCTCCAGGGCGGTGTCGCGCTGGCCGGGCTCGGGGTCTTCGGGCTGCCCGAATGGGCGTTTCCCGCCCTCGCCCAGGGCGAGGAGCTGGTCCAGTTCACCGACCTGCCGGAAGAGATCGTGCTGGCGCGGACGCCGGACCGCCGCATCATCGACGTGCGGAACATCGACGGGGCGCTCACCCCGGCCGACCAGTGGTTCACCACCCAGCACTACGGCCATCCGGACGTCGATCCGGACACCTACCGGTTGAAGGTGTCCGGGATGGTGAACTCCACCCTGAACCTGTCGCTGGCCGACCTGCGCGCGATGCCGAGCCGGGATCTGGTGTTCGGGTTCGAGTGCTCGGGCAACCGGGGCCCCCTGAACGGGCTGTCGAGCAACGGGCACTGGACCGGCGTCCCGCTGCGGGCGGTCCTCGAGCGGGCGGGCCTCATGGACCGCGCCCGCGAGATCGTCTTCTTCGGCGCCGATCACGGCGAGGAAGAGGTGACGTTCCGGGGCCGGACGTTCCCGGTGGACCAGCAGTACGGCCGCAGCCTGTCACGGGACCAGGGGCTGTCGGACGAGCCGCTGCTGGCCTACGCCCTGAACGGCGAGCCGCTGACCGCGCACCAGGGCCGTCCGCTCCGGCTGCTGGTCCCCGGCTGGTACGGCGCGCCGAACGTGAAGTGGCTCTCCGAGATCCACGTGCAGGAGGACCCTTATCTCGGCAAGTACCAGGCGCGCTGGTACCGCACCCTGAAGGGGGAGATGATCAACGGCGAGATGAAGTGGGTCGAGACCGCGATCACGAAGATGCGGCTGAAGTCGTTCGTCGCCCGGGTGACGAAGGTGAACGGCCACCACCGCGTCTTCGGGGTGATCCTGCACGACGGCACTCCCATCGAGTCGGTCGAGGTGCGGGTGGACGACGGGCCGTGGGAGGCCGCGACCCTCGATCCCACGATGACCGAGAAGTACTCGTGGAAGTTCTTCACCTACGACTGGCACGGGGCAACGCCGGGTGAGCACACCGTCACCTCGCGCGCCACCGACGCGAACGGCTACCGGCAGCCGACGGCCGAGGAACTCGAGGTCAAGCAGACCTTCCTCGAGCAGAACAACCAGCACCCGCGGACGCTGATCATCGCCTGACGGAGCGCACCGGCGCCCCCGTGTCCTCCCGACCGCCCGCGGATGCCCGGGCGCTCGCGGCGTTCGTGGCGCGGGCGATCGTCGGCCTGACCTTCTTCATGGCCGGGTGGTGGAAGGTGTTCACCGTCGGCGCGCTGACGCACGCGCAATCGGGCTTCGTGGAGCCCTACGCCGACACCTGGCTGCCGGCCTGGGCGCTCTGGGCGACCGGGACCGCGGTCCCGTTCGTGGAACTGATCGGCGGCGGCCTCATGCTCCTCGGCTGGCTCCGCTGGCCGGCCGCCCTCGGGCTCGGCGGAGTCCTGGTCCTCGTCACCTTCGGGCACCTCCTCGCCGAACCCCTCTTCGCCTTCAACGCCCACGTGCTGCCGCGCACCATCCTGCTCGTCGTGGCCCTCGTACTCTTCCACGAGGACCGCTGGAGTCTGGACGCCTGGCTCTCACGCCGCCAGTAGCGCGCCGGCTTCAGCCCGGTCCGCCGGTATTCTTCGGACCCCCCGCAGCTGACAGGTTGCCCCATTTTCCTCCAGCAACTCCCACCGTTTCCGCCATGACCACCAGCTCCGCCCCCCGCATCCTCCGCGCCCTCGCCTTCATGGGCGCCCTCGTCCTCGGCGCCTTCGCCACCCACGCCGCCGCCCAGATCCCCACCCCCGAGGAGTTCTTCGGCCACCGCATGGGCGCCGACCGCAAGCTCGCGAAGTGGGACAGGCTCGTCGAGTACTACGAGCTCATCGGCCAGCAGAGCGACCGGGTCCAGGTCGAGAACGTGGGCTCCTCGACGCTCGGCCGCCCCTTTCTCGTGCTGTATGTCTCCTCTCCGGAAAACCTCGCGCGGCTCGACGAGTACCAGCGGATGAACGCCATCCTGCAGGATCCGCGCGGGCATTCCCAGGGCGAGATCGACGCCGCCATCGCCGAAGGCAAGGTGGTTTTCCTCCAGGGCTACGCGCTCCATTCGACGGAGGTCGCCGCCAGTCAGTCCGCGGCGGAGATCGTCTGGGGCTTCGCCACCCGCGACGACCCCGGGATCCACGAAATCCTCGACAACACCATCTCGATCCTGGTCCCGTCCATGAATCCGGACGGAGTGGACCTGGTGAACGAGTGGTACGACCGCTGGGTGGGGACCGAATACGAGGCGGCGCAGCCGCCGGGGCTCTACCACCACTACATCGGGCACGACAACAACCGCGACGCCTTCATGCAGAACACCGTGGAGTCGCGCTACGTCGCCACGCTGCTGTTCCGCGACTGGATCCCGCAGGGGTTCATCGACCACCACCAGATGGGGGCCTACACCGCCCGCATCTACCTGCCGCCCTACGCCGAGCCCATCCGTCCGGGAGCGGATCCGCTCGTCTGGCGGGAGATGTCCTGGTACGGCGCCCATATGGCCTACCGCATGGAGGAGGAGGGCTTCGAGGGCACGGTGACCTCCGCCATCTACTCCGGCTGGGGGCACTTCGGGTTCCACTGGATCACCCCCTTCCACAACATCGCCGGCATGCTCACCGAGTCCGCCAGCGCTCGGCTCGCAACGCCGCTCTACGTCCATCCGGACCAGTTGCGCGGCTCCCGGCAGCTTCCCGAATACGAAGCACAGACCACCTTCCCGAACCCCTGGCCCGGCGGCTGGTGGCACGTCCGCGACATCGTGGAACGGCAGATCGCAGCCACCTTCACGCCGCTCGAGATCGCGGCCCGCAACCGCAAGACCGTGCTGCGGAACGCCTGGCTCAAGGCCAGCCGCCAGACCCGGCGCGGCGCCGAGGGCGAAGTGAAGGCCTACATCGTGCCGGCGAGCCAGCACGACCCGCTGACCATGGGCAAGATGATCGACAAGCTGCTCCTCCAGGGGATCACCGTGGAGCATTCGGCCACCGGTTTCACGCACGAGGGCCGGGTGTACGGGCCGGGAAGCTGGGTGGTCTCCATGGCCCAGCCGAAACAGGGCGTGATCCGATGGCTCCTGGGCCGGACCTTCTACCCGGACAACAGCTACACCCGCAATCGGGACGGGGACCCGATCCGCCCCTACGACATGTCCGGTGACGTGATCGCCGAGTTCATGGGCGTGCGGGTGGACGAGGCGCGGACGCCGGTGGAAGCGGACCTCGAGGTGGTCACCGAGCGCCCGCTAACCGCAGGCGACGTCGCCTCCGCGGCGCCGAACGGCTACCGGGTGGACGGGGCGCTGAACGACGCGTTCCGGGCCGTCAACATGCTCTTCGCGGCGGGCGCCTCCGTCAGCCGCGCGACCGGTGACGGCGGCGGGGCGCGGCCCGGAGACTTCATCGTCGCTGCGGGGACGTCCGCCGCGACGCTGGGCGAGGTCGCCGCGGCGACCGGAGTGGACTTCTCGGCCCTCGACGCTGGAGCCGCGGCGCAGCCGCTCTCGCAGCAGCGCATCGGGATGTACCAGCGCTACTACGGCGGGAACATGGACGAGGGCTGGACCCGCTGGCTTCTCGACGACTTCGGGTTCGAGTACACGAGCCTCTTCGACCCGGAGATCCTGGCCGGCGACCTGCACGAGCGCTGGGACGTCATCGTCCTCCCCGCCGACTCGAAGGAGGGCATGTTGGGACGGGAGGATCCCGGCCAGACGCCGCCCGACTACCAGAGCGGCTGGCTGCTCGGCGAGGAGGCGATCGCGGACAAGGCTGCCATGGTGTCGGTGGACCACGGCGAGGGAACGATCGTGATGATCGGCTTCCGGACCCAGCACCGCGCCCAGAC
>CAYUVU010000184.1:0-5314 GCA_964448205.1 uncultured Acidobacteriota bacterium
ACCGAGGCGGGGCCGCCATGAGCACGCTCATCGTCCCCTACCGCTGCAACGGCGGCGCGGCTCGCGTGGGCTCGGCGCTCGGGCTCCGGAAGTCCGACTCCGAGTGGATCGGCGACTGTCCGGCGTGCGAGGCCTCGGACGCCCTCGCAGTGCGGCCGTCGAGCGATGGCCGTCCGGCGCACGTCCTCTGCGTCTGCCGGGGAGCGTGCGTGGACGCGAAGGCCCTGCGCGCCGTCCTTTCCGGGATCGTCGGTCCGGCGTCTCACGCCGGCCCGGAGGGAGACATTCGCACGCCTGCCGACCGCAAGGACTTTGGTGGGGCGTTGCCGCGCAAACGCGCGTAACCCCGGCCGGCACCCGGCGTTCCAAGCCCTACTCCTCGCTCGCCACGTGCTTGTCGTAGTCGGCCGCGGAGAGCATCGTGGCCGCCACCGACCCCGCGTCGTCCAGCGTCAGCCGGATCAGCCAGCCGTCGCCGTAGGGGTCCGAGTTGACCGCCTCGGGAGCGTCCTCGAGGGACTCGTTGACCGCGGCCACCGTGCCCGCCACCGGACAGAAGATCTCGGAGACCGCCTTCACGGACTCCACGCTGCCCATGACGTCGTCGGCCTCGAGGGCGCTGCCCGGGTCGGGGAGCTCCACGTACACGATGTCCCCGAGTTCCTGCTGGGCGTGGTCGGTGATGCCGATCGTCGCGGAGCCGTCCCCTTCGAGGCGCAGCCATTCGTGCTCTTTGCTGTAGTAGAGATCGTCGGGGGTCATCGGTTCTCCGGGAGGGTTCTCCTGGGTCAGACGGCAGCCGCCGCTGCGCGTTTCTTCTTCTTCTTTTTCTTGCCGGGCCGGACGTAGAACGGCGTGGGCACCACTTCCGCGGGGACGGGACGTCCCCGGATCACGACCTCGAAGGCCTGGCCGGGCTCGCAGGCGTCCGCCGGCAGGTAGGCGAGCCCGAGACTCTTCTTCAGGAAGGGGGCGTGCCCGCCGCTCGTCACCTCGCCGAAGGGCTCGCCGTTCACCACGATGGGATAGCCGTGGCGCGGCACCCCCCGGTCCCGCAGCTCGAAACCGACGAGCTTCCGGGTGACGCCGTTCTCGCGCTGGGCCACCAGGACGTCGCGGCCGATGAACTCGCCCTTGTCGGGCTTCACGATCCAGCCGAGGTCCGCCTCCTCGACGGAGTGGTCCTCGTCGATGTCGTTCCCGTGGAGGGCCATCTTGGCCTCGAGCCGCAGGGTGTCCCGGGCGCCGAGCCCGGTGGGAACGAGCCCCTCCGGCGCCCCCGCGTCGAGGAGCCGCCGCGCAAGTTCCTCGGCCCGGTCCGCGGGCACCATGATCTCGAAGCCGTCCTCCCCGGTGTACCCCATCCTGGCGACGGTCCCCGGGACCCCCGCGACCTCGCCCTCCGCGAACCGGTAGTAGCGGACCGTGGTGAGGTCCAGCTCGGTCAGCGTCTGGAGGATGGCCTGCGCGCGCGGCCCCTGGAGCGCGAGCAGCGCGGTCTCGTCGCTCAGGTCCTCCACGCACTCCGCGGCCGTCCCGCCCCGCTTCCGGATCCAGGCGAGGTCCCGGGCGGTGTTCGCGGCGTTCGTGACCACCAGGAAGGACTCCTCCCCACGCCGGTAGACGATGATGTCGTCCACGAAGCCGCCCGCGTCGGTGGTGAGCGCCGAGTACTGCGCCCGGCCCGGAACCAGCCGGGATACGTCGTTCGGGGTGAGCCGCTGCAGGAGCGGCAGCGCGTCCGGCCCGCTGACCCGCAATTCGCCCATGTGGCTCACGTCGAAGAGCCCGGCCTGCCGCCGCACCGCCATGTGCTCCGAGACCACGCCGCCGAACTGCACCGGCATCTCCCAGCCGGCGAACGGGACGAGCCTGCCGCCGAGTTCCTTGTGGAGCGCGTGGAGCGGGGTGCGGCGGAGCGACATCCGGGCGATTATAGGAACGAGGGGCGATGCGGATCGCCCGGGATTGCGGGCATTGGCTTTGACGGGCGCAATAGAATCGGGTAAACAGCGACCTCCCCACCACGGCCCGATGATCCTCCCTCTCTATTTCCAGTTCCGGATTCCCGTGTACGGGCGTCGTTTCGTGGCTGACGTGCGCATCCGGGGCCGGATCACCTGTGTCGAGGAATACGGAGCTACCTGCGTCTATGGTGTCAACCCGGGAGGATTGGCGGCAGGCGGTGAAGACATGAACTCCGCCTACGTTGATTTCAAGCGGGGTTTGGCCGCGACCCTGTTCGACCTGGCGAAGGACGCTGACACGTTCCAGGCGTTCGAGAAAGCAGCCACGGACTTCATCGCGGCCACCGACGATGAGAGCGTCGCGGAGTGGGAGACGGCCCGTAGCGCCATCCGGGCGGGAACGACCCCCGCCGAGGGCGCCGACCTCAGACGCGAAACCGAGGCTCTTCCAGCCGAAATCAACATCGAGCGCCTCCAGCCGTCAAAGTCGTCGCCGGCCCTGAATCCGGAACCGAGAGTCGTCGTATCCCCAGCGCTCGAAATGGCGGCTTGACCGCCGCGGGATCTGGCGGTGAGTTCCGGCCAGATCCGCTGGAACCAACTGACGAAGTGGATGGATGAGCTTCTCCCCGGCTGGGAGATGAAGCGCAAGGAGCACGGAATCCACATCTACTGTCCGGCCCTCAAGCCGAGAGCCTTCGTTGCGCTGCCCAAAGGGGCCCACGGCCGCACAAACCCGGAGATCGCGCTGTTCCATGTGAAGAAACTGTTCCGGTTCTTCGGAAAGCTCTCAGAAGCCAAGGCCAGAATCCCGCAGTTGTAGCGCCGCAGTTGCCGTGAAAACGCAGTCGTGCGGGGTTGGCCACCAGCCGTGATGGCGCCGCCGGCTTGGAACGCCGGCTTCAGCCGGCAGAGCGGCCCGCAGGGTCGCGGGCGGTTCATCGCTACCCCGGGTGCGTTTGGCGGGCGAGCCGAGCCATCCCGGCGAATGAGGTCCGTCCCGCCGCCCGCCTCCGGCGGGCTGTGCCGGCTGAAGCCGGCGTTCCAAGCCATACGCGCTACCGGGCCGGGTGGGAGCCTTCCGGCGCCGCGTCCGGCCAGGGCGCCCGGCGCGGCTCCTGCGCTCCCACGCCGTCCGCACTAGGGAGCAAAACGACGAAGTCGGGAAGTCGCTGGCGATTGAGCCTGCCATCCGCGTCGGACGGCGCGGTCCCGCAGGCGTTCTGCAGCCTTCCTCTTCCTGTTCACCGACAGGCCGCCGAAGTCAATCGCCGTGTGGGCCGGACGACCTTCCAGGCCATCCGGAACGACTTGCAGATCTTGAGCTTCGCACTCTGCGACCAAGACCGCGAGTACCCCCGCGGACTCGAAGCGCGCGCTGAAGCTGCGGTAGGCCTCCCGGGCGGAGATCAAGTCCCCGTTATCAACGGATAGGCGGTTCGCGTCCTTCTTCGTGGGCCTGAACGCTTGGGAGGAGACTCGGCCCTCCCGGATCCAGTGTGGGTTGACTTGCCGCCAGAGTGGTGTTTCGCCCGTCACTCGAGACCCTGAGACAAGTCGTGAATGCGCCGGACGAGCCACTGCCAGTCCGGCGTCTCATCGCATCGGAGCTGCCGCTCGTCAACGTCGTCTGTCTCAAGGTTCAGGGCAAACCAGTTGCCGCAACGGGTCTGGAGGTTGATCTCCAACGACACACGCCAGTGCGCGAGGGACCATTCCGCCTGCACCCCGCCCTCTTCGGTCGGATAGAGATGCGGCCGGGGCGCATCGTCGGGATAGTTGAGCCCAAAGGTCTCGGCCAGCCAGTCGAGTCCGTCGGCCTTCGGAGCGAGCCCGCTGCCTTCCAGCCAGCCGTTGTCCAGGTCTCGCATCGAGTCCAACTGGGCAGGAATCTCTGAACGGGCCGCCCCGGAAACTGCGGCGTTCTCCTCGATGAGTGGCTCTTGCTCGATCAGCATGGACTCGGCGCGATGGCGCCCTTCAATGCTACTGCGGAGGAGGGAGCCATGGAGTCGCGGATTGGAGTTTCAAGCTGTGCGTCCTGCGGGGAGGATGGGAGCTACGACGTGCGCGGCGCGGAGCGCCGCGCGTGCCGGTCTGGAGACCGGCGGTCCAAGCCGTACCCGCTACCGGGCCGGGTGGGAGCCCTCCGGGGCCGCGTCCGGCCAGGGGGCCCGCCTCAGCTCCTCCGCCCACTCGCCGAGGACCGGGTCGGCGTCGTCCCGGATGACGCGGCCGTAGTCGGTGAGCGCGGTGCCCCGCTTCCCCGCGCCGTCCCGGGCGTTCCCGCGCCGGAAGAGCAGGATCGCCCGCACCTCGGGGTTCGGTCCGGCCTCCAGGCCGCGGCTGAACACCGCCTCGGCCTCCTCCCAGCGCTCCTGGAACAGCAGCGCCTCGCCGAGCCGGGCCTCGGTGAGCCCCGGCAGCGCCAGCCGGTAGTTCCCGAAGCCGGACTCCCGGCGTTCAAGGACCCGCTCGGCGAGTTCGCGGGCGGCCTCGAAATCGCCCCGGGCGGTCAGGATGCTGACCTCGTCGAGCACGAAGTCCGGGTTCTTCGGGAACCGGGTGTTCAGCCGCCGGATCGCCGCCAGCGCCTCGTCCTCCCGCTCCTCCCGCTGCATCAGCAGCGCCCAGGTCCACAGCCCGCCCCAGCGCGCCCGCCGGCCCTCGTCGGCGGTGATCCGCACCCCGTCGAGTCCCCCGTTCCGGTCGCCGCGCATCCCGAACACGAAGGCGAGCCAGCGGAGCGGCCGCGGCAGGGTGGCGATCCCGTAGTCGTAGGCGCCCGGAACCGCGAAGGCGTCCCGGAAGCCGGGATCGAGTCCCTGCACCCGCCGGTGGCGGCCGACGCCGCGCCGGATCTGCCGGGCGGCGCGAAACCAGGCCCGGTCCACGATCACCGACCAGCCGGACTCGAGCGCCTCGGTGGCGCCGAGGTAGTAGAGCGCCTCCACGTCGTCGGGATCGCGTTCGAGGAGCGCCCGCCCCCGCCGGTACGCCTCCTCGAGGTGCTCGCGGAAGGCGGCCTCCTCCTCCGGCGTCGCGTCCGGACGGCCCTGCTGGGAGAAGAAGCGGTCGTTGCGGAGGCTCGACCCGCGCATCCCGTTGCTGCGCTGGGCCAGCCGGGTCCAGACCGTGGTGGCGAGGTTGTAGGGCCCGGTGGGGTGCTCCGGGAAGCGCTCGCTGACCCGGGCGTAGTGCTCCATCGCCTCGTCGAAGTCGTAGTCGAAGAGGAGCTGCGAGCCGGCCGTCTCGAGGGCGGCGAGCTCCGCCGCCGGCTCCGCGGGTGCGGGCTGCGCTGCGGCCGCCGCCGATAGGAGCGCGCCGGCGGCAACGAGGCGGAGGGC
>CAYUVU010000185.1:0-2470 GCA_964448205.1 uncultured Acidobacteriota bacterium
GAAGCCTCGGCCCGGGTCGGCATCGGATGGGAGATCATCGAGTCCAGCATCTGGGTCGCGGTGATGGCGATCTTCCCCCGGGAGTTCGCCTGGCGGATCACCCACTTCTGGACGATGGGAACGCGCTCGGACGAGGTCTCCACGCCCAGGTCGCCGCGGGCGACCATCACTCCGTCGGAGACATGGAGGATCTCCTCGAGGTTCTCGAGCGCCTCCGGCCGCTCGATCTTGGCGATGATGGGGATGTCCTCGCGATCCAGCCGCGCGAGCAGCCCCCGGACCGTCTCGACATCCCGCGCCCGCTGGACGAAGGACACCGCGAGGTAGTCCACCCCGGCGTCCACCGCGGCCTGCAGGTCGGTCCGGTCCTTCACCGTGAGCGAAGGCCCGGACAGCGGCACGCCGGGCAGGTTGATCCCCTTCCGGGAAAGGAGGACGCCCCCGACCACCACTTCGGTGTGCACGTCGCGGTCGGTGCTCTTGAGAACCCGCAGCTTCAGCAGGCCGTCGTCGATCAGGATGAAGTCCCCCGGACGCACGTCCCGGGCGAGTTGGGGATACGTCGTCGAAACGGCCTCCGCGCTCCCGGCGACCGTCCGGGAGGTGAGCACGAACGGGGCTCCCGGTCTCAGCTCGACGCCGTCCGGCGGCACCTCGCAGACCCGCATCTTCGGCCCCGCGAGATCGGCGAGCGTGGCGACGGCCCGGCCCGCCTTGCGGGCCGCGCGGCGCACGGCGCGGACCCGGCTCTGCAGGCTGGTGGCGGTCTCGTGGGCGCAATTGAGCCGGGCCGCGTCCATCCCCGCGTCGACGAGCGCCTCGATGGTCCTCGTGGAGCGCGTCGCGGGACCCAGCGTGGCGATGATCTTGGTTCGGCGAAACATGCTAGCCGGCTTCCGGTTGGGCATCCCTTTTCCGGATGCGCGGGGGATCTGCGCTCCGGGGCCGCAGCACCGTCAGCAGGACCTTGAGGCCCGCGAGGAAGAAGCCGGGGAGCGTCGAATCCCGGCCGCCTCCCCGGGTGGGCCGCCGGCTCGAAACCGGGACTTCGACCGTGGTGATGCCCGCCCGGGCGGCGCCTACCTGCATCTCGGCGAGCCAGCCGTAGTCCGGGTCCGAAAGGCCGAGCTGCGAAAGCGTCTGCCAGCGGATGGCCCGAAACGGCCCGAGATCCGTGAAGCGGTAGCCGTAGAGCAGGAGGATGAGCCGCGTCGCGATCCAGTGTCCGAAGCGGACCAGACCCGGATAGGCCCCGGGATCCGGTTCCCCCCGGCTCCGCGAACCCACCACGAAGTCCACTTCCGGAGACAGGAGCGGTGACAGCACCGCGGGCAGTTCCTCGGCGTCGTCCGTGCCGTCACCGCGCAGGAACACCACGACGTCGGGAGGTTCGGGCGCGAGGTGGACCATTCCGGTGAGGCAGGCGCGCCCGTACCCCGCGCGTCCTTCCTCGACGGCGGTGGCGCCGTAGCGCCGCACGGTGTCGGGGAGGTTGGCGCCCGGGCTGCCGACGACCACGATTTCCCGCAGGTGGCCGTGGGGAAGCGAGGCCAGCACCCGGGAAAGCTCGGGCCCGCCGTCGGGTGCGGGAATGATCGCCGCCGTTCGCACGTTCAAATTTGCCGGCGAGTATATGGGTCGGTTCCCGTAGGATGGACCGGGTGAGCGACCTGCCGAACCGATCCCGAATGCTCCCGTTGGCCGGGACGATGCTCGCCTTCGCCTGCTCGACGGCTCCGCCGCCGGAGACCGGGGAGGGTGCGGCGGTCCTCTTCCGGGGCGGCCGGATCCTCGACGGGACCGGGAACCCGTGGGTTCGGGGCGACGTGCTGGTCGTCGGCGAGCGCATCGCGCGCGTCGGCGTCATTGCCGCCGCCGAGGTCCCCGCGGACGCGCGTGAGGTGGACGCGGCCGGACTCACCGTCATGCCCGGTTTCATCGATCCGCACTCGCATGCCGGCCCCGGGCTCGCCACGCCCGAGCTCCGCGTGGGGGAACCGGTCATCCGGCAGGGGATCACGACCGTGATGGTGAATCCCGACGGGGGTGGTGACGTGGACCTCGCGGAGCAGCGGCGCCGCTTCGAGGAGGGAGGGATCGGCGTCCACGTAGCCCTGATGATTGGCCACGGCGCCGTCCGGCGTGAGGTGCTCGGAATGGAGGCCCGCCCCCCGACCGGGGAGGAACTCGAGCGGATGGCCGGGCTGGTGCGGGCCGGGATGGACGCCGGGGCCTTCGGAATGACGGGAGGCCTCTACTACGCCCCCGGAAGCTACGCGGAAAACGACGAGGTCGTGCGCCTCGCGGCCGAGATCGCGCCGTTCGGCGCCTTCGTCAGCCACATTCGCGACGAGAGCGACTACAACATCGGCCTGGTCGCGGCGGTCGAGGAAGTCATCGAGGTGGCGGAGGCGCAGGGCATTCGCGGCGTAGTGACCCATTTCAAGGCGCTTGGTCCTCCGGTATGGGG
>CAYUVU010000186.1:0-18366 GCA_964448205.1 uncultured Acidobacteriota bacterium
ACTTCGCCCAGGTCGAGACCGACAACGTCCAGATCAACCTCACTCGCTTCGATCTCTTCTTCCCGGAGAAGCGCGAGTTCTTCCTCGAACGGGCCGGCCTCTTCGAGTTCGGGACGACCCAGGAAACGGAAGTGTTCTTCAGCCGCCGGATCGGACTCGAGGACGACATCCTGGGTGGGGGCCGGTTGACGGGTCAGGCCGGACCCATCTCGGTCGGCGCGCTGGCGCTCCGGACCGAGAGCCGCGTTCCCGAAGTGGACGCCGGCGCCTGGAACTCGGTGGTGCGGCTCCAGGCGAACCTCCATGAACGCACCACCGTGGGGGCGATCGCCACCAGCCTCGACGCCGGGGAATCGAGCAGCCGCACCGCCGGCGCCGACTTCGTCACCCGGTTCTGGAGCAGCTCCCAGTTCCGGATGTGGGGCGCGCGGGTCTGGGACTCGGAGGACGCCGCAGCGGAGGAAGGCAACGCGGCCGCCCGGGCCGAACTGGAACTGCAGAACGAACGCTACGGCCTGCGGATCCAGCGCACCCACGTCGGCAAGGCGTTCGACCCCGCGCTCGGCTTCGTCCGCCGGCGCGACCAGGACCAGTGGAACGTCCGGACTGCCCTCACGCCCCGTTTCGAGGCGAGCGACTGGGCGCGAAGCTCCTGGATCCAGCTGAACGGGGAGCGGATTCTCGGCACGGACGGCGAACTGCAATCCCGCCGGGCGGGCTCCAGCCTGGGGTTCGTGTTCGAGTCGGGAGAGACCGTCGCGTTCGACTGGACCAGCCGGTTCGAACGGCTGCACGGCCCGGCCTCGATCAGCGGACGGTTGCTGAGCCCGGGCGACTACCGGTTCACCTCCTACGCGCTGGGCGCCCGGACCAATGACAGCCGGGTGTTCTCCGGCACCGTCTTCGGATCCACCGGAAGCTTCTGGGGCGGGGACCGGAGCGAGGTCCGGGGCGGGGTCAGCCTCAAGACCGGACCGCACCTCACCATCGGCGCCGAGGTCTCGCGAAACGAGATCTCCCTGCCGGTGCCGGACGGCGACTTCGCCACCACCCTGATCGCGGTCAACGTCGAGGGCGCCGTCAGCCGCAAGCTGTTCGCCGGGGCCTTCATCCAGTGGGACAACCTCTCGAAGGAGCTCCAGGCGAACATACGGGTGGACTGGATCCACACGCCGGGGAGCGACCTGTTCCTGGTGCTGGACACCGGCTACATCACCGACGACACGCTCGACCCGCGCCTCGATCCCTGGACCCGGCGGACCGCGGTCGCCAAGCTGACCTGGCTGAAGGCGTTCTGATCCCGCGTCCGGCTGGTCGTGCCTCGAACCGAACAGAACTACCATGCGCCTGTGACCGTACTGGCCAAGATCGTCCGCATCGGAAACTCCCGGGGAATCCGTATCCCCAAGGCCCTGCTCGACGAGGCCGGGCTCACCGATGAGGTCGAGCTCCGGGCGGAACCGGGGAGGCTGACGGCGAGCGCGGTGCGTTCTCCGCGCGCCGGTTGGGCCGAGGCCGCCCGCGAGGCGCACGCTGCGGGAGACGATCAGCTACTTGATCCACCGTCTCAGAACGACTCCGACGAGCACGACTGGCGGCCGTGGAACGAGATACGGCCTGACGCAGACCTTCTGACGTACGATTCGCCGCCCCCGGAGGAAAGCCCATGACTTCCACTCGTTCGCTGGCTCTCGCGCTCGCCGGCTTGGCTCTGATCGCCGCGCCAGCCGCAACCGCCGAGAACGACGTCGCCGACGTCGCCTCGCTCCAGACCACCTTCGAGACCGCGGTCGCGGCCCTCAACGGCGGCAACCTGGACGGTTTCCTGGATACCGTCCACGAGGAGGCGCTGTCCTTCTACGCCTGCGGCCCGACTTCAGGGAAACAGGGACGCGAGGCGTGCGCCATCGACTGGAACCTGTTCTTCAACAACACCACCGGGGCCGAGTTCCGGACCAGCAACGAGCAGTACCGGGTCATCGGCGGCACCGGCATCGCCTACGGCGAATACGCGCTTTCGGTCCTCTACGACGGCAAGGAGCGGATGACGGTCCACGAAGGCCGCTACACGATGACCTACATCGACGTGGACGGCCGCTGGCAGATCATCATGCAGCACAACACGCCGGCCGGGGACGATCCGCAGCCGGTGCGGAGCATGCGCCAGCCGGGCCGCTAACTACGAGTCGATCGCCGCCGCCAGTTCCGTCAGAAAATCCGCGGCCCGCGCCGGGCCGAGCCCCTCGAGGTAGGCGTCGAGCTGTTCCCGGCTCCACCCGGAGTCCGGGGCGTGGTCCGCGACCATCTCCGCGGCCAGACCGATGAGCGGCGTACCCCCCGCGTGGGCGCCGTCGGTCACGCGGTAGGCGCGCTCGAAGCCCTCGACGAAGGGCTGCGAGGGCGAGAGCGACTGGATCTCGTCGCTGAGCCGGCGAAGCTCCGGCGCCAGCTCGCGGGCCTCCGGGTTCTCGCGCAGGCTCCGGACGACCGCGTCGAAGACGTCGCCGAACCGGGCGCTGGCATTCTTCATGCCGTTATTGTCGCCCGCGCGGCCAACGGGCGGCATGTCCGTGTGACACGTCGTTGTGACACTCCTGCGGTATCGTCGCCGCCGTCTGCGAGACGAACAAGGAGGTGCTCGTGGGACCGGACGACGCAACCTACGTGGAGTTCGAGGGGGTCTCGAAGACCTACGACGGGGTGACCCCGGTGGTGGACGGGCTCGACCTCCAGGTCGAGAAGGGCGAGTTCCTGACTCTGCTCGGACCTTCCGGGTCCGGGAAGACCACCTGCCTGATGATGCTGGCGGGCTTCGAGGCGCCGACCGCCGGCTCGATCCGGGTCCGGGGCCGCCCCATCGGCGACCTGCCGCCGCGGAAGCGCGGCATCGGGATGGTGTTCCAGAACTACGCGCTCTTCCCGCACCTGACGGTGGGGCAGAACCTCTCGTTTCCCCTGGAGGTGCGCGGGGCGGATCCGGAAGACACCCGCAAACGGGTGGCGCGCGCCCTCGGCCTCGTCCGTCTCGAGGGCTACGAGAACCGCAAGACCACGCAGCTCTCCGGCGGCCAGCAGCAACGGGTCGCGATCGCCCGCGCGCTGGTCTTCGAGCCCGACCTCGTGCTGATGGACGAGCCGCTGGGCGCGCTCGACCGGCGGCTCCGCGAGGAGATGCAGTACGAGATCCGGCGCATCCAGCGCACCCTGGGGATCACCTGCATCTACGTCACCCACGACCAGCAGGAGGCCATGGTGCTCTCCGACCGGGTCGCGGTGTTCCACGACGGCCGGCTGCAGCAGATCGCCACCCCGGAAGGCCTCTACGAGGAGCCGATGCGGAACTTCGTGGCCCGCTTCATCGGCGAGAACAACCGCCTCTCCGGACGGATCGAGAACATCGACGGCGCCGTCTGCGACGTGCGAATCGGGGACGCGGTGATCCGGGCCCTGCGGGTGGTGCCGGGGGAGATCGGGGACCTGACGACACTCTCCATCCGGCCCGAGCGGGTCGGGCTGGCCCCCGAACCGGGCCTCTTCGCCAACGAGTTCGAGGCCCGCGTCGAGGACCTGACCTTCCTCGGCGACCACCTGCGGGTGGTGGTCAGCGTGCTCGGGACGGCCGACTTCATCGTGAAGATCCCGAACATCGTGGGCCACGGCGCCGTGATCGCCGGAGACCGGGTCCGCATCGGCTGGACCCCCACCGACTGCCGGGCGCTCGATCACGAGCCCGAAGCGGCGGAACCGTGAGCGACGCGCAACGCGGCGCGCCGAGGGTCCTCCTCGCCCTGGGCCTCATGGCCGGGATCGCCTGCGCCACCGAGCCCCCGAACGGTTCGCTGACCGCCGTCTCCTGGGGCGGCTCCTTCGCCCGGGCGGTGAACAAGGCCTACTACGAACCGTTCGAGGCCGAGACCGGGGTGGTGATCGGACGGGAGGACTACAACGGCGGGCTCGCCCAGATCCGGACGCAGGTGGACGTCGGGAACGTCCACTGGGACGTGCTGTCGCTCGAGATGTCCGACGCGCTCCGGGGCTGCGACGAGGGGCTCCTCGAACGGATCCCCAAGGACATCCTCGCGCCCGGCGCGGACGGCGCCCCGGCGGAGGAGGACTTCTCGCCCGGCACCCTCAGCGAGTGCGGGGTGGGGCACACCTTCTACTCGACGATCTACGCCTACCACCCGGACCGCTTTCCGGACGAGAAGCCATCCACGATCGCGGACTTCTTCGATCTCGAACGCTTCCCCGGCCGCCGCGGCATGCGCCGCAGCCCGCTCGTGAACCTGGAGTTCGCCCTCCTGGCGGACGCCGTCCCCCCCGCGGAGGTGTATGCCGTGCTGGACACCCCGGAGGGACTGCGGCGCGCCTTCCGCAAGCTGGACACCATCCGGGATCACGTCGTCTGGTGGGAGGCCGGCGCCCAACCGCCCCAGATGCTCGCCGACGCCGAGGTGGTGATGTCCACCGCCTACAACGGGCGCATCTTCAACGCCCAGGTCCTCGAGGACCAGCCCTTCGTCATCGTCTGGGACGGACAGGTGCTGGCCTGGGGGCAGATGGCCATCGTCGCGGGCTCGCCCAACCTCGACATCGCACTCGAATACATCCGGTTCATCACCTCGCCGGAGTCGCTCGCCCGGCTCACCGGCTACATCGCCTACGGCCCGGTGCGCCGGTCGGCGCTGCCGCTGGTGTCCACCCACGCAGAGACCGGCGCCGACATGCGGCCGCATCTGCCCACGAGTCCGGGGAATCTCCAGAACGCGCTGCGCAGCGACTTCGCGTGGTGGACCGAGCACCTCGACGAGATGAACGAACGGTTCAGCGCCTGGCTGGCGAGGTCATGAGGCACGCCGTCCCCGCCGCCGCGCTCGCGCTGGCCGCGGCGTGCGGACCGGGAGACGGACCCGGCTCGCTGACCGTGGTCTCCTGGGGCGGGGCCTACGCGCGGGCGGTTACCAAGGCGCACTACGAACCCTTCGAGGCGGAGACCGGACTGACCCTCGCCCGGGAGGACTACAACGGCGGGCTCGCCGAGATCCGCACCCAGGTGGACACCGGAAACGTCCACTGGGACCTCGTGGACCTCGAGATGTTCGACGCGACGCGGGGCTGCGACGAGGGACTCCTGGAACTGATCCCGGACGGCCTGCTCGGGCCCGGCGCCGACGGTTCCCCGGCCGCCGAGGACTTCTGGCCGGAAGCGAACGGCGACTGCGGGGTGGGGAACGTCTTCTATTCCACGGTGGTCGCCTACCACCCCGACCGCTTCCCCGGTGAGAAACCGGCGGCGCTCGGAGACTTCTTCGATCTGAAGCGCTTTCCCGGCCGGCGCGGGATGCGCCGCAGCCCGCTGGTCAATCTGGAGTTCGCCCTCATGGCCGACGGGGTTCCGACGGACGAGGTGTACGTCGTCCTCGGCACCGAGGCGGGGATGGAACGGGCCTTCGGCAAGCTGGAGACGATCCGGGACCAGGTCGTCTGGTGGGAGGCCGGCGCCCAGCCGCCGCAGATGCTCGCCGACGCCGAGGTGGCGATGTCCACCGCCTACAACGGGCGCATCTTCAACGCCCAGGTGCTCGAGAACCAGCCGTTCGTCATCGTCTGGGACGGACAGGTGCTCGACATCGGGCAGACCGGCATCGTGGCCGGGACGCCGCACCTGAAGGAAGCACTCGAGTTCCTCCGCTTCGCGTCCTCGCCGGAAGCCATGGCGCGGCTCAGCGGGGAGATCGCCTACAGCCCCACCCGGCGCTCGGCGCTGCCACTCGTCACGACCCACCGCGAGACCGGCGTTCCCATGCTCCCGCACCTGCCCACCAGCCCGGAGAACCTCGGCCGCGTCTTGACGAGCGACACGCTCTGGTGGAGCGACCACCTCGACGAGGTGAACGAGCGCTTCAGCGCCTGGCTCGCGCGATGACGGAGCGGCGCACGGTCGGCCCGCCGGCCCGGACCCGGCTCCGCGCGGCCGGGCTCACCCTGCCGCTCGTGGCCTTCGTCGGCTTCTCGTTCCTCTTCCCGCTCGGGACGATGCTGTCCCGGAGCGTCTACGACCCTCTGGTCGCGGACGCGCTCCCGGAAACGCTCGCCCTCCTCGAGGCGTGGGACGGGGAGGCCCTGCCCGGCGAACCGGTCTTCGCGGCCGCCGCCCGGGAGCTCGAGACCGCGCTCGAGGGCCGGCTGGCCGGCCGCCTCGGCGGGCGGGTGAACCGGGTGGCGAGCGGGATGCGCACCGTGATCGTGCGGGGGGCCCGGGCGACGGCGGAGGCCCCGGCGGCGACCGCCCGGGAAACCCTGATGGGCGGGGATCCCGCCTGGGGCGAGCCGGCCACCTGGCGGGCGATCCGGACGGCCGGCGAACGCTTCACCGTGCGCCACTACCTGCGGGCGCTCGACCTCGACCGCGACGCCGCCGGGTCCATCGTCCGCCAACCCGAGGAACTCCGCATCTACGTCCCGCTGCTGCTCCGGACGCTCATGGTCAGCGCGGCGGTCACGCTGCTCTGCCTGCTGCTCGGGTATCCGATCGCCCACCTGATCGCGAATTCCCCGCCGGGCCGCGCCCGCTGGCTGATCCTGCTGGTGCTGGTCCCCTTCTGGACCTCGCTGCTGGTGCGGACCACCGCCTGGATCGTGCTGCTCCAGACCCACGGGGTGCTCAACAGCCTGCTGGTCGCCCTCGGGATCGTCGCCGACGACGGGCGGATCGCGATGATCTACAACATGACCGGCACGCTGGTCGCGATGACCCACGTGCTGCTGCCGTTCATGGTGCTGCCGCTCTACTCGGTGATGCGGACCATCCCGCCGCACTTCATGCGGGCCGCGTCCTCACTGGGCGCGAACCGCCGCCAGTCGTTCTTCCGCGTCTACTGGCCGCTCACCCTCCCGGGGACGGCGGCAGGCTCGCTGCTGGTGTTCATCCTCGCCATCGGCTACTACATCACCCCGGCGCTGGTCGGCGGGTCGAGCGGGCAGCTCTTCTCCAACATGATCGCCTTCCACATGCAGACCTCCCTGAACTGGGGGCTCGCGGCGGCGCTCGGCGGGATCCTGTTCGTGGCGGTGGGAGCGCTCTACGTGGTCTACGACCGGCTGGTGGGGGCTTCGAGCCTGAGGCTCGGGTAGCGGCGTGGCTTTCGGACTGCGGGACGGGGCCGTTTCCCGGGCCGTCTACCTGGGCTTCTGCGCCTTCGTCTTCGTCTTCCTGGTGGCGCCGATCCTGGTGATCGTGCCGCTCAGCTTCAACGCCGAGCCCTACTTCACCTTCACCGAGGGGATGCTCCGCCTCGACCCGGACGCCTGGTCGCTCCGCTGGTACGAGGCGCTGGTGGACGACGTCCGCTGGTCGCGGGCGCTCCTGAACAGCCTGGGGATCGGGGTGGCCGCCGCCCTCCTCGCGACGGTGCTCGGAACCGTGGCGGCGCTCGGGCTTTCGAGCCCGGCGATGCCGCTCCGGCGCGTGGTGACCGGGATCCTGATCTCGCCGATGGTGATCCCGGTGATCATCGCGGCGGCGGGGATGTTCTTCTTCTACTCGGACCTCCGGCTCACCCAGTCGCACTTCGGGCTGGTCCTCGCCCACGCGGCGCTCGGCACCCCGTTCGTGGTGATCACCGTCACCGCAACGCTGTCCGGGTTCGACCGCAACCTGGTCCGCGCCTCCCAGAGCCTCGGCGCCGGGCCGCTGACCACCTTCCGCCGGGTGCAGTTGCCCCTGATCACGCCCGGGGTGCTCTCCGGCGCACTCTTCGCCTTCGCCGCCTCCTTTGACGAGGTGGTCATCGTCCTCTTCATGGGCGGCCTGAACCAGCGCACCATCCCCCGCCAGATGTGGTCGGGCATCCGCGAGGAGATCAGCCCCACCATCCTGGCGGCGGCCACCTTCCTCATCGCCTTCGCGCTGTTCTTCCTGTTTGCCGTGGAGCGCCTCCGCAGCCGCACGCGCTGACCCCCCGGAGCCCTCACGACGCGTTCCAAGCCGGCGGCGCCATCACGGCCAATGGCCGAACCGCGGTTAGAGCGCCGACTAGCGGTTCTTCAACTCAAACCCCCGCGCCAGCACATACGCGATCAGCGCCACCACGAACACCAGGAGCAGCATCCAGGCGATGCCCTGGAGCGTCCCGATGACCGTCCGGTAGACCTCGAGCGTCCAACGCTCCGCGGTGAGGACCAGGATTTCCTGATCCGTGTCGGGCGCCGAGATGTAGCGCTCCAGCTCGTGGATGCGGACGCCCGCCGAGACGCCCACCACGTAGGCCGCGAACTTGATGTAGCGGTGCCAGGCCCCGCTCAGTTCCTCCGTGACGATGCGCCGCAGGATGGAAGCGATGGGCTTGTCGAAGAGCCGCACGGCTCCGAAGGACACCGCCACGGCGATCACGAACGTGACGATCAACAGCGTGAAGAACAAGGTCTGTTCCTAGTCGCGCGGATCGTGGATGCGCCCGTCCTTCATCACGAGCCGCACCCGCTGGAGGGCCTCGATATCGGTAGCCGGATCGCCGTCCACCACCACCAGGTCGGCGGCGTAGCCCTCGGCGAGCGTCCCGATCTCGTCGGCGAGTCCCAGTGACTCCGCGGCGAGCGAGGTGAGCCCCACGACGACATCGGCCGGTGCCTGGCCGCCCTCCTCGACCCGGGCGACCGCCTCCCGGGCGTTCTGCCCGTGCGCGCCGGCCACCGCGTCGGTGCCGAAGACGATCTTCAGGCCGTCGGTGGCGAGTGCCAATCCGAAGGTCTCCACCGCCCGCACCCGGCCGGACTCCATGGCGGCGAAGCCCTCCTCGGTGTAGTTGCCGATCCCGAGGTAGCGGTCCTTGTTCTCGAAGTAGTTCTGGAAGATCAGGTAGATGTTCGGATCGTAGAAGGTGCCGTTCGCCGCCAGCAGGTCCAGCGTCTCCTGGTCGAGGAGCGCGCCGTGCTCGATCGTGGTGCAGCCGGCCCGGGAAGCGCGGGTCGCGCTCACCGGCCCGTGGGCGTGGACGAGCGTGCGCAGCCCGCGTTCGTTCGCGGCGCCGCAGGCGGCGTCGAGTTCCTCCTGGGAGAGCGTGGGGCCGCCGCCCACCCGGATGCTCTCCGACGCGAAGATCTTGATGGCGTCCGCTCCGGCGTCGGCGAGCCGGTTCACTTCGGCCGCCAGCTCGTCCGCCCCGCCGGTGCTGGCGAAGAGCGGGCCCAGCGTGGTGATGATCCGGGGACCGGGCACCACGCCCCGGTTCACCGCGTCCCGCACCGGCCCATCCACCGCCGCGCCGAGGCTCTGGACGGTGGTGAAACCCGCCTCCAGCATCCGGATGCCGTTCTCCACCGCGTGCATCGCCTCCGTCTCGGGGGCGGAACCGCGCGCCAGCTTCCCGTCCTCCCCGAAATGCCAGCTCAGGTGGACATGGGTGTCGATCAGGCCGGGGAGGATCGTCCCGCCGGGGAAGTCATGCCGTTCGCCACCCGGAAGGTCGGCGGCCGGGGCCACCGCGACGATCCGGCCGTCGCGCACCGCCACCCCGTGCCCCTCGAGGACGCCGCCGCGTCCGTCGAGGACCCGGTCGGCCGTGAGCACGATGGTGCCGTCATCAGCCTGCTCGGCCGCCATTTGGCCACCCCCTCCACAGGCCGCGAAGACCGCGAAAGCGGCAGCCAGCAAACAGAACAGACGATGTCGGAAGGGTCCGGTCATGGCGGGAACGAGTGTACGGCTCCGCGTTGCCGCCCTCGAACACGATAGAGACCGGCAATTCCGCACAGATGACGGAACGATCGTCATTTGACCTGCCATCTGACGACGAATCCGGCGCAAAACGTCTTCGTTCCGAACGTCCGCCTTGGGCGACCGAGGTCCGGGTACGTCCCGTCGGGGGCATAGCACCGAGAGAGGAGGCCGATCGGGCAAGTCAACGCTGCGCCGTGCGCGGTGCGGAGCACCGCGCGTGCCGGTCGGAGACCGGCGTTCCAAGCCGCGGCGCCATCGCGGCTGTTCAGCGACGCGCGGAAGACCGCGTCTCAGTTCCTGGGCCGGTAGGGCCGGCCGCCCTTCAGCACCAACTTCACGTCGCCGAGGGCCGTGACGTCCAGCGTCGGGTCGCCGTCCACCACTACCAGATCGGCCGCATAGCCTTCGGCGACGGTTCCGATCTCGTCTCCGAGCCCGAGGGATTCAGCCGCCAGCGAAGTCAGGCTCACGATCAGGTCGGCCGGGGCCTGCCCGCCCTGCTCCACCCGTGCCACCGCCTCCCGGATGTTCTGGCCGTGGGCGCCGGCGACCGCGTCGGTGCCGAAGACCACCCGCAGTCCCTCGGTGGCGAGGGCCTTCCCAAAGATCTCCATCCGGCCTTCCGAGTTCTCGGACATCAGCCGGAATCCCTCTTCGGTGTAGTTGCCGATCCCGAGGTAGCGGTCCTTGTTCTCGAGGTAGTTGGCGACGATCAGGTAGGTGTTCGGGTCGTAGAAGAGTCCCTTCTCGGCCAGGATGTCCAGGGTGGGCTGATCGAGCAGCGAGCCGTGCTCGATGGTGGTGCAGCCGGCGTTCGCCGCGCGGGTCGCGCTCACCGGGCCGTGGGCGTGCACCAGCGTCCGCAGGCCGCGCTCGGTCGCCGCCCCGCACGCGGCGTCGAGCTGTTCCTGCGAGAGCGTCGGCCCGCCGCCGTCCCGGCTGCTCTCGGAGGCGAAGATCTTGATGGCGTCCGCCCCAGCGTCCGCCAGGCGATGCACCTCCGTGGCCATTTCGGACGGCCCACCGGTGCGGGCGTTCAAAGACCCCAGCGAAGTGATGATCCGGGGGCCGGGGATGACACCGCGATTCACCGCGTCCCGCACCGGCCCGTCCACCGCCGCGCCGAGGCTCTGCACGGTGGTGAAGCCGGCCTCCAGCATCCGGATGCCGTTCTCGAGGGCGTGGAGCGCGTTCACCTCGGGCGGATCGTCTCTGGTGTACCGGCCGTCCTCGCCGAAGTGCCAGTGCAGGTGGACGTGGGTGTCGATGAACCCGGGGAGGAGCGTGCCGCCGGGGAAATCCAACCGGTGACCGTCCGGCGGCAGTTCGGTCCGGGGCAGGACCGCTGCGATCCGATCCTCGCGCACGACGACCCCGTGGCCTTCCAGGACGCCGCCCCGGCCGTCCACCACCCGATCCGCGGTGAGGACCAGCATGGCGTCGTGCGCCGGCCCCCGCTCGGGAATCGGTTCGGAACCGCAGGCCGCCAGGAGCCACGAGGCGACGGCCAACAGGAGGAACCGGGCCATCACGCGACAGTTCACGGTTCCGGGATTCCCCCGGCTCGCATCAGAGTTCGCCGGCGAGCCGGGAGGCGGTGCGGAGCGAGAGCGCCGCAAACGTCAGGGTGCCGTTGTTGCAGCCCGAACCCACGATCGTGGGGGCGCCGGCAATCCAGAGGTTCTCGTGGTCGTGGGCGCGACCCCAGGCGTCCACCACGCTGTCGTCCGGATCGTCTCCCATGCGGCAGCCGCCGCCCGGGTGGTCGTAGTCGGAGGCGAAGCTGATGTTCAGCATCGCGCCGCCGCCAGCCGTGAGGATCCGGCGGAAGCGCTCCTCGATCTTCGCCTCCGTATATCCGCGAAGCTCCGCGGAGACGGGATCGTCCACGAAGTCGATTCTCGGGAGCGGGTCGCCCCACGGGTTCTTGCGGTTCGGTTCGAGGGTCAGGGCGCTCTCCCGCGCCGGGATCACGTCGTAGTAGCCCCGCATGCGGAGCGAGCCGGTCTCGATCCGCCGGCGCCAGTCGTTCAGCGCGGCGTCGCCGAGCAGCAGGTTCCCGTTGTCGTCCCGCAGGCGCGCCCGCTTGCCCCTGTCCGATTCCCAGATGCGCAGGTCGTGGCGGATGTACTTGCCGTCCGGCTGGGCTTCGTCGTCCTTGTGCTGAAAGCGCTTGGAGAGCAGGCTGTCCGAGCCGTACACCCCGGGGTAGAGCCGCATCGGCACCGAGACGAAGGCGTTCACCCAGCGGTGCCCCGTGATGAAGCGCCCCACGGTCCCGGAGCGGTTCGCGATGCCGTCCGGGAAACGGCCGCCCGCGCTCATCAGCAGCAGGTGGGATGACCACGCGTAACCGGCGGCCAGCACGAAGTGCCGCGCCCGGATGGTGACGGGGTCGTCCGGGTCGTCGCGGTGGAACGCGACCGCCTGCCCGATCGCGTCGGAATCCGCCTTCGGAACGAGCCGCCGCACCATGGTCCGGTCGTGGAGCGTGACCCGTCCCGCCTCGAGGAGGCTCTGGAACGTGAAGTCCGGGCTGTACTTGGCCCCGGTGGGGCAGATCGAGCAGGTGTCGCAGCGGATGCACTCGCGCCGGCCCCGCCACGGGCGGGAGTTCTTGGAGACCGGGTTCCGCCAGTAGGGGATGCCCGACGTCTCCGCCCACCCCTTGGCGAGGCCCAGGTTGTAGGACGTCGGCAGCGGGTCCATCGGGTAGCCGCCGGAGCGCGGGTCGTACTCGGGCGGCCCCTGCTCGCCCGCCACCCCGATCCGCTCCTCGGCCTCCTGGTAGAAGGGATCGAGGTCGTCGTAGGAGATGGGCCAGTCCGTACCGACGCCGAAGAGGCTCCGGAGACGGAAGTCCTCGGGGGAATAGCGCGGCGTCGTGCCTCCCCAGTGCATCGCGAGCCCGCCCACCGACATGGAGCGCGACTGGGCGTTCTTGCAGTCGTGGCCGGGGATGTGGTCCCCGTGGTACGGGTTCTCCCCGTAGTCGAGGAATCGGCGACGGGTGTTGAACCGGTTCTCGAAGTCGAAGATCCGGTTCCCGGCCTCGATCACCGCAATGGACGCCTCGGTGTCCTCGGCGACCCGCTCCGCCACCATCGCGGAACTGATCCCGCCGCCGATGATGACGACGTCGGCCTCGATCGTCCGGGGCACGGTCAGTTCTGTGCCTCCGTCGTGGCGAGGGGCTCGGGCATCGTCGCCCCGGATGCGAGGTCACGGCAGGCCCGGGCGTTGATGCGGGCGCCGTAGGCCAGATCGGCCGTCCTGGGCCGCGAATAGAAGCGGGCGAGCAGTCCCACGGCGACGTGGCCGGCGTACGCCGGACGCGGAAAGTCCGCACCCGCATCGTGGCGCTCGAGATCGGCGGCGATCAGTCCGCGCCGCGTGGCGACCGGGAGTTCGGCGAACGGCTCCCCGTGCTCCTTCGTCGCCAGCAGGTCGAGTGCCTGGAGTTGGGACGCCCAGCGGGGCGCCGGGTGCGGCGGGCCGTACTGCACCTCGACGGAGGACAGGTAGGGATGCGGCAGCTCGGCGACCGGCTCGAACCCGTTCATCCAGGTGACGAAATCGCGGAGCGCGTCCCGGACGCCGTCCGCGCCGATCTCCTCCGGTAGCACCGCCTCGGCGAAGGCGTGGAGCAGGGGAAGATCCAGCGAGAGGTTCAGGGGCTGGGACTCCTGGGCCGCCTTCGCCGCCGCTCCCGCCGGCGCGGCGACCGCGGCCACCACGGCCCCCGAGGTCTTCAGGAACTTCCGGCGGCTGTTGCGGTCCTGACCTTCGTTCACGGAGGCCGATCATATCGGGGGGAACCGGGGGAAACGATGTGCTACCATGTGCGTCATCATGGTCGGAACGTCTGCTGCCACCTCGCGGGTCGGCGTCCGCGAGCTTCGCCAGAACCTCAGTGTCTATCTGCGCCGCATCGATCGCGGGGAGCGCTTCGAAGTGACGGACCGGGGCCGGCCGGTGGCGTTGCTCGTGCCGCTCCCGAGCGGGCTTTCGCCTCTTCAGCGGCTGATCGCCGAGGGCCGGGTTCGCGCGCCGGCGGGCGATCCGCGGGACCTGCCGCTCCCCGAGGGCGAGCCGAGCAACAAGGTCAGCGAGGCTCTGATCCGGGACCGCCGGGAACACCGATTCTGACCCAGGGGTTGTCGCGGTGTTGTATCTGGATTCGTCGGCGATCGTGAAACTCGTCGTTCCAGAGCCGGAATCCGAGGCGCTTCGGCAGCAACTCGCACCGACCGGAGACTGGATCTCCAGCGCGCTCGCGCGGGTCGAGGTCCTGCGGGCGCTGGGTCGAAGGAGCCTCACTGGCGCATCCGTGCGAGCTGCGGAGCGAATGCTCTCCCGGATCGCGCTCGTCCCGCTGGACGACCGCGTGCTGGGCGCGGCGGCGGAGGTGGAACCAGCCGGCCTTCGGAGTCTCGACGCGATCCATCTCGCCACGGCCCTGTCCCTGTTCGGCCTGGACTCGTTCGTGACCTACGACGAGCGCCTCTTCGCAGCCGCGAGCGCTGCCGGATTCCGGACGATGGCGCCGGCCTGAGCCGCGCCGGATGCGGTTGCTGTCTGGAACGCCGGCCGTGCGGCGACCGGGGCGCAGACTTGCCCCGTTCCTCGTCATCGTTGGCGCGGTCGCCACCGCCCAGCCTCCCCGGCTCGATCCGCAGCTCGAGACGGTCCTGAACGCGGTGCGCGACGGCGAGTTCGAGATCATGGCCGCGGCGATCGAGGGCGGGATGGCGGTGGACGCCAAGGCGCCGAACGGCATGACGGCGCTCCACGTGGCGGCGGTGCTCGGACGGGAGCGTTTCGTCTCCTGGCTCCTCGAGAGAGGGGCCGCGGTGAACGACCCGGCGCAGAACGGGATTACCCCCTTGAACCGGGCCTCGATGGGGGGTCATCTCGGCACGATGGAACTCCTGCTGGAAGCCGGAGCGGATGTGAACGCCGCGGCGCGGTGGGGCGCGACGCCGCTGCTGAGCGCGGTGGACCGGGGCCGGACCGAAGCGGTCCGGATGCTGCTCGCGGCGGGCGCCGATCCCACGGTGACGGCGGCGAACGGCGAGACCGCGCTCAGCCTCGCCCGCCAGAAGGAACACCGCGACATCGTGGCCCTCCTTTCGGAAGATCCGGGGACCGTGCGCACCGAGCGCGAGGCCGCGGCCGAACGGCGCTCCTCCCGGGCGGACACACACCACCGGACCGGGGTGGCCTACGACGACGCCGGTGACATCCGGCGCGCCATCGAGTCCTACCGGCTCGCGCTCGAACAGGATCCCGACGATCCGCTGATCCGCTACCGCCTGGGACGCGCGCTCCACCGCTTCGGTGAACGCGAGGCGGTGGTCCACCTGATCGAGGCGGTCGAGGGATGGGAGGCCGCGATCGAGGCGGGGGAGCAACTCGCGCCGATCGTGCGGCCGGCGCTCGAGGACGCCTGCGGTGTGCTGGCGGAGGCGGAACGGACGGAAGACGCCGCGCGCTGCGAGGCGGCGCTGGCCCGGTCCCGCTGACGGCGCACACCGACCCCGTCTCTAGAATCACGGCGTAAGGAGGTACGCCGTCATGGAGTCGGCTGTCACCCGCCGGTTCGCGGCGATCGGGTTCACCCTGGCTCTGGCCTCATTCCTGGCCGCGGGGTGCGACGAGGAAGCGAGCCCGACGGCTCCCGCGCCGGCGCCGCCCGCTCCCGCACCGCCGCCACCGGCCCCGATGCCCGAGCCGCCCCAGATCCGGGCGGACGAGGTGGTGGACCGGGACACCCTGCGCCGCTTCGTGGAAGAGGCCGTCCGGATCGCGTCCGCGGGGATTGCCTCGGCCGACGAGGCCTACGCCTGGTTCGACGTCAACTTCCGGCCGGAGGGCCAGTGGCGGCACGGGGAGATCTACCTGTATGCCATCGACCTGAACGGCGTCAGCTTCTTCAGCGCCCCGGCGCGGGAACTCGAGGGGACGGACCTTTCGGACTTCACCGACGCCGAGGGCGTCCGGATCAACGAGGAGCTCATCGCCGCCGCGACGGCGGGCGGGGGCTTCGTGGAGTACCTGTGGCCCAACCCGGCGATCGAAGGCACCGAAGAGACCGAATCGCCGAAGCTGGGGTATGCGGCGCTCCTGTCGATCGGCGACCTCGACCTCGTGCTGGGATCCGGGATCTATCCGCCGGTCACCGCCGCGGACGTGCGGAACCGCGGGACGCTGAAGTCCTTCGTGGAGCGGGCGGCGAGCGTCGTGGCCGAGAACAGCCCTGATCTGGAAACGGCATACGCCTTCCTCGACGCGAACTTCCGCGAGGAGGGCGAGTGGCGGCACGGTCAGGTTTACGTGTTCGCCCAGACGATGGAGCTGATCAACTTCTTTCACGCCTTCCGGCCCGGGATCGAGGAGCTGGACCGTTCGGAGGTCGAGGACCTGAACGGCGTGAAGATCAATCAGGAACTCCGCGCGGCGGCGCAAGCCGGCGGCGGGTACGTCGAATACTGGTACGACAACCCGGCGTTCGAGGGGGACGAGGAGACCGGGTCTCCCAAGGTGGCCTATGCCACGGTCCTGACGATCGGATCGACGCCGCTCATCTTCGGTTCCGGGATCTATCCGGAGCAGCCCGGCGGGGAGTAGTCCGCGGCGGGGCCGCGGCGCCCGCCAACTTGCCGATGCCGGCGCATCGCCGCCGGTAGGATCGCCGCGTGGCGCTGAGCACCGAGTACTTCGAACGCCGCATCGTCACGCTGGAGACCGCGCTGCAGGGGCTTTCCGACCATCAGCCGGACGAAATCGCCTACGACATCTACCGGGCCGCCTGCGTGAAGGAGTTCGAGTCGATCCTCGAGCAGAGCGGGAGACTGCTGCGGAAGAAGATCAGCGCCTGGTCCGTTTCGAACCGGGACGCCGCGAAACTGACGTTCAACGACGTGTTCCGGACGGCCGCCAGGCACGGCCTGATCGAGGCCGATGAGTGCCAACGCTGGCTGGAGTACCGCGAGAGCCGGAACGACACCGCACACGACTACGGGGAAGGGTTCGCCGCATCGGTAGTCCGGCGGCTGCCACAGTTCGTAGTCGACGCGAAGGCCCTGGCGCGGAGGCTGGATGAACGCATCGAAGGATGACCGGCTGAGCCTGCTGCCGCAGCATCGACAGAAGATCGAGGAGATCCTGCGGTCGTGCGCGCCGGGCGTGGAGGTGTGGGCTTACGGGAGCCGGGTGAACGGGCGGAGTCACCCGGGCAGCGATCTGGACCTGGTGCTGCGCGGCCCCGGTCTCGAGCGCCTGCCGCTCGAAGTGCTGGGAGCGCTGTCGGAGGCCTTCCACGACTCCACGATTCCCTTCTTCGTCGAAGCGCGGGACTGGGCGCGGCTGCCGGAGAGCTTCCACGCGGAGATCGAGCGGGACTACGTGGTGCTGGTGGGGGTCCGCGCGACGCCGTAGGGATCGGGTGTCAGAACGGCTTGGAACGCCGGCTTCAGCCGGCACAGCCCGCCGCAGGCGGGCGGCGAGACGGACCTGATTCGCCGGGACCGCACGGCTGCGCGCCAATGCCCCCAGGACAGCGAAGAACCGCCCGCGGCCCTGCGGGCCACTGTGCCGGCTGAAGCCGGCGTTCCAAGCCGTCGGCTCAGCTTGACTCGCGGACTACGTCGTCGCGGGTCTTGCGGATGTTCTCGAAGCTGTCCTGGGAGATGACGTAGTACCAGTCGGCGAAGCGGCGGGTGAGGGTCTCCTCCAGTTCCCGGCCCTTCTCGACGTCGTCCTCCCAGCGGTCCCAGTCGCGCGCCAGGTCGCGGTTCTCGCGGTCCGCATCGGTGAGCTCGTCGGACGGCTTGTCCAGGTAGTCCCGGTTCGCGGGGCGCGGCGGCTCGGGGAAACGCTCGGGACGGAACTCGGCGGTGACGAAGAGGTAGCGGTTCTCGGCGGGGCCGGATGACGCCGCGTCGGCGGTGTCCTCGGCCTCGCTGCCGGCGCTTACGTCCTCGTCGCGGCCGTAGACCACCTCGCCGAAGCGGAGGGTGTAGCGGATGCCCTCGTCGGTCTCGAGCCGGACCTCGCCCTCGTTGGAGAGCAGGCTGCCGCCCTGGGTGAGGTAGTAGCCGCGGCTCTGCAGCGAGAGGATGTCGGCGTTGGAGACCCCGGCCGCGTCGCCGGTCAGGGTCGCCGCGATGCCCTCGGGCTTCGGCCGGACTCCCACGATCTCCAGTTCGTCGGCGGCCCGGAGGATCTCGTTCACCTCAAAGGAGTCCACTTCCTCTCCCGAGCCGAGGCCCTCCGCCGTCCAGTCGCTTCCCTCCTTGCTGAGCGCGAGGCGTCCCCGCCGGTCCACCTGGAGGGTGCGTTCGTTGATGGTGTAGTCCTCGAGGACGGCCTCGTCCACCCGGTTCCGGTCCATCAGCAGCAGGTCGCGTTCGATCCAGTCCCCGAACTGCGCCGAGATGTCCACCCCGAGCGTTGAGACGTAGACGCGCTTCTGGCCCGGGACCCGGACGAAATACGACCCCTCACGGTCCGGCACCTGGCGGCCGATGATGAGGTCCGCGAGCGCGCGGTCGCCCGAGGCCTTCACCGTCACCCGGCGTCCCCGCCCGATGAGCGAGACCGCGCCCTCGTCCAGCGGGTCCACCACCCCGAGCGCGGGATGGTCG
>CAYUVU010000187.1:0-2057 GCA_964448205.1 uncultured Acidobacteriota bacterium
GATTGCGTGGGGCGCGTGGTCGGAGATCGGGGAGGCGGCGGAGCAACGGGAGCGGGTCGCGGAGCGGCTGGCGGCGTCGGGGTTGGGCTGGATCACGCCGGAACGAGGTCTGCGGGCGCTTTCCCGTCTGGTGGACGAGGATATGGGGAGTCGGGTGGTGCTGTCGCTCGACTGGTCGGCGTTCGGGCTGCGGTCGCCGTTCGTGGAGGAACTGGTCGCCTCCCCGAGACCGGCGGGGTCGGCGACCACCGCCGGGCTGGGGCGGCTTGCAGAGCTGGCCGGGTCCGAGCTGGAGGCGGAACTCGTCCGGTATCTCCAGGAGGAGCTGGCCTCGGTGCTGGGACTCCGTTCTCTGCCGCCGCCGGACTCCGGCTTCTTCGAGTTGGGGATGGACTCGCTGATGGCGGTGGAGTTGCGGAACCGGCTGAACCGCGCGTTCGCCGGCGCGTTCACCCTGTCGAACACGGCAGTCTTCGATCACCCGAACGCGACGCGGCTGGCGCATCACCTGGCGCGGGAGCTCGGGGAGTCCGTGCCGCGCGCTGCGGAGGTTCGACCGCTCCCGGCGGTTCGGGGGCGGACGGAGGAGCGGGTGGCCATCGTGGGGATGGCCTGCCGGTTCCCGGGCGGCCCCGGCCTGGCGGCCTTTGGGGGACTCTTGGCGGCGGGTGGTGACGCGGTGACGGCGGGTCGTCCGGATCGGCTCTTTGTGGACCCGGAGACCGAGGCGGCGCAGCCTTTCGGGGCCTATGTGGAGGGACTGGACCGTTTCGACGCGGGGTTCTTCCGGATCGCCCCGGTGGAGGCGGAGCTGATGGACCCGCAGCAGCGCCTGCTGCTGGAGGTGAGCTGGGAGGCGCTGGAGGACGCGGGGTTCGACCCGGCGGGACTGCAGCGTAGCCGGACCGGGGTGTACGTGGGGATCATGAACAACGACTACCGGGAACTGGTGGCGCCGCTGTTGCACGATCCGGCGCGCGGCCTCTACACCGGCAGCGGCGTGACGTTTTCGACGGCGGTGGGGCGGGTCCCCCGGTGCCAGAGCCACCAGCTCCCGGTAGTCGTTGTTCATGATCCCCACGTACACCCCGGTCTGGCTGCCCTGGAGCGCCGCCGGGGCGAATCCCGCGTCCTCCAGCGCCTCCCAGCTCGTCTCCAGCAGCAGGCGCTGCTGCGGGTCCATCAGCTCCGCCTCCACCGGCGCGATCCGGAAGAAGGCCGCGTCAAAGCGGTCCAGCCCTTCCACGTACGCCCCGAAGGGCCGCGCCGCCTCGGTCTCCGGGTCCACGAAGAGCCCGTCCGGACGACCCGCCGTCACCGCGTCACCACCCGCCGCCAGGAGGTCGCCGAAGGCCGCCAGGCCGGGGCCGCCCGGGAACCGGCACGCCATCCCCACGATCGCCACCCGCTCCTCCGTTCGGCCCCTGACCGCCGGGAGCGGTCGAACCTCCGCGGCGCGCGGCCCGGACTCCCCGAACGCCCGCGCCAGATGGCGCGCCAGCCGGGACGCGCCGGGGTGATCGAACACGGCGGTGTTCGACACCGTGAACTCGCCGGCGAACGCCCGGTTCAGCCGGTTCCGCAGCTCCACCGCCATCAGCGAGTCCATCCCCAACTCGAAGAAGCCGGAGTCCGGCGACGGCGGCGAACCAAGCCGCAGCACCGAGGCCACCTCCTCCCCCACGAACCGGAGCAACTCGTCCTCCCGCTCCGCCGCCGGCAACTCCCGCAGCCGCTCCGACAGGTTCCCCCGACGGGCGAGCGTCCCGGCGCGGGCGTCGCCAGCCAGTTCCTCCAGCAGCGGGCGCAACTCCACCCGGGACCAGTCCGCCGCCACCACCATGCTCGTCGGAACGTCCTCGTCCACCAGACGGGAAAGCGCCCGCAGACCGCGCTCCGGCGTGATCCACGACTCGCCCGACGCCGCCAGCCGCTCCGCGACCCGCTCCCGTTGCTCCGCCGCCTCCCCGATCTCCGACCACGCGCCCCACGCAATCGCCTGACCAGCAAGCCCCAGCGCCCGCCGGTGACGCGCCAACTGGTCGAGAAACGCGTTC
>CAYUVU010000188.1:0-6256 GCA_964448205.1 uncultured Acidobacteriota bacterium
AGCGCCTCGCCCGGATCCTCTCCACCAAGGAGCTCGTCCAAAACCTCACCGCTGATCCGACCCTTACGTCGCGCCATCTGCTCTCTCCTCTCGTTCTCTAGGTTACGCACCCCCTAAACACGGAATATCTGACAGGCTCCCGCGCGTGGCGGGTTTGCACCGTGCGCGGCGCGGGGCGCCGCGCGTGCCGGCTGAAGCCGGCGTTCCAAACCGGGAGCGCGACTACGCACGGCGGAGAAGCGCGCTCTGCGGCCCTGCGGGCCGCGTGCCGGCTGAAGCCGGCGTTCCAAGCCGGGGCGCTACTTCTCGCTCACGACCTCGTCGAGGGGGAGGCGGTGGATGTCGGGGACGCGGGCGCCGGGCTTGGGGTAGCCGGCCACCAGGAGGAGGAAGGGGACCTCGTTCGCGGGACGGTCGAGGAGGTCGTTGAGGAATCCCATGGGACTCGGGGTGTGGGTGAGGGTGGCGAGTCCGGCGTGATGGAGCGCCGCGATCAGGAACCCGGCGGCGATGCCCACCGATTCGGAGTGGTAGTAGTTGCGGACCCGCTTCCCGCCTGTGCCGACGATGTACCGCTGCATGAAGATGGCGATCAGTACCGGCGCTTCCACGAGGAACGGCTTGTTGGTGTCGGTGCCCAGGGGTGCGAGGGCGGCGAGCCATTCCGGCGGCGCCTTGCCGCCGTAGAACTCCCGCTCCTCGGCCTCCGCCGCCTCGCGGAGCCGCGCCCGGATCGCGGCGTCCCGCACCACCACGAACCGCCAGGGCTGGAGGTTCGCTCCGCTCGGGGCCGAGGCCGCGGTGCGGAGCGCCGCCTCGATGACACGCTCGGGCACGGGACGGGAGTCGAAGTCCCGGACGGTCCGGCGCCGGACCATGTGCTCGGCGAACCGCCGGGCCCGCTCGACCATCTCCTTCGGGGGGAACCCCGGGAAGTCGAGCTCGACGGCGGTCCACGGGTTGTCCGCCATGCCGGCCTCAGCGCGTCGCGCAGATGTGGCGGACGATGGCTTCCCCGTGGAAGCGGCCGTTCTCGATGAAGACCATGTTGGTGCGGCGGCCGGCGACCACCCCGCCGGCGAGGTAGAGGCCGGGCACCTCGGTGGCGAACGTTTCCGGATCGGTGACCGGCCGCCCGTCCGCGCCTTCGCTTCGCACGCCCAGCGATTCGAGGAACCGGTAGGGCGGCCGGTAGCCGAGGAGCGCCAGCACGAAGTCGTTCGGGATCTCGTGGGTCTTGCCCTCGCGGTCCCGCAGGACCAGGGAGTCCATCCGGATCTCCTCGACCACGCAACCGAGCCAGCCGGCGATCTCGCGCCGCGCCAGCCGGTTCTCGATGTCCGGCCGGACCCAGTACTTCAGGTGCGAGGAGAGCGTCTCGCCCCGGTGGATGAGCGTGACGTCCACCCCCGCCCGGAAGAGCTCCAGCGCCGCTTCCGCCGCCGAGTTGCCGCCCCCGATGACGGCGACCCTGGACCCGAAGTAGGGATGCGTCTCGACGTACCGGTAGGAGACCTTCTCGAGTTCCGCCCCCGGGATGTCGAGCCGGTTCGGGTTCTCGTAGTAGCCGACCGCCAGGACCACGTTCCGCGCCCGGACCGGACCCGGGTCGGGGATCCCCTCCCGCTCGCTCTTCAGGTGGAGCGTGAAGACGTTCCCATCCGAGGCCCCGTCGCGCTCGACCCGCGCGACCCGCGTGAAGAGCCGCGGCTGCAGACCGTAGCGCTGCGCCACCTTCCGGTAGTAGACGAGCGCCTCGTAGCGCGACGGTTTCTCCCGGTGGCAGACGAGCGGCATTCCGCCGATCTCGAGCAGTTCCGGGGTGGTGAAGAAGATCATGTTGACCGGAAAACGGCGGATCGAGTCCACGAGGCTGCCCTTTTCGATCACCTCGTAGCTCAGTCCCGCCCGCTGGCACTCGATCGCCGTTGCGAGTCCGGAAGGCCCTCCCCCGACGATCGCCACGTCGAGCACGGCCCCGGCGCTCATTCGTTCGGCTCCACGCGGGCGCGGAGGATCTCCACGCGCTCGAAGGGCGCCTCGTCCTCGCCGGCGGGCAGAGCCTCGATCGTCTCCACGACCTCGTATCCGGAAACGACCCGCCCGAACACCGAGTACTCGCCGTCGAGTTCCGAAGCCCGTCCGGTCACGATGAAGAAGGAGGTCATGGCGCTGTCGAGCGCGTCCAGCCGCGCCATCGAGACGACGCCCGGTTCGTGGGGGATGTCGCTGAACTCCGGCGCCAGGTTCGTGATGTGCTTCTCGATGCTCTCCGGCACCGGACGGTCGCGGGTCTCCATCCAGCCGGTCTGGATGACGAAATCGGGGACGACCCGGTGGAACGCGGTGCCGTCGTAGGCCCCGAGCGCGGAAAGGCGCAGGAAGTTCCGCACGTGATTGGGAGCGGTCTCCGGCAGCATCTCGATCCCGATCTCCCCGTGCGGGGTCTCCAGGACGACGCGGAAGTTGGCCAGTTCCGCCGCGGTCTCCTCCGAGAACGGGGGCGGTAGTTCCGGGGGGCGGTCGCGGACGGTGGCGCGGAGCACCTCCACCCGCTCGAGCGGCATCCCGCGTTCGTTCGCGGGGAGCTCGGAAATCACGGTGACCTCATGGATCCCCTCGACCACCCGGGCGAACACGGTGTAGGCGCCGTCGAGCGACGGCTGATCGGTCACCACGAGAAAGAACTGGGAGCCGGCGCTGTCCGGCCGCCTGGGGACCTGGACCGCCGAGACGGCGCCCCGGACGTGGCGTTCGTCGTTGCGCTCGCGGGCGAGCCGCAGCAGCCCCCCGGTTCCGTAGGCTTCGGTCGCTTCCGGGTCCCGCGACAGCGGGTCCCCGCCCTGGACGATCCCGCGCGCGATGACCCGGTGGAACGCGGTGCCGTCGTAGTTGCCCTCCTCGGCCTGCAGCAGGAAGAAGGCGGCGTGGTTCGGGGCCTTCTCGGGCAGGACCTCGATGATGAAGCTCCCGTGGGTGGTCTCGAAGACCACCTGCTTGCCCATCATCTCCTCGACAGAGCGGTCGGCGGTGAAGAGGTCCTCGGGCTGCGCGGCCGCTCCGCACGCCAGGCCAAGGCCCAGAACGAGGACGGCAGCCGTCCCGCTGAACGGGAGGCTTCGGAGGGTCAATCGCCGGGCTATCCGCAAGAAATGGAACGCTGGTGTCAGGAGGAGGGGCAGTATATTCCCGGCCCTTCGTGCCTGATCCGACGTCCCTCGCAGCTTCCCGCGGGCCGGCTGCCGCCGAAATGGCCCGCGACATTGCGGTCCCCGTCAAGACGCGGACCCTCGGGAACGGACTCCGGGTGCTGCTCCACGAGGACCGGCGCCTGCCGGTGGTCCACGTGGCGCTCTGGTACCACGTCGGGTCCAAGAACGAGCAGCCCTGGCGGACCGGCTTCGCCCACCTCTTCGAGCACCTCATGTTCGAGGGCTCCCGCCACAACAACAGCCACTTCATCCGGCTGATGGAGCGGGCGGGCGCCAGCCTGTCGGCGGGCGGGGTGAACGGGACCACGAGCCACGACCGGACGAACTACTACGAGACGGTGCCGCGGGAGGCGCTCGGGCTCGCGCTCTGGGCCGAGTCGGACCGGATGGCGTACCTCCTCGACGTCCTCGACCAGACCAAGCTGGACACCCAACGGGAGGTCGTGAAGAACGAGCGGTTCCAGCGCATGGACAACGTGCCCTACGGGACGGCGTGGGAGAAGATGTTCCACGCGCTGTTCCCCCCCGGACACCCCTATTCGTGGGACGTGATCGGGGACATGGCGCACCTGGCCGCGTCCGATCTCGGCGAGGTGCACGACTTCTTCCGCACCTGGTACGCGCCGAACAACGCGGTCCTGGTGGTCGCCGGCGACTACGACGAGCGCCGCGCCATGGAACTCGTGCGCCGCTACTTCGGGCCCATCCCGCCCGGCAGGGTCCCCGGCCGCCCCTCGTTCCCGCCGGAGGCGCGGGCCTCCCACCGCCGCATCGTGGTCCCGGAGGCGGTGCCGCACGCCCGCCTCTACTGCGGCTGGTCCACGGTCCCGTTCTTCCACGAGGACGAACCGGCCCTCGACATGCTGTCCGAGATCCTCTCCGACGGGCTGAACTCGCGCCTCTATCGCCGCATGGTCTACGAGGACCGGACGGCTTCCGACGTCAGCGCCTTTCACTACTCGCTCGAGTCCGGCGGCCTCACCGGGGTCGTCGCGACGGCCCGGCCGCAGGTGTCCCTGTCCCGGCTGCGCGACCAGATGGACGAGGAGCTCGTCCGGATGGCGGACGAGGGGCCGACCGGCGAGGAGTTGCAGCGCGTGAAGGCGGCGACCCAGGTCGCCTTCCTGGGGGCGCTCGAGCGGCTCGGGACGAAGGCCGACCTGCTCGCGCGCTACGCGACCTTCGCGGGGGACCCCCGGAAGCTGACGGAACACTGGGTCCGCTACCGGGAAGTGACCCGGGCCGACCTGCAGCGGGCGGCGCGCCAGTACCTCCTCGCGCCCCGCGTCGAACTGCTCTACGGGGACCCCGAAGCGGAAGGCGAGCCGCCGGTCGTCCCCGTTCCCGTCGGTCCCGGCGACTGGCAGGCGCCCGCCGCCTCACCGGCGCCGGCGGATCCGCGGCTCGCCCCCGAACCGGACCGGTCCCGGATGCCCCGGCGCGGCCGGCGGGGACACTTCGATCCCCCGCTGCCCGAGACCCGCGAGCTCGGGAACGGCGTGGAGCTGTACGTGCTGCCGCGCCGCGACCTCCCCAAGGTCGTCGGCACGATCATGATGCCGGGCGGCAAGCAGGGGGAACCGCGCGAGCTGGCGGGACTCGCGAGCCTCACCGCCGAGATGCTGAACCGGGGAACGAAGACCCGGAACGCCCGCGAGTTCGAGGCCGAGGCCGACCGGATCGGCGCCGACATCGGGGCGCAGGCCGGCACCGAGTTCCTCTCCGTCTCCTTCGCGAGCCTCTCCGAGCACCTCCATGCCACCCTCGAACTGACGGCCGACCTCCTGCTGAACCCCGCGTTCCCGGACGCGGAGCTCGAACGGATCGTGCCCATCCGGCTCGACGCGCTGAAGGAATCCCGCGCCGAGCCGACCTCGGTGCTGCGCCGGATCGTCCGCCGGACGGCGTACTCCGACCGGCACCCCTACGGCTGGCGCGGGGACGAGGAGACGCTGCCGGTCATCTCGACGGCCCAGCTCGCGGACTTCCACCGGGCCCATTCCCGGCCCGACGGTTGCCGGATGATCCTGTGCGGCGACCTGGATCCCGACCGGGCGGTGGAGGTCATGGAGGAGTTCTTCGGCGCCTGGGAATCGCGCCGCCCGGTCGAGCGCAAGCCGCTGGCGGCCCCCCCGCCCGCGGAGACCGGGGTGCTGCTCCACCCGACCGGGAAGGAGAGCCCCCAGGCCGTCGTCGCCTGGCGGAAGCAGGGACCGGCGCGCGACTCCGACGACCGCCTCGCGCTGCGCCTCGCGCTCCAGATTCTGGGCGGCGGGTTCTCCAGCCGGCTCAACCAGAACCTCCGCGAGCGGATGGGGGCCACCTACGGGGCTTTCGCCGGCGTGCGGCAGCTCCCGCGCCGGTCCATCCTCTCGGCCTCCGCCTCGCTGAACATGGACCAGGCGGCGCCCGCGATCCGCGAACTCCTGTCCGAGGTGGACGGCCTGGCCTCCGGGAAGCGTCCGATCCGCCTGCGGGAACTCCAGGAGGCGAAGCTCGCCCTCGCGCGGACCCACGCGCAGCGCTTCGAGACCCTCGCCGGGGTTGGCGCGGTGATCACCGCCGTGCTCCAGCGGGGCGGCCCGCTATCCGATATCCAGGACTACCCGGACCGCATCGAGGCGGTGACCCGCGACCAGGTCGGGGAGGCCGCGGCCCGCCATCTCGGGCCGGACGGCAGCGCCCTGATCGCGGTCGGCGACGAGACCCGGCTGGCCCCCGCGCTCGAAGGCCTCGGCGAGGTACGCCGGGTGGACGCGGAGGGCGCGCCGCTCTGACCTCGACGCGGTGATGCCCAGGTCGCGTACGCCCGCTCCCGCGCCATGGCGCACCCGGCTTGGAACGCCGGCTTCAGCCGGCACAGCGGCCCGTAGGGCCGCGGGCGTTTCGTCGCTACCCCGGGTGCGTGGGCGCGCAGCGTGCCCTCCCGGCGAATGAGGTCCGTCCCGCCGCCCGCCTTCGGCGGGCTGTGCCGGCTGAAGCCGGCGTTCCAAGCCGGGTGCGCCATGGCGCGGGAGCGGGCGTACGCGACCTGGGCATCACCG
>CAYUVU010000189.1:0-5519 GCA_964448205.1 uncultured Acidobacteriota bacterium
GGCTCCGGATCGCCCCAGTACTGGACGATCATCATCGGCCCGATCACCGGGACGATGTCGGTTCCCGCGAGCAGCTCGGTGAGCGGAAAGATCTCCTCCGCATGGGCGAGGGCCAGGCGGTCGAAGAAGCCGTACTTGCGCGCGAGGCGCAGCACCATCATCACCTCGCTCGGGTAGTGCGCGTGGGCGTGCACCATGACCTTGCCCCGGATCACGGCGGCGAAGGCCTCGAGGCGTTCGTCGGGCTCCGGCGCGGGTCCGGACCCGGCGGCGTGCGCTTCCTGCTCCCGCACGTAGGCCTGGGCGCGGCGGAAGTAGTCGTCGGCGGTGGCGTACCACCCCATCACCGTCTGCGGCGTCTCGCCGGGCCGCAGGTTGATGAGCGGGCGCACCGCCATCTTCAGATCCACGTAGGGCTTGAGGATCATCTCCGGGCCGGGATTGCGCTTCAGCTTGAGCGCCACCGCCTGTCCGCTGGAGATGATCCCGCTACCCGAGCGGGTGACGAGCGACGTCACGCCCCCGGAGAGCGCCACCTGGAGCATGGGGTCCGACAGGTCGAGGTGTTCCACCGCCTTCCATTCGGCGGTCACCGGGCCGGGGATCCGCGAGCGGCTGGAACGGTCCAGGGCGACGTGCGCGTGCGCGTCGATGAGGCCCGGGATGACCACCTCGGCTTCGTACACCGGGGTCCCGGCGGGAACCTCCAGGGACCCGCCGACCGCCTCGATGATCCCGTCCCGGATCAGGATCTCGCCGTCCTGGAGGGTTCCGCCGGTCACGGTGTGGATCGACCGTCCCCGAACCAGGACGGTCTCGGGCTGGGCGCCCGCCGCGGCGGCAACGGCGACCGCGGCCGCCAGAATCGCCGTGCGCCGTCTGCGTCCCGCCTTTCGGCCCGAGGTTCGCCAGGTCATCTGCCCCGCCGGAGCGGACCTCAGTAGACCCCCACGGTGGTGCCGCCGGCGAGCTTGCCGAACGGCCGGACGCCGCTGACCCCGTCCCACGCGTAGGGTCCCCACGGCGGCTCCCGTTCGCCTTCGTCGCGTTCCAGGAAGCCCGGCACGAAGAACTCCTTCGTCAGGGTGGTGAGCCGCACCCGCCCGGTCTGCCCGTAGGCCACCACCGCACCGCTGTCGGGATCCACGACCTCCAGCGCCGCGCGGGGCATCGGCGGGTAGTAGGCGATCTTGTAGCCGTCCTCGGCCGTCGGCGGGCGCGCCGGCGCCAGTCCCATCAGCGTGTTCCCGTAGGTGGGCTGGAGGAACACCCCGTCCAGCAGCTCCTCCATCGCGAATCGCGTCCACTGGGGGGTGAACTCGGTGCCCCCGGAGAAGATGCCGCGGATTCCGGTCTCCGCCAGCGTCCTCCCCTCGTCCTCGAGCCGCAGGCAGAGCGCCTCGAGGAGTTTCGGCGTCGTGAAGAGGCACCGGATGTCGTGGCCGGCGGAGAGAACGGTCAGCGCCTGGTCGACGACGTGCGCCTGGTAGGCGAGCAGATGCTCGGTCCAGCCCTTCTTGATCAGCTTGATGACCCAGCGCGGATCGAGATCCACGGAGAACGCGATGCCGCCCCGGAACTGCGCGAGATGCTCCACCGCGAGCCGCAGCCGGCGGGGTCCCGAAGGGCCGAGCATGAGCCAGTTGGATCCCGGCGGGAAGTGCTCCTCGGACAGCACCGCGCTGAACAACTCGTAGTCGATCCGGAAGTCGTCCACCGAGGTGCGGCTCTTCGGGATGCCCGTGGTTCCGCCGGTCTCGAAGACGTAGAGCGGCCGGTCCTGGTACGGAGCCGGAATCCAGCGGCGCACCGGCCCGCCCCGGAGCCATCCGTCTTCGAACGGCGGAAAGCGCTTCAGGTCGTCGAAGCCCTGCACCTCGGCAAGGGGGTCGAAATCGAGCCGCTTCCGGAAATCGAGCCAGAAGGAACATCCCGTTTCCTCGGAAAAGTGCCAGCGCACGATGTCGCGGACGTGCTCGTCGAGGTCGTGGCGCGCCGCTACGGCGGCTTCGGAGTCTTGCAGGTCGGTTTCCATTGTTCCTCTCTTGTCAGGCGGCGATCGCGCGCGCGAAGGCCGCTTCGGCGTCTTCCGCCATCCGGTCGAGCGAGTGCTCTTCCCTCACGCGCCGGAACCCGCGTTCCCCAACGCTGGCCCGTCGTTCCGGGTGCAGCACGAGCTGCGAGAGCGCGGCCGCGAAATCCGCTGGTTCGCTGCTCTTCGCGAGGACGCCGCCCTCGGCCCGGTCCAGGAGGGCCGGGTAGGCCCCCTCCTGGGGAACCACGACCGGTGTCCCCGCCATCATGGCCTCGATCGCGGGGATCCCCTTCGGCTCGGGGAACGTCGCGGGAATGCCGATGATGTCGGCCTCACGCAGGAAACGGATCTTCTCCGCGTGGTCCAGCTCGCCCAGATACTCGAAGGAGACGGCGGACCCGTCCGCGGCGAACAGCCGCCTGACCTCCTCCAGATATCCCCTCCCCCCACGGCTCATCCACCCGGCCGCCCGCACCCGGAGCGGCGGCGCCTCCGGTTGTCCGGCCAGTTGGAGGGCGGCGCGGGCCAGCCGGTCGAGCCCCTTCTCCGGAGCGATCCGGGAAAAGAAACCGATCGTCACTTCCCGCAGGCCGGTCTCGCGGCCCGGGGCCGGCGGGACCTTCGGTTCCAGGGGATATCCCTCGGGATCGACTCCCAGACGGACGAACGACACGCGCTCGTCGGGGATTCCCAGCGTGTCCGCCATGCCGCGGGCATGATGTTCGGTCACCCCCACGAAGTGGTGCGCGGCGCCCGCGGCCTCCCGCATGAGGCCGAGCGCCCGGTCCCGGTCCCCGGAGGGCAGCCCGGCAAGGAACAGGTCCTCACCGGAGAAGGTGACGACCACCGGGGCTCCGGTCGCCGCGGCCAGCGGACCGGCGAGGCCGAGGAGCAGCGAATTGGGGAGCACCACCACGTCGGGGCCGGCATTGCGGACGGACTCAGCGAGCGCCTCGACCGCCCGCCGGGCGGGTCCCCGCTGCCCCTCGAGCGTCGTGACGGTGAGGGGCCCGAGTCGGGTCGGATCGGTGGAAGACGAAAACCGCTCGACGAGGCCGAGCAGCGCCGGGGAGTCGAGGATCCGGTCGAGTCCGGGGACCGCCCCGAAGAGCGGCGCCGCGTGCTGCAGGTACACCGAGATGCCGCCAAAACGGACCCGGTCCTCCGAGACGCTCGTTTCGTCGGTCCGGCTGCGCTGGTAGAGGGGCACGAGGCGCACGTCGTGCCCGCGCCCGGCCAGCGACCGGGCGAGGGCGTTGTCCCGGATGCAGCTCCCGCAGAGCATCTCCCCCGCTCCCGCGGTGAAGCTCAGGATCCGCACGAGTCTGGAAGGTGGCGTCGGTCCGGGTAGCGCGCCCTCAGAAGTCCGGCCAGCCGGTGACCGGGTTGCGCCAGATGCTGTAGTTCATGCCGCCGGAGTACAGGTGGGGCGGCCAGTCGTCGGGCCCGGTCGCCTGCGACGGGTAGAGGTGGTAGCGCATCCCCAGGGCGCCCCAGATGCGGCGCCAGCGGTTTTCGAACTTCCTCGCCGGGGAATGCAGGTCGCGGGGATCGTCCACTTCGTACCTGAAGTCGAAGATGCTCGGCGGACGGGGCTGCTCCTCTTCGTCCTCCGCCGGCGCCTGCGCCCCGGCCGTGGCGCCGAGGCAGAGCGCGGCCCCGGCCACGCAGAGGGTGGCGAAGCACCGCCACCGGGCGGCGCCGCGGCGTTTCCGAAGCAACGGTCCGAACGTCCCTCAGTCCGACGCGCTCCCCTCCAGGAACGGCTCCATGGGAAGCGACTGGGGACCGTTCTCGTCGCAGACCGCGTAGCTGGAGCGGGCGCTCGTGTACATCGAGACGCCAGCGTGCACGCCGGCCTTGTTGACCACGTAGAACGACAGGCCGAAGGCCGGCAGCCCCCGGCTGTTGAGCAGCCGTTTCTCGACGGTGTTGTCCTTGACGCGGGAGAGCGCCGTCATCGCAGCGTCCTTGGGATGGGCGCCGCGCCGCATCTCCTCGACGATCAGGAATGAGCAGAGCCCGTAGAGGTTGGCCTCGCCCCGCCCGGTGGAGCCCGCCGCACCCACGGCGTTGTCCACGTAGAGCCCGGCGCCCAGGATCGGCGAGTCGCCGACGCGTCCCGGGATCTTCCACGCGAGACCGCTGGTGGTGGTGACGCCCGCCAGGTCGCCGTTCGCGTTCAGGCCGTCGCAGTTGATGGTGCCGTAGTACTCCTCCTCGTCCATCAGCCCGTCCCGGACCATGGAGAGGCCGGCGGCGTGCCCCGTGGCCGCGCGCTTCTTGGGATCGAGGTAGTGACCGGGATCGATCCGGCGCTTCCACTCGAGCCACATCTCCCGGGACCGCGGGGTGTTCAGGTCGTCCTCGACCTTGAACCCCATGTTGCGGGCGAAGTGCTGGGCGCCTTTCCCCACCAGCAGGTGGTGATCCGTGACCTGGAGGACCTGGTAGGCGACCGACGCCGGCGTCCGGACGCCCTCGATCCCGGCCACGGCGCCGGCGCGCCGGTTGGGGCCGTGCATGCAGCAGGAATCGAGCTGGACCACGCCGTCGGCGTTCGGACGGCCTCCGAACCCGACGCTCGCATCCTCCGGATCGAGTTCGGTGATCTTCACGCCCTCGATGAGGCTCTCGAGGATGTCCTTCCCTTCGGTCATCATGCGGAAGGCGCGTTCGACGACGACCTCGTCACCGCCGTTCTTGTAGCGGTTCCCGTTCCCGGAGGCGATCACCACCGGTTTCGCGCCGGAGGTCTGGATTGCCGGCGCTCCCGACGCTGCGGCCCCGAGCGCCGCCGCTCCCGCCGCGCCGGCCTGGACGAACTGCCGGCGGCTGAGGTTGCGGCCGGTCCACGGTGCCTTTTTCTTCATCGGTGTGCCCCTCACCCGCTTGTTGGTTCCCGGCCTTCCGGCGGCGCGGGAACGCTTCTCCGAACGGGAGCCGAAGTGTATTCGACGCCCCTTGGCGCGGAAGCGCGCCTTACCATCCCCGCCGTGCCGTCCGAACCTACACCGCAGGGGATCGAAGCCGCCCGCGCCGCCATACCCCGGGAATTCCGGGACACGCCGCTGTTCGGCTCCGCTCCGCTCGGCGCCGTCACCGGCTGCCGGGTCAGCGTCAAGGTGGAATGCGTGAACCCGATCCGCAGTTTCAAGGCCCGGGGCGCCTGCTGGTTCGGCGCCCGGCGGGGTCCGGAGGCCGTCGCCCGGCTTCGCGGACTCCCGGCCGGGACTCCGGGGTGGGTCACCGGGTCGGCCGGGAACTTCGGCCAGGGACTCGCGTGGGCCGCGCGGCGGTCGGGGATTCCGCTCACGGTGTTCTCGTCCCTCCACGCGAATCCCCACAAGGTGCGCGCCATGCGGGACCTCGGCGCCGACGTCCGCCTCGTCGGGGAGGACTTCGACGCCGCGAAGGAAGCGGCCCTCGCCCACGCGGGCGAAACCGGCGCCGAGGTCCCGCATGGCGCGCACCTTGTGGGGAT
>CAYUVU010000190.1:0-18634 GCA_964448205.1 uncultured Acidobacteriota bacterium
AGCGGATGGGGGTCCCGGTCCCAGGCGATCGTTGCGGCGTCGAAGACCGGCCCCTCGGTACAACTCCGCAGGTATTCCTCCGGACCGCCCGACGGGGGCCGCGCCCAGACGACGCAGCCCAGGCAGCAGCCCATGCCACAGCCCATCCGGCGCTCGATCGAGACCTGGTGGGGAACGCCGGCGGCGGTCGCGAGCTCCGCCACTTTCAGCAGCATTCCCGTCGGCCCGCACGAGTAGAGAACCGGCCGGCCCGCGTCCGCCAGCGCGGCGTCGAGCAGCGCGGTAACGAACCCGTGGTGGCCGGCGCTCCCGTCCTCGCTGGCCACCCGGACGTCCATCCCGAAGCCCTCGAACGCGTCCCGGAGGTAGAGGTCGGGACGGCGCCTCCCACCGAGCAGGACGATGCCCCGGCGCCCGGTCTCCGCCAGCCGGCGGCAGAAGAGCACGAAGGGCGCGATCCCCACTCCACCGGCGACGATCACCGGCGTCCGGTCCGGCGGCGGCAGATCGAACGTGGTCCCCAGCGGTCCCAGGCTGGACACCTCCGCTCCCACGGGCAGGCTCATGATGGCCCGGGTTCCCACGCCCACCTCCTTGACCAGCAGGGTGAAAGCGCCGTCGTCCAGCAGGTCGCAGTAGGAATACGGCCGCCGCAGCAGCCCGCCCCCGCCGACCCGGACCATGGCGAACTGGCCCGGCAGGACCCGCAGGGGCGCCTCGCTCTCGAAGCGGAGCAACTGGGCGTCCGGCGAGAGCTGGTCCCGGGCCACGAGCGTCGCGGCCAGATCCGCCCGGGGCAACCGGTCCGCCCGGGAGGGAGCGGGCCGGCCCGCGGCTTCGGTACTAGACGTCACGGGCGGTCACCCGATCGACTTCGGCGAGGGTAGTCACCCCGCGCGCCACGAGTCCGAGGGCGTTCCGGCGCAGCGGGACCATTCCCTCGGACTCCGCCTGCGCGCGGATCGCGCCCACCCCCCCGCGCGCCAGCACGAGTTCCCGAACGGACGCGCTGAGCGGCAGGACCTCGGCCACCACGGTCCGTCCCCGGTACCCCGCTCCGTCGCACTTCCGGCAGCCGCGCGGATGGAAGACGCGGTCCGCGGGCGAGGGAAGCGCCGCCAGGACCCTCTGTTCCGCCGCACCGGGCGAGCCCGGCTCGCGGCACTCGCGGCAGAGCACCCGGACCAGGCGCTGGGCAACGATGCAGTTCAGCGCGGAGACGAAGTTGTGGGGGTCGGCGCCCATGTGGAGGAAGCGTCCGACCACGTCGAGCGCGTGGTTGGCGTGAACCGTGGTGAGCACGAGATGGCCGGTCAGGGCCGCCTGCACCGCGATGGAGGCCGTCTCCGGATCCCGGACCTCGCCAACCATGATGGTGTCCGGGTCGTGCCGCAGGATGGAACGCAGGCCGCGGGCGAACGTCAGGCCCTTCTTCTCGTTCACCGGCACCTGGGTGACCCCCGCAATCTCGTACTCGACGGGATCCTCCACGGTGACGATCTTCTCCTCCGGAGTCGCGATCTCGGACAGGGCCGCGTAGAGCGTCGTCGTCTTTCCGCTTCCGGTCGGACCGGTGGCGAGCAGCATCCCGAAGGGCCGGCGCGCGTGCTCGCGGAGCAGCCCCAGCTCCCGGCCCGAGAAACCGAGCGCCTCGAGGGAAAGCGCCTCGAAGCGGGTGCCCAGGCTGCGTTTGTCGAGCACCCGGATCACCACGTCCTCGCCATGCACGCTCGGCATGACGGAAACCCGGAAATCCACGGTCCGCGGGGTGCGCTCGCCCCCTCCGGGAAGCACGGCCCGGAACCGTCCGTCCTGCGGGACCCGCCGCTCCGCGACGTCGAGCTCCGCCATCACCTTGAGCCGAGCCACGATGGTCTGGTGGTGGGCGCGGTCCACCGGCTCCATCGCCGGATAGAGAACGCCGTCCACCCGGTACTTCAGCACGACTTCCCCGGACTTGGTCTCGATGTGGATGTCGGTGGCCCGCCGCTCGATGGCGTTGAGGAGCAGCGAATCCACGAGCCGGACCACCGGGCTCCCGGTCCGGGAGTCTTCGAGCGCGTCGAGCGAGATGACGGGCGGGCCGGAGTCGCCGTCGCCGCGCCCGAGCCGCTCGATGCGGAGATCCTCGGACGCGCGGTCCAGCAGGAAGCTGGAGTCGGTGTTCCGCTCGATGATCGCGTCGATCTGCGCCGGATCGCCCACCTGGACGACCACGGGGCGGCGGAGCAGTAACTCCAGCCGGTCCACTTCGGACTCGACGACCGGGGGCGCCACGACGATGGAGAGACGCTCGCCGTCTTCCGCCAGCGGAACGAAACGGTGGCGCCGCACCAACTCCATGGGGACGCTGCGCCAGAGCGCGGGATCGTCCCGATAGCCCGAGAGGTCGGCCGCGGGGTAAAGCGCAGACGACGCGTCCGGTTTGCGCGCCGCCCGGCCAGTGGTCAACGGATCGATGTCCTCGGTTCAGCCGTCCATCGGTCTGGATGGACTGCTAACGGATAACCGTTCGGGAGCGATCCGCGCAACCGGGACAGTTCGAAACCGCCGCAGGGACTCACTGCAGCCGTCGCGCCGGCGGGCCTTTCCGCCGGAAGGCAGCGGGGACCCTAGTCGCAGCAGTCGGACTGGAAGGGGCGAGAGACCTTGCAGCGGACCACGTTGCGGGCCGGGATCTCGATGGCCTCTCCCGTGCGGACGTTGCGGCCCATCCTCGCTTCCCGGTGGGCAACGGAGAACTTGGCGATGCCCGGAAGCACGAAATCGTTGCCGGTCCGCAGTTCCTCAATCGCCAGGTCACGCAGTCCGTCAAGCACCATACCGGCCTCGCGACGACTGATCTCGGCATGATCGGACAGGGCCGTTACGAGTTCCACCTTGGTCATTGTTGATCTGGTCCTTTCTTTGCCCAAGCGGGGTTGGTGCGCTCCACCACCCGATCGTGAGTGGCTCGGAGCGCGCGACGCGCCGCAGAGTATCACAGGCCCACGTGCGCATCGTCCAGAAAATTACGCGTTTGTTGCGCCTTTTTGTCGGCCTTCGGTCAGAAGCCGAGAAGCTGGTCGAGCGTCGCGAGGCGCCCGTTCGCGAGCACGGCGCGCACTCGCCTCAGGTTCGTGATGTCGTCCAGTGGATTGCCGTCGAGCAGCACCAGATCGGCAAGGGCGCCCGGCGCGATGACGCCGAGTTCCCCGGCCAGCCCCAACGCGTCCGCGGCCGTCACGGTGGCGGCCCGGAGCGCTCCGGCGGGCCCGAGCCCGGCCTCCGACAACTGTTCGATCTCGACAACGAACCCGAGTCCGTAGGGAACGATCGGCGTGTCCGTCCCGGCGATGATGCGGCCGCCGGCGTCCGCGATGGAGGTGACCGTTTCCCACATGGGACGCATCAGGGAAAGGCCGCGCTCGATCTGTGCCTCGCGGTCGCCCGCGGGTTCCCGGGGGGCGGTGAGCGAGGAGGCGAGCCAGGCGGGAAACGCCCGGATCCGGCGGTCGGAGGAAACGAGGTCGGGCTCGCGGGCAAGCGCCAGATCCCAGCCGCCGTAGATGAGCATGGTCGGGGTGAAGAACACTCCGGATTCGGCGATCAGGGTCCGGACATCCCCATACGAGCGGCCGAGGTCGGTCATCTTCGGCGAAAAGCCCCGGCGCGACGTCCCCTTGACGTGTTCGAGGCCGTTCACCCCGTAGCGGACCGCGGGATACAGCTCGTGGGAGGTCACGAAGGCGCCGAAGCGCTGGGCGCGGCGGATCGCATCCCGCTGGGCCTCGTCGTCGAGCCGGACGTAGGTCTTGACGACGTCGAAATCGAGCTCCCGCGCGAGCCGCAGCAGCACGTCGCGTTCCTGCGAGCTCCCGAGCGCCGCGGCGCCGGGGTAGTAGATCCGGGTCCCGTCGAGGGTCCCGCCCGTCAGAAAGATCCGCGGACCCACGCGAAGACCCGCCAGCACGGACTCCCGTTCCGCGAGCGTCCGGTAGGTGGCCCCCGCGGGGATCCGGACCGAGGTCACCCCGTAGGCAAGATGCGCGCGCCCGAAGCGGTTCCCGAAGGCGGGCGCCATCGGATGGGTGTGCATCTCGATGAGGCCGGGGATCAGCGTGGCCCCCTCGCCGTTCACGACCCGCAGTTCCTCGGGGAGCGGGTCGCCGGCAGGGGTCACCGAGACGATCCGGCCGGCCTCGATCAGGACGTCCTGACCGGGGACGACCTCGCCCTTCTCCACGTCCAGGATCCCGACATCGTGAATCAGCAGCGTGCCCGAGGGCGGCGCGAGCGGGAACTCGTGACGCAGCCGGATGGTCTCGGAGCCGCTGCCGTCGGCCCGGATGCGCACGACCTCCGCGCCCGAAACGGCCACGATCGCGGCCCCGTCCGGCGTCCAGGAGGGAAAGTCCACCGGCCCCTCGAAAACGGTCTCGGGAGGCCCCGCGGGCGCGCCGGCCGCGTCGAGCGGCATCACGGCCAGTCCCCCGCCCAGGGCGAAGGCGAGCCGGTTCCCGTCGGGGGAGAACACCGGTCCGTCGGAGTCGCGCGTGCCGAAGCTGGCCGCGGGCTCATCGAGGAACCGGGCCTCGCCGCTGCTCGCGGCAACGAGCGCGATCCGGTTCCGCCCCTCCCGGTAGCGGGAGGAATAGGGGACCAGGCTCGCGAGGGCGATGGTTTCGCCGTCGGCCGACCAACTGGGCATCCCCGCGCCGCGCCGCGCGGTGTAGACCGCCCGTTCCTCCTCCTCCGCGACCGGACCCGAGTCCAGGTCGCGGCTCGTCACGCGGAGGTTTCCCCGTTCGTCGAGCCAGGCGATCCGGGTTCCGTCGCGGGTCACCGCCGGACTCACCTCGGCTCCGAGCCGGGCGGTGAGTTGACTGAGCCCCGCGCCGGGTCCCGAACCGAGCCGTTTCTCCCAGATGTCCATCGTTCCGCCGCGATCGCTCGCGAAGAGCACGCTCGCTCCGTCGGGCAACCACACCGGGTCGGTGTCGAGCCAGGTGTCGCGGGTCAGCGGCAGCGGGGCCTCCGAGCCGTCGAGCGGCGCGGTCCAGATGTCCCCGAGCGCGGCATAGAGGAGCCGGGTCCCGTCCGGACTGACGCTCGGCCGGATGATGCCCCGGACCGGAAGCGCCTCGTCCGACTCGGTGCGGATCCTGCCGCGGCGCTCGGGAGGACGGCGGACGCCCAGTTCGGCCGACATCGGCACGGGTTCAGCGACGGCGCTCGCTGCCGCGTCGGCGCCCTCCGCGGGAATCCACACGCCGAGCCGGCGGATTCCGCCGTCCCCGGTGTAGAGCAGGGTCTCGTCATCCAGCCACTGGGGCCGGAAGGGGAACAGGTCCTCGCCCGCCCCGGCGAGGACCCGCGGCGCGGCGCGCTCCTCTTCGCCGGCCGGGTCGGATCCCTCGGTCGCCGCCGCGAGGGGCGCGAGCACCCACTCGCTCGCGGTGCCGATGTCGAAGCGGCTCCCCATCAGCGTGAGGCCCTGGTACTGGAGGCGCCGGAACACCACCTGCGATCCGTCCGGACTCACCGCCGGAGCGGCGACGTTCCCTTCGCTTCCCGGCACGGCGGCGGGAGCGGCGCCGGCCTCCAGCGAGAGCCGCTGCACCGCGCCGTCCGCCTCCCCCTCGGGAGTCGCCACGAAGACGACGGACTCACCGTCCGGGGTCCAGGCGGGCTGGGACTCGTTGCCGAGGCTGCTCGTCGCCGGCGTCACCTCTCCGGTCGCCACGTCCAGAATCCAGATGTCGTAGCTCCCCCCACGGTCCGAGGAGAAGGCGATGCGGCTCCCGTCGGGAGACCACGCGGGCTCGCGGTCGTCGAACCCGGTACTGGTGAGCTGCTCGGGCTCCCCCCCGAGGGCCAGTTGCCAGATGTCCCAGGTCCCAGCCCGGTACGACTGGTACGCCACCCGGCCGCCCTCGGGATGAAAGTCGGGCAGCCGGTCGTCGCCGAGGCCGTCGGTGAGCGCCTCGGCGGCGCCGCCGGCCATCGGTAGCAGCCAGAGCGTCCCCTGCAGGTCCATCACCAGCTGCTCGCCGTCCGGAGACGCCGCCACGGCGAAGTTCGTCCCCTCCGTCACGCGGACCATCCGCTCGCCGGCTTCCTGAGCCCCGGCAACGGTGGCGGTGCCCATGAGGGCGACAAGAGGCGCAAGCCGACGCATCGGCGCCGATCCTAGCAGCCGGCAGACCGCGCCTCCCGGTATCTTTCGCATCGGCCATGCGTCCTTCCCCTCGTTTCTCCAACCTGCTTTTCCGCCTCCTGGTCGCCGGCTGGCTGGCGACCGGCATTGCCGCTCCGGCCTGCGGGCCCGGGGCCGGGCCCGAGCCGCCACGGCCGGCGCCGGAAGTCGCTGCCGCCGCGGCGGCAGAGGTCCGGCGCGTCATCGAGGAAGACGGGCGCGGCGGCGGCGCCTTCGGGATCGTCGTGTCGGGCGAAGCGATCGTAGCCGAGGGATTCGGGTTCGCCGACACCGAGGGGCGGACGCCCGCCCGGGCCGACCACCTGTACCGGATCGGCTCCATCACGAAACCCGTCACCGCGATGGCGATGCTGCGGCTCGTCCACCTGGAGAAGGCCCGTTTCGGCGACCCGGTGACCGAGTTCGTCCCGGAGCTCGCCGAGGTCGAAAACCCCTACTCCTGGACTCCCGGCCCCAGCATCTTCCAGCTCGCCACCATGACCGCCGGGCTGGCGAGGGAGCCCCGGAACCTGTCCCGCTACCTGGTGGGCGCTCCCGAGGACTGGCTCGACACCGCGCTCCGGGCGCTCGACGAGGTCTCGTTCGAGTACGAACCCGGAACCCGCTACCAGTACTCCAACATCGGCTACGCGATGCTCGGCGCCGCCGTGGAGCGGGCCGCCGGCGAGCCGTTCATGGACCACGTAACGGACAACCTCCTGGCTCCGCTGGGGATGGACTCGAGCACCTTCTTCCCCGTCCCGGAGCTCGAAGACCGCATCGCGGCGGGGGTCACCGTGAAGGACGACGGCAGCCTCGACGCGGAGACGCCGGCGCGGGAACACGCGGGGCGTGGCTACAAGGTGCCGAACGGCGCGATGTATTCCACCGTTGAGGACCTGGGAACGTTCCTGCGCTTCCTGACCGGGACGGAAGGGGAGCCCTTCGACGGCGTGATCCCCGCAGCGTTCCGGCGGGACAACCTGACGAAGGCGTTCGCCACCGGGGACCTGGCCAGCGGCTACGGGTTCGGCTTCATGGCCCGGCGCCTCGAAGACGCCGGCGGCGCTTCGTTCACCGCCTACGGCCACGGAGGAAGCGTGGCCGGGTACCGGGCGGCGGCCTGGATCGAACCGGAGACCGATGCCGCGGTGATCCTGCTCCGGAACGTGGGAGGCGACGGGCTGAACCTGTCGGAGCTGTCGCTCGCGGCGCTCGCGGAGGTGGTGGCGGCGCTCCGCTGAGTACCGCGTCCGGGCTTCGCGGCCGTGCCCCGCCTCCCCCGAATCTCGCTGGCCTGGTGGATCCTCATCGGGATGGCCGGGGGCGTCGCCCTCGGCCTCGCGGCGCCGCACTGGGCGGAGCGCATCGAGTTCCTGAGCACCCTGTTCCTCCGGCTCATCCGGTCGATCATCGCGCCGGTGCTGGTGGGGGTGCTGATCCGGGCGATCGCGGGCGCCGGGTCGATGGGTGCGCTGGGGCGGCTGGGCTGGAAGTCCGTGGTCTGCTTCGAGATCGCCACCACCGCCGCCCTGCTGCTCGGCTGGTTCAGCGTGGCGGCGACCCGGCCCGGCGACGGCCTGTCCCTCGGCGGGGCGTCCGGGGTGGAGCTTCCGGAGCCGGCCGGGTTCGTGGAAGCGCTGCAGAACGCCGTCCCGACGAGCATCGTGGACGCGCTGGCGCGGGGCGACGTGCTGCAGATCGTGGTGTTCTGTTTCGTGTTCGGGATCGCGTGCCTCTCGGTCGGCAAGCGGGCCCGACCGGTGGTGGACTTCGCGGACGCGCTCGCGGAAGTCGCGTTCCGCTACACCGACTACGTGATGTACCTGGCGCCCCTGGCGGTGTTCGCAGCGGCCGCGAATGCGATCGCGGGGGGCGGGTCCGCCGGGCTCGAGGGCCTCGCCGAGTTCACGGCCGTCGCCTGGCTGGCGCAGGGGTTCTTCCTGCTGGTCGTGCTGGCGGGAGGGCTGCTCATGTTCGGCATTCCGCTGCGCCGGTTCGCACACCACATGCGCGAGCCTTTCCTGGTGGGTTTCGCGACCACCTCGAGCGCCGCCGCCCTGCCCCAGACGCTCGAGAACCTGCAGCGCTTCGGGGTGCCGCGGCGCATTCTCGGAGTGGTGACGCCGCTGAGCCTGAGCCTCAACATGAACGGCAGCACGATCCACCTGGGCATGGCGACCCTGTTCATCGCGCAGGCGGCCGGGGTCGATCTGTCGTGGGAGCAGGCGGCGGTCATCCTGCTGACGCTGAAGGTGACGAGCAAGGGGGTGGCCGGGATCCCGCGCGCCAACTTCGTGATCCTCGCCGCGGTGTTCGAGGGGCACGGCCTGCCGATGGAAGGGCTCGGCATCCTGCTCGGGATCGACGCGCTGATCGATCCCATCCGGACGAGCACGAACGTCGCGAGCCACTGCGCCGCCCCGGCCGTGGTCGCGCGCTGGGAAGACCCCGGGTTCGCCGAGCCCGAGCGGCCGGACGCGGCCGGCTGACCCGTCAGCCCGCCGGGCCGGCTACGAGGCGAGGAGGCGCCGGGCCTGGCGCAGGTGCAACTCCTCCAGCAGCTCGCCGTCGAGCTCGACGACCGCGACCCCGCGGGCGGCGGCGTCTTCCATGACCCGGACCACGCGTTCCGCCCAGGCGCGTTCCTCCGCGGTCGGTGCGAAGGCCTCGTGGATGACGGGGATCTGCGCCGGGTGGACCGCGGACTTGCCGTCGAAGCCCCTTTCCGCGGCCTGGCGGGCGCTCCGGCGCAGCCCTTCGAGGTCGCGGAAGGCGAACCAGGGCGCGTCCCAGCACCGGAGCCCGGCGGCCCGCGCGGCCAGCAGGACGCGCTGGCGGACGAACTCCAGGTCCGACTCGTCGCTACGCGACCGCGCACCCACGCTCAGCCGGTAGTCGGCGGACCCGAACACGAGGCCCTCCACCCCGGCTACCCGGGCGAGGTGGAAGACGTTCGCGGCGCCGGGCGCCGTCTCGATCATCAGCCAGAGGGGCGTCGTCCGGCCCAGGACGTCCCGGGCTACCCGGACGGTTTCATCGGCTTCCGCCTTGGGCAGGAGCACGGCGTCGAACCCGGCGGCGGCGGCCGCTTCCAGATCGGCCTGTCCGCCGGGGTCCTCCGGAGGGTTGGTTCTGACCGCCACGGCCGCCCCGGCGCCGGCCAGGATGGCCCGGGACGCGTGCAGGCGTTCCCGCGCGACGTCCTTCTGCGACGGGTGGACGCCGTCCTCGAGGTCGAGCACCAGGATGTCGGCGCCGCGAATCGCGGCCTTCGCGACCATCCGCTCGCTGGACGCGGGGACGTAGAGAAGCGAGCGGCGCGGGCGGGACACCGGGCCGAGTATCCCATCCGGCCCTCCGATCCACGGGAACCGCGGCGTCGCCGCGTTCGTTTGGATCAACATGACGAAAGTTCTGCGCATTGCAACCCTGGCAACCGTCGCTCTCGGTCTGGCGGCCTTCCCGGCGCTCGGACAGGAAACACCCTGGCTTCACGTCCAGGTCGAAGGGGACGACGACAACACCAAGGTCGAGGTGAACCTGCCGCTCGCCGCGGTGGAGGCCCTCGGCGACTCGCTTGGCGAGAAGATCCTCGACGAGATGGAGAAGGAGTGGGAACACGGCACCGACGTGGACGTGGACTCGGAGGACGCCCGCGCCTTCTGGCGTTCGCTCCGGGAGAACCCGGGGGCCTGGATGACCATCGACGAGGAGGACGGCGGCAACCTCCGCGCCCGGATGGACGGCGAACTGGTCCGCATCGAGGGCAGCGGTGACGACGGCGCGCTCGACATCCGCTTCCCGGTCGCCTTCGGGGACGCGCTCTTCGGCGAAGACGGCGACGAGTTCGACCTCGGCGCGGCCATCGGCGCGCTCGCGGACCACGACGACGTCCTGGTCTCGGTGGGCGGGGACGACGGCCGGGTCCGGGTCTGGATCGGGCCCCGGTAGGCAGTCATGCTCCGTCTGCTCGGACTCCTGTTCGCCGCGGCGCTGATCTCGGCGCTGCTGTTCGGCGCCTGCGTTGCAGCCTGCGGCGTCGCCATGGTGTCGGTGGTCGCCGACGGCGCACCGAACATCGTGGCGCCGGTCCCCTTGATGCTGCCCCTGGCCGCGCTCCATCTCGTTCCGGACCACCTCGTGCACGACGAGATGCATGAGGAAATGGATGCGCTGGGCGGAGCCGCGGTCCTGGCGCTCGGGCCGTTCGCGAGGGCCCTCGAAGCGGCGGGCGACGCCGAGCTCGTCCGGGTCACCGACGGAGAGGATCAGGTCCTCATCGCGACCGAGGGCGGCGATCTCGTCATCCGGGTTCGGGAGGGCGGCGATTCGGGAAACCGTGTCTTCCTGCGAACGCCGCTCGAGGTGCTCGAGGACATCGGGGACGCCTGCGAAGCGTCGGGCGACTCCGAAGTCCGCTGCCATCCCCTGGGGATGGCCCGGTCGCTCCTGACGGCCGCCCGCGGCACGGAGATCGAGGTCCGGGACGGCGACACCCGGGTGGACATCACGGTCTGGTAGGGCGGTCTTCCGAGGCCCCGGCAAGCTTTTCGTGGGCCTGGGTCCGCGTAGTGCGTGACGTCAAGGCCGGAGGTCGGCGAGACCATTGCGCCGTGGGAATGAGGCGAATCACCCTTTCGGTGGACGAGGATGGTTACCGGTGGGCCCGCGCCGTCGCCGCCGCCGCGGAGAAAACCTCAGGCCCCGGCCCGACCCGTGTCCGGAGTTCCGCGCCACCCGGCTGAGCGGCTCCGCGCGCTGCGGCGCTCCGCGCCGCGTGCCGGTCTGAAGACCGGCGCTCCCGGGCTCAGAACCGGAACAGGCGGGTGAACTTGACGATGAAGGACTGGGTGTTGAGTTCGGGGTATCCAGGGACCAGGGTGTCCCTGAGGGAGTTGTAGACCACGTAGAAGTCGCTTCCCGGTTCGTACTCCCAGCGGAAGCGGACGTTCGTGGAAAGGCTGCCGGCGGCGCTGTTGTACTGGAGGAACGCCGCCAGGAAGCTCCGCGGCGAGACGGTGTAGTTGATCCGGGCGGCGAGCAGGTTCGTGTCGTAGTCGCCCTCGGGCAACGCGATCCAGTTCACCGAGACCATCGGCTCGACGGTGAGGCGGGTCATGAGTTCGATCCGGCCGCGCCAGGCCAGCTCCCGGCGCGTCCCGGAGAAGAACCCGCCCTGCTGGTAGGCGAAGTTGCCCGAGACCGGACGCTGGGGACCCGCCTGGTAGCTGAGCCGCACGGAGTCGAAGTCGTAGCTGCCGGGCGCCACGCCGAGCTCGTCGCTCAGCGAGAAGGAATCGCTCAGCACCTCGCGGTTCCGGGTGGCGTTCAGGTTGACACTGTCCCCGTTCTCGAACTCCATGTCGTAGCGGAAGCCGAAGATCCGGGTCTCGAGTTCACCCTCGTTGTCGGTGGTGTAGTCCACGCTGCCCGTCCAGCCGAGCTTGCGCAGCCACGCAATCGAATGCGGCCGGGGACTGAAGCGGGCCTCCGCGTAGTTCCGCTGGAAGTCCCGCCGGCGCAGGAAGCCGATCCCCGGGTCGAAGTCGTCCCCGACCACCAGCCGTTCCGCCTGGAGCCCGTAGCGGTCGCCGTTGTAGTCGAGCTGGCCCAGATAGCTCAGGCCGGTCTTGTCCTCGAGTTCGTTCTGCGTCCAGGCGGCGTAGCTCCGGATGTCCAGGTTCTCGAAGAAACCGAAGCGGGCGTCCATGCCGTAGGCGAAGTTCCGGCCCAGGCCGCTCGGGGTGTGGGACCGGTAGGTGCCCATGACGCCCACCGTGCTGCGGTTCAGGATGTCCCGCTTCAGCCGGAAGACGGAGTAGTCCGTCTCCGGGGAGCCGGCGTCCGCGCTCTTGCCGCTGCGGATGGCGAGGGCGCCCACGTTGTAGTCGCCCAGCTTCCCCGTCACCCGGGCGCCGCCCGCGATGGGAACCGCCTGGCCGTCCTCGATGCCGATGCGGCGGCTGAAGAAGAGCACCGGGGTGCTGCTCGGCGGACCGAAGCTGCGGGTGGAGCCCGGCGGCGCGCCGCGGCCCCCCGAGGCGCCGAAGTCGAAGATCCCCTGCCCCTCGAGGAAGAACTCGCGCTTTTCGGGGAAGAAGAGGCTGAAGCGGGTGAGGTTGATCTGCTGCGCGTCGGCCTCGACCTGGGCGAAGTCGGTATTCCAGGTGAGGTCGGCGGTGAGCCCGCTGGTGATGCCCACCTTGGCGTCCACCCCGAAGTCGCCGCCGAAGTCGCGGTCGAGCGAGCCGCTCTCGATACGGGTCCCGGCGGAGTCGCCGATCAGGTACGGCTTCACCTCGGCGGTCCGGGAGCTCGCCGGCGCCTCGAGCCCCACCAGGGTGCCCGCCGAGCTGATCTTGGTGATCGCCCGCGGCCCGAGCGCCGCCGGCACCTGCGTGAAGTACGACATCTCGTTCTTCCAGCGGACCACCCGGCGGAAGTTGATGCCCCAGACCTGCGGGCCGCCCCGGTCGTAGCGGAGCGTCTTGAACGGGATCCGCATCTCCACGGTCCAGCCGTTTTCGAAACGTGCCGCTTTCGAGTCCCACACAGCGGTCCAGTCCCGGTTCACGCCGCGTTCGTCCACGATGAGCCCGTCGAAGAAGCCGCCGATCGGGTTCAGGTAGAAGAAGAAGGCGTTCCGGCGATCGTAGAAGGTGTCGAGGATGACCGCGAGGTTCGCGTTGTTGAAGATGCCGAAGTTGTCCCGCCGCATTTCCGTGGCCACGATCCGGTCGGGCTGGCTGTCCCAGCACCGCCCGGCGACGTACACCGCGTCGTCGTCGTAGAAGACCCAGACCTCGGTCGCCTCGGTCGCCGGCTCGCCTTCGAGCGGGAGCGCCTGGATGAAGCCGCCCACTCCCGGAACGCGGTCGTAGATCCCGTCGTCGAGCCGGCCGTCGAGTTCGAGGGGCTCGTCGATGCGGGTGGCGCGCATGGTGGCCCCGCCGGCGTCGTCGCGCCGGACCATTTCGGGGAGCTCGGGGGGTGCGGGGCCGCGCACCGTGAATTCGGGTTCGGGCGCCGAGCCCTGGTTGTCCTGGCGTTCCGGCAGCTCTGCGGACTGCGCCCAGAGGAAGGGCGGCGCCAGCAGGGCGGCAGCGAGAACCAGGCGAACCACAGGACGGGACAGGAGGGCGAAACGGGGGCGGGGGAACTCTACGCCGGGAGCTTCACCGGATTGGCTCTCCGCGGGTCGGGCCGCGACGCCGGCGACATGCTGGTCCTGACCCGCGCGCCATACGGCTGAGCATCTCTACGCGCTTGCGGGCCGGCGTTCCGGGCCGGTCCGCCGCTCAGAAGCGGAAGAGGCGGGTGAACTTGACGATGAAGGACTGGGTGTTGAGTTCGGGGTAGCCGGGGGCGAGGGTGTCGCGGAGGGAGTTGTAGACCACGTAGAGGTCGCTGCCCGGTTCGTACTCCCAGCGGAAGCGGACGTTCGTGGAGAGGCTGTCCGCGGCGGTGTTGTACTGGAGGAACGCCGCGAAGAAGCTGCGCGGCGAAAGCGTGTAGTTGATCCGGGAGGCGATCAGGTTGGTGTCGTACTCGCCGGTCGGGAGGTCGATCCAGTTCATGGAGACGGTGGGCTCGAGCGAGAAGCGCGTCGTCACCTCGACCCGTCCGCGCCACGCCGCCTCGCGGCGGGTCCCCGAGAAGAATCCCCCCTGCTGGAAGGCGAAGTTTCCCGAGATGGGACGCTGCGGCCCCGCCTGGTAGGCGACCCGGACGTGGTCGAAGTCATAGGGCCCCACCCCCACGCCGATCCCCGCGTCCTGATCGAGAAAGAACTCCTCGCTCAACACCTCCCGGTTGCGGGCGGTGTCCACGTTCAGCCGGTCCCCGTTTTCGAGTTCGACCTCCGTCTGCAGTTGGAGGATCCGGGTCTCCAGTGTCCCTTCGTTATCGGTCGTGTGGTCGATGCTCCCGGTCCAGCCGATCTGGCGCAGCCAGGAGATCGAGTGCGGCCGGGGGCTGAAACGCGCCTCGCCGTAGTTGCGCTGGAAGTCCCGGCGGCGCAGGAAACCGATGCCGGGATCGAAGCCGTCCCCGACCACGAGCCGTTCCGTCTTCAGACCGTAGCGGTCGCCGTTGTACTCGAGCTGACCCAGGTAGCTCATCCCGGTCCGGTCCTCGAGCTCGTTCTGGGTCCAGGCCGCGTAGGACTGGATCGTGAGGTTCTCGAAGAAGCCGAAGCGGGCGTCCATCCCGTAGGCGTAGTTCCGTCCGAGGCCGCTGGCGGTATGGGAGCGGTAGGTGCCCATGACGCCCACGGTGCTGCGGTTCAGGATGTCGCGCTTCAGCCGCAGGACCGAGAAGTCGGTCTCCGGCGCGCCGGCGGCGCTGTTCGCGCCGGTGCGGATGGCGAGCGCCCCGACGCCGAAGTCGCCGAGCTTGCCGGTCACCCGCCCGCCGCCGAGGATCGGCACCACCTGGCCGCCGGCGATCCCGATCTGGCGGCTGAAGAAGAGCACCGGAGTGCTGCTCGGCGGGCCGAAGCTGCGCGTCGATCCCGCGGGCGGGGCGCGGCTCGAAGTGCCGAAGCTGAAGGTCCCCTGCCCTTCGAGGAAGAACTCGCGCTTCTCGGGAAAGAACAGGCTGAAGCGGGTGAGGTTGATCTGCTGGGCGTCCGCCTCCACCTGGGCGAAGTCCGTGTTCCAGGTGAGATCGGCGATGAGGCCGCTGGTGATGCCCACCTTGGCGTCCACCCCGAGGTCGCCGCCGTAGTCCCGTTCCAGCCCGCCGGCGTCGGCGCGGATCCCGGCGGCGTCCCCGATGAGGTAGGGCTTCACCTCAACGGTCCGGGAGCTGGCCGGTGCTTCGAGGCCCACGAGCGTCCCCGCCGAGCTGATCTTGGTGATGGCGCGGGGACCGAGCGCCGCGGGGACCCCGGTGAGGAAGGACAGCTCGTTCTTCCAGCGCACCATGCGGCGGAAATTGATCCCCCATACCTGGGGGCCTCCGCTCGCGTAGCGCAGCGTCTTGAACGGGATCCGCATCTCCATGGTCCACCCGTTTTCGAACCGGGCCGCCCGGGAGTCCCAGACCGCGGTCCAGTCGCGGTTGGGCGGGTTCTCGTCCGCGATGAGGCCGTCGAAGAACCCGCCGAGCGGGTTCATGTAGAAGAAGAACGCGTTCCGGCGGTCATAGAAGGTGTCCAGGACGACCGCGAGGTGCTCGTTGTTGAAGATGCCGAAGTTGTCGCGCCGCATCTCGGTCGCCACCATGCGGTGAGGCTGGCTGTCCCAGCACCGCCCGGCGATGTACACCGCCTCGTCGTCGTAGAAGACCCAGACGTCGGTCGGCTCGCTGGCCGGTTCGCCCTCGAGGGGCAGCGCCTGGATGAACCCGCCCACCCCGGGCACCCGGTCGTAGATGGCGTCGTCGAGGCGGCCGTCGAAATCGAAGGGTCCTTCAAGGCGGGTGGCGCGCATGGTGGCGCCCCCGGCCGCGTCGCGCCGGACCATCCCGGGGAGGTCGGGAGGCGCGGGACCACGCACCACGGGCGCCGCCGCGGGCGCCGAGCCCTGGCCGTCCCGGTCGACGACTTCCCCGGATTGTCCCCAGCCGGCGGCCGGAGCGATCAGGGCCGCGCCGGCGAGAACGAAGCGGGACGCGGAGGGGGACAAGAGCGGAACCCGGGCGGGGGCGGAACTGTACGTCGGGGTCACCCGGATTGGCTCCACGCGGTTTCGCGCCACTCTCGGGCCGCGTGCCGGCTGAAGCCGGCGCTCCGAGCCGGCGCTCTGCTCAGAACCGGAAGAGGCGGGTGAACTTGACGATGAAGGACTGGGTGTTCAGTTCGGGGTAGCCGGGCGCGAGGGTGTCCCGGAGCGAGTTGTAGACGACGTAGAGGTCGCTCCCCGGTTCGTATTCCCAACGGAAGCGGACGTTCGTCGAGAGGCTGTTCGCGGCGGTGTTGTACTGGAGGAAGGCCGCGAGGAAGCTGCGCGGCGAGAGCGTGTAGTTGATCCGGGAGGCGATCAGGCTGGTGTCGTAGTCGCCGGCCGGGAGGTCGATCCAGTTCAGCGATATGGAGGGCTCCAGCGAGAAGCGGGTGCTCACCTCGACGCGGCCGCGCCACGCCGCCTCCCTGCGGGTCCCGGAGAAGAAACCTCCCTGCTGGAAGGCGAAGTTGCCCGAGACGGGACGATGCGGCCCCGCCTGGTAGCTGACCCGGATGTCGTCGAAGTCGTAGGCGCCCACGCCGACTCCGATCCCTTCGTCGGCGTCCAGCAGGAACTCCTCGCTCAGCACCTCGTGGTTCCGCGCCGCGTTCACGTTGAGCTGGTCTCCGTTCTCCAGCTCCACCCGGGTGCGCAGCGAGAAGATTCGCGTCTCGAGGACGGATTCGTTGTCGGTGGTGTAGTCGATGCTCCCGGTCCAGCCGATCCGGCGCAGCCAGGCAATCGAATGCGGCCGGGGGCTGAAGCGCGCGTCCGCGTAGTTGCGCCGGAAGTCGCGCCGGCGCAGGAACCCGATCCCGGGATCGAACCCGTCGCCCACCATGAGCCGCTCCGCCTTGAGCCCGTAGCGGTCGCCGTTGTAATCGAGCTGGCCGAGGTAGCTCATCCCGGTCTCATTCTCGAGCTCGTTCTGGGTCCAGGCGGCGTAGCTCTGGATGGTGAGATGCTCGAAGAACGCGAACTGGCCGTCCATCCCGTAGGCGAAGTTGCGCCCCAGCCCGCTGGCGGAGTGGGACCGGTAGGTGCCCATGAAGCCCACCGTGCTGCGGTTCAGGACGTCGCGCTTCAGCCGCAGGACCGAAAAATCGGTCGCCGGGGCGCCCGCGGCGTCGCTCGCGCCGGTGCGGATGGCGAGCGCTCCGACACCGAAGTCACCGAGCTTGCCCGTCACCCGCCCGCCGCCGAGGATCGGCACCGCCTGGCCGCCGGCGATCCCGATCTGGCGGCTGAAGAAAAGCACCGGAGTGCTGCTCGGCGGGCCGAAGCTGCGGGTGGACCCGGAGGGCGGCGCCCGCGATGCGGTGCCGAAGCTGAAGATCCCCTGGCCTTCCAGAAAGAACTCGCGCTTTTCGGGGAAGAAGAGGCTGAAGCGGGTCAGGTTGATCTGCTGGGCGTCCGCCTCCACCTGGGCAAAGTCGGTGTTCCAGGTGAGGTCGGCGGTGAGCCCGCTGGTGATCCCGACCTTGGCGTCCACCCCGAAGTCGCGGCCGTAGTCCCTTTCGATCCCGGCGGCGTCCGCGCGGACCCCGGCGGAGTCGCCGATCAGGTACGGCTTCACCTCGACGGTGCGGGAACTGGCCGGCGCCTCGACCCCCACCAGGGTCCCCGCCGAGCTGACCTTGGTGATGGCCCGCGGACCGAGGGCGGCGGGAACCGCGGTCAGGTAGGACATCTCGTTCTTCCAGCGCACGATGCGGCGGAAGTTGATTCCCCAGACCTGCGGGCCGCCCCGCGCGTAGCGCAGGGTCTTGAACGGGATCGCCATCTCCATGGTCCAGCCGTTTTCGAACCGGGCGGCCCGGGAGTCCCAGACCGCAGTCCAGTCCCGGTTGATGTTCAGCTCGTCCACGATGAGGCCGTCGAAGAACCCGCCGAGCGGGTTCAGGTAGAAGAAGAAGGCGTTCCGGCGGTCGTAGAAGGTGTCGAGGATGACGGCGAGATTCTCGTTGTTGTGGATGCCGAAATGGTCCCGGCGCATCTCGGTCGCCACGATCCGGTCGGGCTGGCTGTCCCAGCACCGGCCAGCCACGTAGAGGGTGTCGTCGTCGTAGAAGACCCAGACCTCGGTCGGCTCGGTGGCGGGTTCGCCCTCGAGGGGCAGTCCCTGGATGAAACCGCCCACGCCGGGCACGCGGTCGTAGATGGCATCGTCGAGACGGCCGTCGAGCTCGAACGGCCCTTCGAGGCGGGTGGCGCGCATGGTGGCGCCCCCGGCGTCGTCGCGCCGGACCATCTCGGGGAGGTCGGGAGGCGCGGGGCCCCGCACCACCGTCGTGGTGGCCGGCGCCGCGCCCGGTCCCTGCTGGCGCTCGCCGGCCTCTCCGGACTGTCCCCACAAGGAGACTGGCGCCATCAGCACGGCGCCGGCGGCGAGGACCAGGGACGTGGAGCGGGACAAGCCGGAAACTCTATGGCGAATGTCAGAAACGGAAGAGACGGGTGAACTTGACGATGAAGGACTGGGTGGCGAGTTCGGGATACCCGGGCATCAGGGTGTCCCGGAGCGAGTTGTAGACGAGGTAGAAGTCGCTGCCCGGCTGGTACTCCCAGCGGAAGCGGACGTTCGTCGAGAAGCTGTTCGAGGCGCTGTTGTACTGGAGGAACGCGGCGAGAAAGCTCCGGGGAGAGAGGTTGTAGTTGAGCCGCGCGGCAACCAGCCGCGTGTCGTAGTCCCCGTCCGGGTGGGTGATCCAGTGTGGGGAGACCGTCGGTTCCACGTTGAAGTGGGGAATTACTTCGAGCCCGCCGCGCCAGGCGACATCGCGCC
>CAYUVU010000191.1:0-1718 GCA_964448205.1 uncultured Acidobacteriota bacterium
AAGATGCGCTGGTCCAGGTCGTGCCCCATGCGCTCGGGGTGCCACTGCACGGCGAGCGCCCCCCAGCGGCCTCGGGGCGAAGCCCCGTTGTATTCGATGCCTTCGATGGTGCCGTCCGGCGCGTGCGCCACCGCCGCCAGGCCTTCGCCCAGCCGGTCCACTGCCTGGTGGTGGATGCTGTTGACGCTTCGCTCGGTGACCCCGAGAATCTGGCCGAGGCGGCTCTCCGGCTGGATCGTCACCGGGTGCCGGAACGCGACAGCGTCGGCCGGCACGGGGGGGATCGGAGGGTGGTTCGCGCGGTCGGTGATGTCCTGGTGCAACGTGCCCCCGAGCGCGATGTTGAGCGCCTGCATGCCCCGGCAGATGCCGAAGAACGGAAGGTTGGCGTCCCGGGCGGCGAGCGTGAGCGCGACGTCCCAGGCGTCCTCCTGGGGATCGATGTCCGCGCTCAGCCCCTCGTCGGACCGGGTATAGGAGGAGGGCGAGAAGTCGCCGCCGCCGGTAAGGACCAGGGCGTCGATCGCCGCCACCGCCTCCGGGGCGGCGCTCAGGGGCGCCGGCGGAAGGATGATCGGGATGCCCCCGGCGATCCGCACGCTCTCCACGTACTCCTCGGCGAGCGTGAAGAGTTGTTCCGGGTCTCCCACGATCGTGTGGACGGGGCGCTTCCAGGGGGTGAGCCCGATGCGCGGCCGGCTGCGGCGCTTGTTTCCGCTCATCGCGCCGCCGCCCGCGGCGGGCGGATCCCGCGAAACTCCCAGTCGCCGCCGAGCGCCGTGGATCGCACTTCCTCGGACTCGGCCGGCTGGGCCCCGTAACCCTCGGGAATCCCCCACTCCGCGGCCACGATCGGGTTTTCGAGGCGCCCCAGCCCATCCACCTCAACCGCGACCTCGTCCCCCGGCTCCACCGGCCGCGAGCCGGCCGGGGTGCCGGTGAAGACCAGGTCGCCCGGCAGCAGCGTGTGGGTCCGCGAGATGTCGGCGATCAGGTAGTGCGGGTCCCACGCCATCTCGCCGGTGTTGCCCGACTGGCGCACCTCGCCGTTCACCAGCGTGCGGATCCCGCGCCCCCGGAAGTCCCACCCGGGAACCACGGGCTCCAGCACCGGGCACAGGGTGTCCGCGCCCTTCACGCGCAGCATCGAACCGGCGTCGGTGTCCCGGAAATCGTGCAGGCCGAAGTCGTTGCCGATCGTGTACCCGGCCACGAAACGGCCGGCGTCCTCCGGGGCGGTTCCCCGGCAGCGCGATCCGATCACCGCAACGATCTCTCCCTCGAAGTTCAGGTACCGGCAACCCCGCGGGCGGACCACCGGCTCCCCGCTCCGGATCAGGGCGGAGGGAGGCTTCAGGAAGTAGGTGGGCGCCTTCGGAAGCCGCGCTCCGAACTCCTCGACCCGGCTGCGATAGTTGAGATGAACACAAACGATCTTGCTCGGGTTCATGGGAACGGGGGAGCCTACCGTAGGTGGGGGAAGCGGCCCGCGACGTTTTTTGTGGCGGCCCGGCGCGCCGCCCTCGCGGCCGGTTGCGGCGAGAATGCCGTCCCGCCGGTCTGCCGACAGCCGTGACAGCGCCGCCGGCTTGGAACGCCGGCTTCAGCCGGCACAGCCCGCCGCAGGCGGGCGGCGGCACAGACCTCATTCGCCGGGATGGCTTCGCTGCGCGCGCCAATTCGTCCGGGCTAGCGACGGACCGCCCGCGGCCCTGCGG
>CAYUVU010000192.1:0-1668 GCA_964448205.1 uncultured Acidobacteriota bacterium
GTGGGGAGGGTGCTCGGGGTATCGAAGGCCTACATGACCCGGGTGGGGGCGGGGCCGTTCCCCACCGAGATGGATCCGGAGCAGAACCGCACGATCCAGGAGAAGGGCAACGAGTTCGGCGCCACCACCCGCCGGCCGCGGCGCTGCGGCTGGTTCGACAGCGTGGTCCTGCGCTACGCGCGCCGGGTGAACGGGCTGGACGAGCTCGCGATCACCAAGCTGGACGTGCTGGACGGGTTGGACGAGGTCCGGATCGGGGTCCGCTACCGGCTGGACGGGGACGCCGTGGAGGAGTTTCCGGGCGAGTTCGGGGCGCTGGCGCGCTGCGAGGTCGAGTACCGGAGCATGCCCGGCTGGGACCGGCCGACGGCGGGGGCGACCCGGCTGGATGACCTCCCGCGGGAGGCGCGCCATTACCTGGACACGCTGGAGGAACTCTCCGGAGTCCCGGTCACGCTGGTTTCGACGGGGCCGGACCGGGAGGCGTTCGTGCGGCGGCGGGAGACGGGGGTGTTCGGGGACTGAGAGCTCGGCGCCGGCGCGGAGGGTCGGCCATCAGCCGTGATGGCGCCGCCGGCTTGGAACGCCGGCTTCAGCCGGCACAGCGGGCCGCAGGCCCGCGGAGGGCGTGCCGCTGTGCGCCTTGGGCGACGCGGGTTCGGGAACGTCCCGTGGGTTGAGTTGCACCGATAGGCCCCCTCGGGCGCGTCAGAGTTACGCCGTGCGCGGTGCGGTGCACCGCGCGTGCCGGCTGAAGCCGGCGTTCCCAGCCGCTGCGCCGCAGGGTAGGGGGCGTCGCGACGTGCGCCGTCCGGAGCACCGCGGCGCCGGCCGGGAGACCGGCGCCCCCTGCTAATATTCGCCACCCTTCTCGCGGTCGGGCCGTTAGCTCAGTTGGCAGAGCGCTCGCCTTTTAAGCGAGATGTCGCAGGTTCGAAACCTGCACGGCCTACCCCTCGGGTCCCCATCGTCTAGAGGCCCAGGACGTCGCCCTTTCACGGCGAAAACACGGGTTCGACTCCCGTTGGGGACGCGGCCTCTTCCGGAAGGAACGCCGGAAGAGCCGTTCCGGGAGCGCTACCGCGACAGACTCCCCGCGAGGCGGTTTCCCCGTACCCTTGCGACACTTCCCGAAAGCCCCGTGACCCTCTTCCGGCCCGCCCGCTCCGTCACCGAGATCGCCCGCGTCGAGGACGAGACCCGCGCCTTCTGGGAGGAGCGGGACATCTTCGGGAAGAGCGTCGCGCGGCGCGCCGGCGGCGAGCCCTGGGTCTGGCATGACGGTCCGCCGACCGCGAACGGGCGTCCCCACAACGGGCACGTCCTCACCCGCGTCTTCAAGGACGTGTTCCCCCGCTTCCACACCATGCGGGGGCGCTACGCCGAGCGGATCGCGGGCTGGGACACCCACGGCCTGCCGGTGGAGGTCGAGGTCGAGAAGGAACTCGGCATCCACGGCCGCGCCGGCATCGAGGAATACGGCGTGGGGCCGTTCGTCGAGAAGTGCATGGCGAGCGTCTTCCGCTACATCCGCGACTGGGAGGAGATGACCTCGCGCATCGGGCACTGGGTGGACCTCGACCACGCCTACGTCACCTACCGGCGCTCCTACGTCGAGAGCGTCTGGTGGGCGCTCGCCGAACTCCATCGCAAGGGACTCCTCTACCG
>CAYUVU010000193.1:0-4636 GCA_964448205.1 uncultured Acidobacteriota bacterium
TTCCGAGGTCGTCACGCTCTGCTGCTTGGCACGTTCCCGCCGCGTCGTCGCGCATAGCGCGGCGTGTTCCTCGCCGTCGACGTGGGGGGTCACACGGGCGATCGGCTTCGACCCGCGGCAGATGACCACGTCCTCGCCCGCCTCCACCTTCACCAGCAGTGCCGAAAGGTGTGTCTTGGCCTCGCCGATCTTCACGTAGCGTGTCATCGTCTCCTGGCTCCCTGGGCGATCCCGGTTCCCGATCAGGTTCGACGCGCTTGAACTGTAGGCTCGGAGACCCGACTTGGTCAAGTGCTTGGTTCGGTCTGGGTCCCGACGGTCGGGAGAACGAGGGGGCGGAGTCAGTTCTGCCCGGAGGCCCAGCGCTTCCTTCGCTGGGGGCGATACGATGACGCTCCATGATGCACAACCTGACGCGGCTCTTCTTCCTGGCTGCCGCGCTGCTCGCCGCTGCCGGGAATGCCTCCGACAAGCGGCCGATCACGATCGTCGAGCTGATCGACGTGCCCGGCGTCGGTAGTCCGCGCATCTCGCCGGACGGCGCTCAGCTCCTCTACACGCGCAGCGACACGGACTGGAAGAAGAACGGCCGCACGACGCACATCCACCGGATCGACGCCGACGGCAGCGGTGCGGTCCAGCTCACGAACGGGGAGGACGGCGAGTCGAGTCCCCGCTGGTCCCCCGACGGGACCCGCGTCGCCTTTCTCGCGAAGCGCGGCGAGGACGAGCACACTCAGATCTACGTGATGCGGAACCGGGGAGGGGAAGCCTCTCCGCTCACCGCGCACGACAGCTCGGTGGGGTCGTTCCAATTCTCGCCCGACGGCAGGCACATCTTTTTCGTCGCTTCCGATCCGAAGAGCGCCGAGGAGAAGAAGAAGGACAGGCTCCAGGACGACGTCTTCGCCTTCGACGAGGACTACAAGCAGCGCCACCTCTTCCGGGTGGCGGCGGACGGCCACGGGCCGCAGAAGGGGGAACGGCTCACCGAGGGCGACTACTCGGTGATCGGGTTCCGGCTCTCCGATGACGGCATGCGCATCGCGCACCACCGGTCCGTCAGCCCGCTGGTGGACAACCGGGACGAGGGCGAGGTCTGGCTCATGGACGCGGACGGCGGGAACGCCATGCAGTTGACGGACAACACCGTCAGCGAGTTCGGCGCCCAGCTCTCTCCGGACGGCGCCCACGTAATGTTCCTCTCGGACTCCAGCGCCGATTTCGAGACCTATTTCAACGACAACATCTTCGTGCTGCCGGCCGCCGGAGGCGCGCATCGGGTGCTCTACGAGGACATGCCGCACGAGGTGAACAGCGCGCGCTGGGCGCCCGACGGCTCGATCTACTTCACCGCGAACACCGGGGTCCGCACCGAACTCTTCCACGGCACGCTGGACGACGACGCGCCGACGGCGCTCACCGCGGGCGACCACTCGCTCACCGGGTGGAACTTCTCCGCGGCCGCGGGGAAGCACGTGTTCGGCATCAGCAACCGCGAGAACAACGGCGACCTGCACCTGCTGCCCGCGGACGGCGGGGATCCGATGAAGGTCACGAGCGTCTTCGACTACCTCGCGGAGACCTTCGAGCTGCCGGTCCAGGAGGCGATCCGCTGGAAGGGTGACGACGGCGCGGAAGTGGAGGGGCTCCTCTACTACCCGCTCGACTACCAGGAGGGGCAGCGCTATCCGGTCGTCGTCCAGACGCACGGGGGGCCGGCGGCCTCCGACAAGTTCGGTTTCGGACGGTGGAGCAGCTACGTGCAGGTGCTGACCGCGCGCGGCTGGGCGGTGTTCAAGCCCAACTACCGGGGCAGCACCGGCTACGGCGACGAAGTGCTCCGGGACATGGTGGGCCACTACTACCGCCAGTCGCACCTCGACGTGATGACGGGCGTAGACCACCTGATCGAACTCGGGATCGTGGACGGCGAGCGGATGGCCAAGATGGGCTGGAGCGGCGGCGGCCACATGACCAACAAGATCATCACCCACACCGACCGCTTCAAGGCGGCGGCGTCGGGCGCCGGCGCGGTGAACTGGATCTCGATGTACGGAACGAGCGACGTGCGGATCTACCGGACCCCATGGTTCGGGGGAACGCCCTGGCAGGAGGACGCGCCGATCGACACCTACTGGGGGCACTCGCCGCTCAAGGACATCTACAAGGTGACCACGCCGACCATCGTGCTCGTCGGGGAGAACGACGTCCGGGTCCCGCCCGAGCAGTCGGTGGAGCTCTACCGGGCGCTCAAGTCGAACGGCGTGGACACCCATCTCTACATCGCGCCGCGGGAGCCCCACGGCTGGCGCGAGCTCCGTCACGAACTCTTCAAGGTGAACGTGGAGATCGACTGGTTCGAGCGCCACGTCCGGGGCATCGAGTACGGGTGGGAAACGGCCCCCGGCGACGACGAACAGGACATGGAAGCCACCGACGACGAAGAGAGCCCCTGAACGGCCGAGGCACTCCGGCCGGAGGATTCATCCCATGCGTGATTCCGTCTTTTTCCGCTGGCTTCCCGCCGCCGCTCTGATCGTTCTGGCCGCCGCCTCCGCGGCGGCTCAAGCGAAGCGGCCCATGACCATCGTGGAACTGATCGACGTCCCCCAGATCGGCAGCCCCCGGCTGTCTCCCGACGGGACGCAACTGCTCTACACCCGGTCCGACACCGATTGGGAAGACAACGGCCGCACGACGCACATCCGCCGGATCGGGACGGACGGCAGCGGCGACATCCGGCTGACGGGCGGCGAAAACGGGGAGTCCAGCCCGCGCTGGTCACCGGACGGTGACTGGGTGGCGTTCCTGGCGCGCCGGGGTCAGGGTCCCTTCCAGCAGATTCATCGGCTGTCGAACCGGGGCGGGGAGGCGACTCCGCTGACGCAGCACGAAAGCTCGGTGCAGTCGTTTGCGTTCTCGCCGGACGGGGAGCACATCTACTTCCTGGCGCCGGACCCCAAGTCCGCGGAGGAGAAGCGCAAGGACGATCTCCGGGACGACTTCTTCGCCTTCGACGAGGACTACAAGCAGCGGCATCTCTTCCGGGTCGCGACCGCCGGCGCGGGGCCGCGGGACGCCGAGCGGATCACCCGGGGCGACTTCTCGATCCTGGAGTTCCGGCTCTCGCACGACGGAACGCGCATCGCCCATTCCCGGGCGCCGAGTCCGCTGCTCGACAACCGCGACGAGGGCGAGGTCTGGATCATGGACGCGGACGGGGGGAATGCCGTTCAACTGACGGACAACACGGTGGTGGAGAGCGGCGCGCAACTCTCTCCGGACGGCTCCGAGGTCCTGTTCGTTTCGGGCGCCAGCGCCGAGTTCGAGACGTACCACAACCGGAACGCGTTCCTCGTGCCCGCTGTCGGCGGGCCGCACCGGGTGCTCTGGGAGGATTGGCCCCACGAGGTGAACGGCGCCACCTGGGCTCCGGACGGCTCGATCCACTTCATCGGCAACACCGGCGTGCGCAGCCAGATCTTCCGGGCTGGCGTTGACGATGGCGAACCCACCGCCCTCACCTCGGGGGACCACACCATCGTCGGCTGGAACTTCGCTGCCGGGCCCGGGCAGCACGTCTTCGGGATCAGCAGCCGCGAAAACAACGGCGACATCCACCTGATGGCCGCCGACGGCGGCGATCCGGTGAAGGTGACGAGCGTCTTCGACTATCTGGACGAGACCTTCGAACTCCCGGTTCAGGAAGCCGTCCGCTGGCAGGGCGAGGACGGCGTCGAGGCGGAGGGCCTGCTCTTCTACCCGCTCGACTACCGGGACGGGCAGCGGTACCCGCTGGTGGTGCAGACCCACGGCGGGCCGCGGTCTTCCGACAAGTTCTCCTTCGGACGCTGGAGCAACTACGTCCAGGTGCTGGCGGCCCGGGGCTACGCGGTGTTCAAGCCCAACTACCGCGGCAGCACCGGCTACGGCGACGAGTTCCTGAGGGACATGGTCGGCCACTACTTCAACCAGGCCCACCTCGACGTGATGGCGGGCGTAGACACCCTGATCGAGCGGGGAATCGCCGATGGCGAGCGGATGGCCAAGATGGGCTGGAGTGCCGGCGGCCACATGACCAACAAGATCATCACCCACACCGGCCGCTTCAAGGCGGCGTCCTCGGGGGCCGGGGCGGTGAACTGGATATCGATGTACGGGCAGAGCGACGTGCGTTTTCCGCGAACCCCCTGGTTCGGCGGGACGCCGTGGCAGGAGGATGCGCCGATCGACGTCTATTGGGGGAATTCCCCGCTCAAGGACATCTACCGCGTGACGACCCCCACCATCGTGATCGTCGGCGAGAACGACGTGCGCGTCCCCGCGCCGCAGTCGGTGGAGCTCTACCGCGCGCTCCGGACGAACGGCGTGGACACGCACCTCTACATCGCCCCGCGGGAGCCGCACGGCCTCCGGGAGCTCCGCCACCAGCTCTTCAAGGTCAACGTCGAGCTCGAGTGGTTCGAGCGCCACGTCCGCGGGATGGAATACGAGTGGGAGCTGGCTCCGGGCGACGAAGGCGAGAAGAAGCGCACCGCCACCGACGGCGAAAACCCGTAACTCCCGATGGCGCGCCGGCTTGGAACGCCGGTCTCCAGACCGGCACGCGCGGCGCTCCGCGCCGCGCACGTCG
>CAYUVU010000194.1:0-22250 GCA_964448205.1 uncultured Acidobacteriota bacterium
GCCATTACCTCACCAACAAGCTAATTGGCCGCGGGCTCCTCTCCAGGCGCCAGGCCCCGAAGGGTCCCCAGCTTTGGTAGCCGATCCTATGATCGGCCACGTTATGCGGAATTAGCTCAAGTTTCCCTGAGTTATTCCCCACCCGGAGGCAGATTACCCACGTGTTACTCACCCGTTCGCCGCTCTACTAAGGAACCGAAGTCCCCGTTCGCGCTCGACTTGCATGTGTTAGGCACGCCGCCAGCGTTGATTCTGAGCCAGGATCAAACTCTCCAGTTGGAAATCCGGAGTCTCCGAAGAGATCCCGGAAAGTGATCCACACCGGCGCCGGACGCCGTGGAACGAATCCCACGGATCACGGCAGTGCGTCCCGGAGGACGCGGGACCGGTGTTATTGAGTTCGACCTGTCTGTTCGAAAAAGATTTGAGTTTGCTCGCTTGACTGAGCTCGCTCTGCCTTGTTGAAAGTGAACCGGAATGCCCCGTAGGGCGAAGCGGGCAGTCTACACCCGCACGGGTAGTAAGCGCAATGCCAAGAATTGGAAAACCGGGTCGGGGATCAGCACCAACACGGGAATCCCGGACCCGTCGCCGGGTCGGGCCGGTGACTACGGGGCCGGCAGGACCCGGAGGAACCGCCGCTTTCCGACCTTCAGCACCGCCCCGTCCGCCGGTGCGGCGACCGCTACGTCCTGGAGCACACGTTCACCATCCAGCGAGACGGCGCCCTGGTTCAGCAGCCGCCGGCCCTCGCCTCTGGATTGCGCGAGGCCGGAGGAGGTGAGCAGGTCCAGCATCCGCATCGGGGACGAGGCGGTGAACGAGGGCATTTCGTCCGGCACCGTCCCCCGGGCGAAGACGGCCTCGAAGCGGTCCCGCGCCGCCTCGGCCTCCGTCTCCGAATGGAAGTCGGAAACGATCCGGACGGCAAGATCCTGCTTGACCCGCTTCGGATGGAGGGTTCCGTCGCCCACGCCGGCGCGCAGCGCCGCAATTTCCGCCGGGATGCGGTCGGTCAGGAGCTCGTAGTAGCGATAGGTCAGCTCGTCGCTGATGGACATGAGCTTGCCGAACATCTCGCCCGGCGGTTCGTTCACGCCCACGGCGTTGCCAAGGCTCTTGGACATCTTCTCGACGCCGTTCAATCCCTCCAGCAGCGGCATGGTCAGCGCCACCTGCGGCTCGAGTCCGTACTCGCGCATGATGTGGCGGCCGACCAGCAGGTTGAAGAGCTGATCGGTCCCTCCGAGCTCGAAATCGGCCTTCATGGCCACCGAGTCGTAGGCCTGCGCGAGCGGATACAGGAACTCGTGGATCGAGATGGGCTGTTCTCCGCGGAAGCGGCGATGGAAGTCGTCGCGCTCCAGCATCCGCGCCACGGTGTAGCGGGAGGCGAGCCGGATGAGCCCCTCCGCCCCCAGGGCCGAGAGCCATTCGCTGTTGAAGGCGACGACGGTCCTTTCCGGGTCGAGAATCTTGAAGACCTGCTCCTTGTAGGTCTCCGCGTTCTGCCGGATCTGTTCCTCCGTCAGTTGCGGGCGGGTCTTCGAACGGCCGCTCGGATCACCGATCATCCCCGTGAAGTCCCCGATCACGAACCAGACCTCGTGGCCGAAGTCCTGGAAGTGCTTCATCTTCCGCATGACCACGGTATGGCCGAGATGCAGGTCCGGCGCGGACGGATCGAACCCCACCTTGACCCGGAGCGGCTCGCCGGAAGCCACGGACCGCTCGACCTTGGCGCGGAGCTCGGCGCGCGGCTCGATGCGGTCGGCGCCCTTCTCGAGGAGCGCGATCTGCTCGGCGGCCGCAGCCTTACTGGGCATAGGTCGGCTTTCGCTCGGCCTCGGTGTGGATCTCGGCGGCGGCCCGCTCCGCCGCCTCGGAGAGCAGGATCCGGCGTCCCTGGCGCCGGATGCCGCCGTCGAGGAGTAGCCCGATGGCCCGCGGATAGATCTGGTGTTCGAGGGTCAGGATGCGCGCCGTGAGGGTCTCGTGCGTGTCCTCGTCGTGCACCCGGATCGCCGCCTGGAGCAGAACCGGGCCGGTGTCCAGCGTCTCGTCGGCGAAGTGCACCGTGCAGCCGGCGATCCGCACTCCGTAGTCGAGCGCCTGGCAGGGAGCGTCCAGCCCCTTGAAGGCCGGGAGCAGGGAGGGATGGATGTTGAGCACCCGGTCCGGGAAGGCGTTCAGCAGGACCGGCGAGACGATGCGCATGAAGCCCGCGAGACAGACCACGTCCACGCGATGCTGGCGCAGCGACTTCACGATTTCAGCGTCGTAGGTCTCACGGTCCGGAAACGCACGGTGGGAGAGGACGGCGGTCGGCACTCCGTAGGTCTTCGCGATCTCGAGGCCCCTGGCCTTGCCGCGGTTGCTGAACACCAGCGCGACCTCGGCGTTCAGCGACCCGGTCTCGATGGCGTCCAGAATCGCCTGGAGATTGGAACCACGGCCGGAAATGAGCACGCCCAGCCGCCGGCCGGGCGTCGGAAGGGTTCGGATGGGTTCGTCGGTCATGCGAGCTGGCCCCGGTACCGCACCCGGGGCGTGTCCGCGGCGGCCGTCACTTCGCCAAGGCGAAAGGCGCCGGACAGGGTTTCGAGGATGGTCTGCTCGTCGCGAGCCGCCACCACCGCGATGAGACCCACACCGCAGTTGAACGTCCGCAGCATCTCCCCCTCGGCAATCCGGCCGGCGTCGGCCAGCAACCGGAAGAGGGGAGGAAGGCGGAACGAATCAAGGTTCACCTCGGCGGACGTGCCGGCTGGGAGGACCCGGGGAAGATTGTCGCTGATTCCGCCGCCGGTGATGTGGGCAAGGGCGCGCAGGCTGCGGTGGCGCAGCAGCGGACGGAACTCCGGCAGATAGCAGCGGTGCGGCGCCAGCAGGGCGTCCGCCGCCGTGACGTCCAATCCGGGCAGGACGTCGTCGATCGCGAGGCCCAGCCGTTCGAACACGATGGCGCGCGCCAGCGAGTAGCCGTTCGTATGGAGCCCGGAGGAGGGGAGGCCGATGAGAACGTCGCCGGGGACCGCGGAACGGCCGTCCAGGATGTGTTCCTCCTCGACCACCCCGACGATGGTCCCCGCCAGGTCGTAGTCGCCGCCCGGATAGAAGCCGGGCATCTCCGCGGTCTCGCCGCCGAGGAGGGCCACCCCGAACTCCCGGCAGGCGTTCACGATCCCACGAATCACGCCCTCGGTGACGCCGGCGTCGAGCCGGCCCATGGCCAGGTAGTCGAGGAAGAAGAGCGGTTCGGCACCCTGGACGAGGATGTCGTTGATGCAGTGGGAGACCAGGTCGTAGCCCGGGACCTCATGGCGTCCGGCGTCCCGCGCCACCCGCAGCTTCGTTCCCACCCCGTCCGTCGAGGCCACCAGCACCGGGCGCTCGAAGCCGGCCGTGTTCAGCCGGAAGAGGCCCCCGAAGCTGCCCACGTCGCTCAGCACCTCGGGCCGGCGCGTGCTCGCGACCAGCGGACGAATGCGGTCCAGGGCGCGGTCGGCCTCGTCGATGTCCACGCCGGCGGTCCGGTAGTCGAGACCGCCGGCCCGGGCTTCGCGGTCAGGTCCGGACATGCAGGTGGATTATCGCCGCCACGCGCAACGCTTCAGGGGGGAACTGTCCAGGTCCGGCGGAGACCTCGGCATCGCCGCCCCTTCTTTGCTCCCGTCGCGAATAATCCGCAGGTCACGGAGGCCCCCTCATGCGCAGACTCTCCCTTTCCTTCCTGATCCTGCTGGTCGCCACCGGCGCCGCCGGCCAGGACCACGCCAAGATCCAGAAGGACTTCCCGGCCGAAGAGTTCATCGAGCGCCGGGCCCGGGTGATGGAGGCGATCGGAGACGACGCCATCGCGATCGTCCAGGGCGCACCCGCCCCTCCCGGCTTCATCGTGTTCCGGCAGTCCAACGAGTTCTACTACCTGACCGGAATCGAGGTCCCGCACTCCTACCTGCTGATCGACGGCAGGAACCGGCGGTCGCTCCTGTTCCTGCCCCGCCGCGATCCGCGGAAGGAACGCGGCGAGGGACGGATGCTGTCCGCCGAGGACACCGAGGAAGCGATGGCCGCCAGCGGAGTGGACCAGGTCTTCGCGATCGACCAGCTCGCCCGCCAGCTCTACGGCTTCGCCCTCCGCCCCCCTTCCCCGACCCTCTACACCTTCATGAGCCCGGCCGAGGGTCGCGGGCAGAGCCGGGACGAGAACCTGATCGGCCACGCCCAGCACGTCTCCGACCCGTGGGACGGCCGGGCCTCCCGGGAAGGCGCCTTCGTTACCAAGTTGCGGGAGCGCTACCCGCAGTTTCCCATCGCCGACCTGACGCCGATCGTGGACACCATGCGGCTCCACAAGTCGCCGCGCGAGATGGCGCTCGTCCGGCGGGCGAGCGAACTGGCCGGCATGGGGATCATGGAGGCGATGCGCTCCACGAAGCCCGGCCTCTTCGAGTACCAGCTCGACGCGGCGGCCTACTACATCTACCGGATCAACGGCTCGCAGGGCGAGGGCTACCGGTCCATCACCGCCACCGGAACGAACGCCTACTTCGGCCACTACTACCGCAACGACGCCGAGTTGAAGGACGGCGAGCTGATCCTCATGGACCACGCCCCCGACTACCGCTACTACACGAGCGACGTGGCGCGCATGTGGCCGGTGAGCGGCAGGTTCACCGACGATCAGCGGAAGCTCTACACCTTCATCGTGCGCTACAACGAGGCGCTCATGTCCCGGCTCCGGCCCGGAGTCACGCCCGACCAGGTGCTCGACGCCGCAGCGGAGGAGATGGCGCCGGTCATCGACGACCTCGGCTTCACCAACCCGCTCCACGAGCAGGCGGCCCGGGAAGCGCTGGTCTTCCGGGGACACCTGTCCCACCCGGTCGGGATGGCGGTCCACGATGTCGGCCGTTACCGGGGGCGTCCCTTCGAGAGCGGCCTCGTCTTCTCCGTGGACCCCATGCTCTGGGTCCACGACGAGCGGCTCTACGTGCGGATGGAGGACGTGGTCGGGATCACCGAGAATGGGGTCGAGAACTTCACCGACTTCATGCCGCGGACGGTGGACGAGATCGAGGCCTTCATGCACGAAGAAGGCGTCCTCCAGCTCACCCCGCCCGATCCTGGGACGCCCCCGCCGCCGCGCTGATCCGGGAGGGCCTGCCGGCTCTCCCGGCGCCTCCCGATCTCCGCTCCATCAACTGGGACTGACATGTCACGGGAACGCCTGAACTTCCTCTTCCTGAACGCGGGGCACTTTCTGGATCACCTCTTCATGCTGATCTTCGCCACGGTGGCGGCGCTCCGGCTCGCGGAGGAGTGGGAAATGAGCTACGCCGCGCTCATTCCCTACGCCACGCCCGGATTCATCGCGTTCGGACTTGGTTCGATCCCGGCCGGCTGGATCGCCGACAAGTGGAGCCGGGAGGGGATGCTGATCGTCTTCTTCGTCGGGATCGGCGCAAGCTCGATCCTGACCGCGCTGGCCGGCTCGCCGATCCAGATCGCGCTGGGACTCTTCGCGATCGGCGCCTTCGCCGCGATCTACCACCCGGTCGGACTCGCCATGGTCGTGCACGGGCGGCGGAAGACCGGCGTTCCACTCGCGATCAACGGCGTGTACGGGAACCTGGGAGTCGCCGTCGCCGCACTGCTCACGGGGTACCTCATCGACACCGGAGGCTGGCGCCACGCGTTCGTGGTACCCGGCGCGATCTCGATCGGGATCGGCGCCGCCTACGCGGCATTCGTCTGGGAAGGCCGGAGGTCTCGAACCGGTCTCCCCAGTGAACCCGCCGCCGCTCCGGAGACCACCGCCAGCGCGTCTGCGATCGACCGCGCCACGTTCACGCGGGTACTGACGGTCATCGTGTTCACCACCGCCATCGGAGGCCTGAACTACCAGAGCACCACGTTCGCGCTCCCCAAGATCTTCGACGAGCGGCTCACCGAACTGGCCGGCTCGGCGACTGCGGTCGGAGGCTACGCGTCCCTCGTGTTCGCGATCGGAGCGCTGGCCCAGCTGGTGGTCGGCCACCTCGTCGACCATCACTCCCTGCGCACTGTCTTCCTGTTCGTGGCGGGGCTGCAGGCGGCGTTCTTCGCGCTCATGGTCCAGCTCTCCGGAATCGCCGCCCTTGTCGTCGCCGCCGCGTTCATGTTCGTTGTCTTCGGGCAGATCCCGATCAACGACGTCCTCGTGAGCCGGATCACGAAGAGCGCGTGGCGCAGCCGCGTCTACGCCATCCGCTACCTGATGACCTTCTCGGTGATGGCCTTTACCCTGCCGGTCGTCGCCGGGATTCACGCCGCCCGTGGGTTCGGCGCGCTCTTTGTCGTGATGGCGGTGGCGGCGACGTGCATCTTCGCCGCGGTGCTGGTGCTTCCGCGCACCGGAGCGGTCGCGGGACGGCCGGTTTAGCGGGCGATGTTGATCGTGACCGTTGCCGGTCCGCCGTCTTCGGTCAGGCCGTAGTACTCGAGCCGGAACTGGTCGCTCGCGTAGGCGGGACCGCGCGGCGATCCCTCGTGGATCTGGCGCATGATGCCGACGTTCCCCAGGGAGAGCAGGTGGCCCGGGGCGAGTGCCTTCCCCGAGTCGCGGAGCTGATCGCGGAGCCAGCGGACCGCCGCGATGGGGTCGTACCACTCGGCCATGGAGCCCTCCTGGATGACCGTGTCGTTCTCGTCGAGCACCGCATAGTCGAAGGAGCGGAGGCGCGCGAGCCATTCCTCGGTGGCCTCGATCGGAACCGGATCGCCGGCGAAGGCCCAGCGGGAGATCATGTTGGACACGATCATTCGATTGACCGTGGCCGTCTCGGGGTCGTAGTAGGGATCAGGGATCTCGGCGAACGGCACCACGGCGTCCAGTCCCGCCAGGATTTCGAGATCCGTCTCGGCGGCGTTGATGGACGCGTCCCCGACGCGGAACGCGAAGTCGGCTTCCAGGAACCCCGCGGCGGTCTCGTCCACCCCGATCGGGTCGCCGTCATCCCGGAACATGCCCGAGAGGAGGTGGGCCCGGATGCCGCCGGGAGGGAAGTTCGGATTCGGCGGGTTGGGGTCGTGGCCGCCGGTCTTGTAGCCGGCCACCTCGCCCAGCGGCAGGATCTCCACCATCGCGTCCTGCCACCGGTAGGCCTCGGCGAGCGGCATCTCATGGACGAACCCGGTGAGCATCCGGAGGTTCACGAAGTCGTTGGCCATCGTCTCGACCTCCGCGCGGATCGCCGCGTCAGGGTCCGGTGGAGGGTCGTCAGCGGGCGTGCAACCGATGAGCGCCGCAAAGCACAGACAGACAAAAGAGAACCGGCGCGAACGGGAAGCCGATGGGTTCACTGGACTTCTCCATTCACGGGGCAGCGGTCGGCGATGGCTGCCTCCACGGCTTCAAGGTGTTCCTCAGCCTCCCGGACCCGCTTGGCGTGGCGCCATTCATTGTCCCCCTGATTGGAGCGGGCGTGGACGTCACCCATGAGGTCGCGCCCGTCCAGGTCCGAGTCATCGCCTCCGAGCGTACGCACCCTCCGCTCTGCGTCCTCGCGCTCGGCCTCCAGGGCTTCGCAGGTCATTTCAGGCGCGAACGCCGGCGGCTTCGAACAGCCGCCAGCGAGAGCGACGGCCGGAATCAGCAAGAGTCCGAGTCGGATCATGGTTCCTGCTCCCTGGCAAGGTTCGCCGGGTCTTCCCGGCGCGACGCCGGCGGACCGGGGAGGTGCCGAGCCTGCGGGGTCCGGAACATCATCGCAGAACGCAAAACGGGGGAGCCTCCAGAGAGGCTCCCCCGCTGAAATGTCCGTCCGGCGGGCGCCGGAGCGCCCGCCGGATCGGGAAAGGTGCTTAGAACAGCAGCTTCGCGGTGAAGCGGATGATCCGCGGCGGCAGCACCCGCGACGGCTGCAGGTAACGGGAGCCGAAGCTCGTGATCAGCGCGTCCGCCGCCTGCGAGTTGAAGATGTTCGCGAAGTCGGCGCCGATCTCGATCCGGGCCTGGTCGATGTCGAACCCCTTGCGGAAATTGATGTCGAGCAGGTTTGCCACGGTCTCGGTGCGTTCGTCGCCGCGCTCGTAGGCGTAGATGGTCTCGGATCCCTGCACGAGGCCCGTCGCCCGAGCGGTCGCAACCAGGGGGCTGCCGGCGCGGGCCCGGTAGTTCCAGGCGATCTGGATGTCGAGCGGCGCGACATAGCTGCCCGCCACGTTGAACACCCACGGCACGTCGGTCAGGACCGCGCCGTCGAGCCGGTTGATGTCCCGGTTCGGGTTGTTCCAGTCCGTCCCGTCCCAGGGCAGGGAGTGCGGAACACCGCGGTGGCTCGAGAAGGTCGCCCCACCCAACAGCTGCCAGCGGTTCGAGAACCGCTTCTGGAGCTGGAACGCAACCCCGTTGTAGTTGGTCTTCAGCTTGTCCACGTTTGTAATCGTGTTGTCCTGCAGGCCCCGGTACGCCTCCTGGAGTTCGTACACCTCGTACGTCGCCTGCGGACAGGTCGCGCACTCGAAGCTGGTCAGCGTGTAGGCCGACGGCGGCCGCGCCAGGTTCAGGCTCCCGAGGGAGTCCCGGTGCTGACGGCGGTGGTAGGTGGCGCTGAACGAGACCTCGGTGCCGAGCGTCATATCCACACCCAGCGAAATGTCGTCGCTGTAGGGCCGGTTCGAGTTCTTGTCGTAAGGTGAGGCGCCAACGCCCGAGAAACCGTCGAACTCCGAGAGATCGATCTCGGGGCTGTCCACCAGCGTGCCGGACGGCCCGATGTCCACGAGCCGGTCGCCGTCGAGGTCGTTCCAGCCGACCCACGCGGAGCGGCCGGCGTTCGGGTTCGCGCTCCCGGAGAGCCCGTTCCCCATCTGGGTGTAGTAGCGGCCCCAGCCGCCCTTCAGAGCCGCCCTCCCGTCACCGAAGAGGTCGTAGGCGAAGCTGAGCCGCGGCCCGACGTTCATCGGCCAGTCCGGGAGGCCGCCGATCTCCGAAGTAACCTCGAACGACGCGTCGGAGAGCTGCTCCGAAACCGCCGTCCAGGTTCCGACCGGGCTGCTCTGCACGGGGATGTAGCCGTAGACGCCGTCGAGGCGGACACCGATGTTCAGGGTCAGCCGGTCGCCGATGGTCCAGGCATCCTGCGCGTAGAGGGCCCACGTGTTCAGCCGCTCGTGGGACGTCTTGGGGGTCCGGGAAATGTTGATCCGGGTCGGTACGCCGTCGCTGAGCTCACCGAAGGCGTCGCCGCTCTTGAACTGGCGGCTCTCGATGTACTCGCGCGAGGCCTGTCCGCCCACCTTGAAGTTGTGCGAACCGCCGGCGGTGTCGAGGTAGTAGGTCAGCGAGCCGTTGAACTGGTTCCGGTGGTTCGGACCCCACGACTCGCCGCGCGGGTCCGCGTTGAAGAGCTCCCTCCGAACCGGGTCGCGCACGGCAATGTCGTTCTCCGTGCAGCCGCGGGCATCCGGATACTCATCCACGGGAATGCCGCAGTACTCCGAATAGAGGATGTAGGGAGTCACGCCCGTCATGCGCCCGAAACGCAGATCGAGGAGCGCCGCGTCGCCGAGCACCCGGTTGTAGGAGGCGATGTAGTTGTCGGCCCACTGGTCCTGGAAGCGCGCCAGTTCGTCCGCCACTGCCGTGTACGGAGCATCGCGGCGGTGGTAGCGGTCCTTCCAGTTCCGCTGGAGCGTCACCGAAAGCCGGTCGTTGTCCGTGGCCTGCAGGGTGAACTTCCCGCTGAGGTTGCGGATCCGGTTGTCGTCGATCGGCTGCGGCCCGACATAGTCGGCCGGCGTGCTGACTTCCTGCTCGTGGATCCAGTCGCGGTAGGCGGTGAAGAACCACGCCTTGTCCCGGACGATGGGGCCGCCGAGGGTGCCGTTGATGTCAAGCGACTTGGTGATGGGGGCCCCGCCCGCCTCGGCGGGTTCTCCCTGGAGATCCACCGCGTTCCAGAGCCCGATGGCGTCGCCACTGAACTCGTTGCCGCCGGTCTTGACGACCATGTTCATCAGCACGCCGCCGGTGTCGGACTCGGCGCTATGGGTGGAGGTCTGGAAGTTGAACTCCTCGTACATCGAGAAGCCGTAGTACTGCATGGTCCAGCCGCCGGTGCCGCCGGGCCAGTTCACCTTCAGTCCGTCCACCTGGAAGCTCTGCATGCTGGCGGAGGACCCGAAGATCTCCATGCCGTACTGCTGCATGCCGTTGCTGCCGCCGACGTCGATCCGGGTGGTCACCATGCCGGGCACGAGGCCGGCCATGACCCACGGGTTCCGTCCGGTGGGGACGGCCTCGAGCAGTTCGCGCTCGATGTTGGTCTGGACGGTGGCGCTCCGGACATCGACGACGGGAGCGTCGCCGGTGACGGTCACGGTTTCCTCGACGCCCGAAATCCCCATCGAGGCGTTCACCTCGAGGGTGCGGGCCACGCTGAGGCGGACCCCTTCCTGCACCACGGTCTGGAACCCCGAGAGGGCGAAGCTGACGCTGTACTCGCCAGGCGGGAGGGCCGGATGGCTGTAGGAGCCACCGGCTCCAGTGGTTGTGCTGCGGGGCGCGATCAGCGCCGGGCTGCTGACGGTGACCGTCACTCCGGGGAGGACGGCCCCCTGTTCATCGGTCGCGGTCCCGGTGATCGTTCCCGACTGCTGGGCAAACGCCGGGACCGCCGCAAGCAGAACCAGCGCGACCAGAATCGCGGTCTTACGCATGAAGAACCTCCTCAGAAGGCGTGGTTGGGTGGGCCGCACCCGGGCCGTCAAGGTGGCGCCGGAGAGAGTGTGCGATGGCCGGACGCTGCCGCTCCGTGAGGGCGCGCCCCGCGCGCACGATCGGCCGGAAAAGAGAATGGGTCAATTTGGCGCACCGTATCACGCAAGTCCCATTCCCGGCTAGCACCCCCGTAAGCGTCACCCACGGAGCGGGATAAATGGCCATTTTTCAATGACGTACGGTCGAGCGAACGAACGCGGAACGATGGCTTCCGTTCGGATTTCCGGTTTTCCGAACCGAAACTCCAACGAGTCGTAGTTTCCGCGCGATCGCTTCCGTTCGGCTGGCAGGGGTGGCGGCGGCTCGTGACCGGGACCGGCGCAGCCGCCGGAGGCACGCCGGCTGTTCCGGGAAGAGCGGCCAGAGGCGGCCGTCACCGCCCGGCAGGTCAGCGTTGCACAGTGCCCCGCGCCGTGCGCCGCGCGTGCCGGCTGAAGCCGGCGTTCCCGGCCGGTGGCGTTATCTGCCGGTTGGAGTGCCGCGGGGATGGGCTACCGGGGCCGCGGGTTGGGCACCGTGCGCTCGGGTTCGCCAGCCCCGCCGATGTCGTCGGCGTCCGGTGGGCGGCCCATGAGGACGTTCTCGATGCGGACGAAACGGTTGTCTATCTGAAGGAAGCGGTTGTCCATCTGGAGGAAGCGATTGTCTATCTGGGCGAACCGCTGCTCCATGCGGTTCTCGAACCGGTCGAACCGATCGTCCATCTCGCGAAACCGGTTGTCCATGTCGGTCTGAAGGTCGTCGACCCGGTAGACCAGCGCGTTCACGGTCCCCGTCAGTTCCCCCACGTCGGCAACGCCCTTGGTCAGCAACCCCAGCACGAAGACCAGCAGTGCCGCTCCCCCGATCCTTGCCCAGACCGTCAGCATCTTCATTCGTGTCCTCCAACCCGGATTGCCGGACCATGATACCGCGCCCGCCTACCCCGGGATGGCGGACAGACACGCGCTTGAGTTCCTTGGGCGCGGTTCGCGGCCCTGCGGGCCGCTGTGCCGGCTGAAGCCGGCGTTCCGAGCCGGCGGCGCCATCACGGCTGTTGGCCAACCCGCTGGCGGGTCGCTGTCCAGTCGTGACGGAGACTCCCGGTATCCCGATCCGCTCCGTTCCACCGCGCCGCCTCTCCCTCTTCACGCGCATTCCCGAACCTGGCAAAGCCAAGACCCGGCTGATCCCCCCGCTCACCGCGGACCAGGCGGCAGCGCTCCAGCGCGCCATGACGGAGGACCTGCTGGAGCGGTTGGATCGCACCCTTGGCGCTGCGGCCGCGAAAGCCCCGCCGCTCTCATTGGAAGTCCGGTACGACGGGCAGTTCTCGCCCGGGGCCCTGGGGCTCCCGAAGGGTTGCACCGTCACCAGCCAGGGCCCCGGAGACCTGGGCGAGCGGCTCGCGCGCGCCGCCCGGGAGGCGCGGCGGGACGGAGTCGGACGCCTCGTCATCATCGGCTCCGACGCTCCCCTGCTCCCGCTGCCGCTGGTGGAGGCCGCGTTCTCGGGCCTGGCGGACCGGGACGCGCTGCTCGCCCCCGCCGAGGACGGCGGCTATGTCCTGATCGGCCTCGCGCTCAAGCGGGCGCCGCCGGCCGCGATCGAAACGCTGTTCGCCGGCATTCCGTGGGGCACCGGAACCGTCCGGCAGGCCACCGCCGAACCCGAGGCCGGCCACTGGGACGTGGATCGGCCCGAAGACCTACCCCGCCTCGCGGCCTCCATCCGGGCCCTGGACGAGGCAACACGTCCCAACCGCACGGCCGGAGTCCTCACCGCGGCGGGATTCTGAGCGCCCTGCCCTGGGGCTCGCATCCAGGCGTGTCCATCACAGCCATTCGGTTCGCCGGCGGCGGATGCGCTGCGGGAGGGCTGATACGTCGAGCAGGAGCCCGGTGTCGTCCCGGGAGACGTCCAGCAGCTCGTCGAGGCGACGCAGCTCCCCGAGCACCAGGAGCGCCATGGCCAGGGCGCCAAGCGAGACGCCCGGCTCGCCCCTCTCCAGCCGGCCGAGCGTTCCGAGTGAAACACCCATGCGCTCCGCGAAGTCCGCCATGGGCATCCGGCGTTTCTTGCGGGCGATCCGCACGTCACGACCCAGCGAGCGCAGCGCGCGCGCCGCCGAAGGTGTCAGTGGCTTGGCCATAACACCTTATATTTTAGTTGTTTTATGTGTTAGCAGTCTATTTACAGGCACAAAAAGCATATACGTCCAGCGAGGAGATCCGGGCCGGGAGCGGGTTTGTCCCGCTAGCGTGGTGTCCCGGAACCGCTGACCGTCGCCATGGCCTCGTTCAGCCGGATGCGCAGGGCCTCGAACCGCCGGCGGTGGACCACGGTGGGGGCGTCCAGCGTCCCCTGCCGGACGTCGTCGCCGGTGAACTCCCCGTAGAGCCGGCCGAGACGGGCCAGCGTGGAGGGATTCCGGAAGCCGCCGCCGGGCCGGAGCTGCCGGAGAGCCTCGCGGGCGGCATCGGAGAGGCCCTCCCGGTCTCCGGCGGTTGCGGCCGCCCGGCAGGATTCGCGGATCACGCCGCGGATCTCCGCCAGGAAGGCGGCGCGCTGGTCATACGCGGCCTCGCTCACCGTGACCGAAAGGTCGAGCCGGACTTCGAGCGGAACCGGCGGGGTTTCCCCGGCGCCGGTCAGGCGCACCTCGTAGGTTCCGGTCGGGACCCGGGGCGGAGGTGAGCCGCAGGCGCCCCGCGCTTCCTCCGGCGCGGCGCCCGCCCGGAGGTCCCAGACGATCCGCTGGAAGCCGGGCCGCGCCTCGACCGCGGGGCGCGCGACGACTTCGCCCGAGGAATCCCGGATCTCGAGCGTCCGCTCCGCCGGACCGTCGCCGTCGGGGAGGAACACGGTGAGCAGCGCGCCGGCCGGGGGGTTCTCCCCCGCGTAGCGCGCCTGGCCCTCGTAGCTTTCGTGCTTCCAGGGCAGGAAGACGGACGCCGGGCGGGGCTCGAAGAGTTCGGCCGTGGTCGTTTCCGGATCGTGCCGGGCGAGGGGGGCGCTGTCGTCCAGGATGTAGATGGAGCGCCCGTGCGTGCCGAACACGAGGTCCCGCTCGCGCGGATGGATCTCGATGTCATCCACGGGGACGTGGGGAAGTCCTCCGCCCACCCGTACCCAGGAGCCGCCCCGGTCGAAGGAGAAGAACGCGCCGACCTCGGTGCCGGCCACCAGCAGGTTCTCGCCCTCGGGGTGTTCGACGACGTCGTTGACCCATCCCCGCGGCAGCCCGGAGCCGATCGGAGTGAAACGGGCTCCCCGGTCCTCGGACACGAAAACGTAGGGGTCGAAGTCGCCGAGATGATGGCGGTCCACCGCCACGTAGAGGCGGTCTTCCTCGTGGGCGGACGGGGTAACGCGGCTGATCGTGGCGCGGAGCGCCTCGAGCGGCAGGTTGGCCTCCAGGAACTCCCAGGTGTGGCCGTCGTCGTCGGAGCGGGCCACCCGCCCGTCATCGGAGCCGACGTAGATCAGGCCGGGGACCAGCGGCGATTCGGCGAGCGTGGTGAGGGTGCCCCAGGCGCTCACCCCGTCGTGCATGGAGAGCATCCCCTCGGCGGGGAGCACCCCCAGGATGGGGAGCTCGCTGCGGTCCTCGCGCAGCGTCAGGTCCTCGGTGGCGCGCCAGTCGCTGCCGAGATCGTCGGACAGGAACAGCCGGTTGCCGCCGAAGTAGAGACGTCCCGGCGTGTGGGGAGAGGAGGCCATCGGCGAGAGCCAGTGGAAGCGGTAGCGGTCCTCGTCCTCGTCGGGGAAGGGGCGGACCGTGGTCCGGCTCCCCGTGGCGGTGTCGATCCGCACGGGATTGCCGTTCTGCGAGGACGCCAGGGCGATCCCGGGCTCGCGGGGAATCGCTTCCTGGTCCATCCCGTCGCCGAAGTTCGTCTGCCTCCAGTCGCTGTTCAGGATCCCCGCCTGATTGCGGGTGGCGGAGGGCCCCACCCAGGAGTGGGTGTCCTGCGCCCCGCCGTAGATGTTGTAGGGCGTCTCCATGTCCAGCGAGATCGCGTAGAACTGCGTGAGTGGGATGTTGTTGATCTTCCGCCAGGTCACCGCCCGGTCCCACGACTCGTAGATCCCGCCGTCGTTGCCGAGCAGCAGGTGTTCGGGCGCCTCCGGATCGATCCAGAGCGCGTGGTGGTCGCCGTGGACCCCGATGTCGTAGGTCGGGGTCATGTCCCGGTTGGTCGAGAAGGTCCGTCCCTCGTCTTCGGACACGTGGAACTGCGAGCCGAGCACGTAGACCCGGCGGATGTCGGTGGGATCCACCTCGACGTGGGAGTAATACATCGGGCGCGGATTCAGGTCCGAGATCCGCTCCCAGGACGCGCCGCGGTCGCGGGACAGGTAGAGCCCGGACCTCGTCGCGTGCTCCACGAGCGCAAAGACGCTCAGCGGGTCGGAGCCGGCGATCTCCAGGCCGATGCGGCCGAGCGGACCCTCGGGAAGCCCTTCCTCGAGTCGTTCCCAGGTGTCCCCGCCGTCGGTCGTCCGGAAGATGCCGCCCTCGGGACCGCCGCCGTTGAAGCCCCACGGGGTCCGGCGGCGGGTGTAGGCGCCGGCGTAGAGGATGGCGGGATTGCGGGGGTCCATCTCGAGGTCCACCACCCCGGTGTCGGCGGAGATGTCGAGCACGTGCTCCCAGGTCGCGCCCCCGTCTTCGGTGCGGAAGACGCCGCGCTGGCCGCCGGAACGCCAGAGGGGCCCCACCGCGGCCACGAAGGCGCGCCGCGGCCGGTTCGGGTCGGCGACGATGCGCCCGATGTGCTCGGTCTCCTCGAGGCCGGCGTGGCGGAAGGTGTCCCCGCCGTCGAAGGACACGTACACCCCGTCGCCGAAGGAGGAGCTCTGCCGGTTCGCGGGCTCGCCGGTGCCCACCCAGACGGTCGCCGGGTCGGACGGGGAGAGCGCGATCGCGCCGATGGAGGTGGTCGTGAAGCGGTCGAAGATGGAGTCCCAGGTGGCGCCGTTGTTCCGGGTCCGGAACAGGCCTCCCGACGCGGTCGCCGCGTAGAACTCCCAGGGACGGCCCGGCACGACCGCGAGGTCGGAAACCCTTCCGGCCATCACCGCGGGTCCGATGGAGCGGAGCGGCAGGTCGTCCATGACGGGCAGCGGTTCGTTCCGGCCGGCCTCCTGGGCGGCGGCCGGAACCACCAGCAGGACGAAACTGGCGGCGAACAAGAGAAGGGCGCGGTGGATCATTCGAACTCTCCGGGCGGATGAAGGCCGACAAGGGTATGGGACGGCTGGCCGGTAATGCCGGCCTCCACGCGTCCGGAGACCAACGTTCCGAGCCGTTCTGCTATCAGGCCATGCAGCCCGGCGCGCCTCTAGTCGATGCCGTGGCGGCGGAGCTTCTGCCAGAGGCTCTGGCGGGAGATGCCGAGCTCGCGGGCGGCGCGGACCCGGCTCCCGGCGGCGCGGCGGAGGGCCCGGAGCAGGACGAGCCGCTCGAAGGCTGCCCGGGCGAGCGCCAGCCGGCGGATCTCCATCACCGTGTGGAGCGGGTCCGGCGCGGTGGCGGCCGGACCGGACGTCTCGCGGTCCCCTCCGGCCACCATCTCCGGGCCGATCACCGTGGTTCCCGGCCGGCGCATCAGCGCCTCGGCGAGCACCGATTCCAGTTCGCGGACGTTCCCCGGCCAGTCGCGGCGGACGAGCGCCTCGAGGGCGTCCGCCGACAGCCGGGCGGGCGCGAGACGATGCCGGCGGGCGAGCCGCGTCAGGAGCGTGGCGGCGAGCTCGGGAATCTCCGATCGCCGTTCGCGGAGCGGCGGCAGGGGCAGCCGGACGACCCGCAGCCGGTAGAAGAGGTCCCGGCGGAACTCCCCGGCGGCGGCGAGTTCGGCAAGCGGCCGGTGGGTCGCAGCGATCAGGCGGAAGTCGGATCGCCGCGTCCGCGTCTCTCCCACCCGCCGGAACTCCCGCTCCTGCAGCACCCGGAGCAGGGTGGCCTGCCCGTGCGGAGAGAGTTCGCCCACCTCGTCCAGGAACAGCGTGCCTCCGTTCGCAGCCTCGACCAGGCCCGGGCGGGCGGATTCGGCGCCGGTGAACGCGCCCCGGGCGTGGCCGAAGAACTCGGCCTCCAGCAGCCCGTCGGGCAGCGCGCCGCAGTTCACCGCCACCAGCGGCCGGTCCCGCCGCGCGCTCCGGCCATGCACATACCGGGCGAGCAACTCCTTGCCCGAGCCCGTCTCCCCTTCGATCAGGACCGGCACGTCGAAGCGGGCCACGCGCGCCGCTTCTTCGAGCAGCGAACGCATGGCTGCCGACCCGGCCACCAGGCCGGCCGGGAAATGCTTCGGTTCAGGCGCGTTCCCGGACGACGGCACCGTGGTTGGCCTTGAACCGCTTCAGGATGGTGCGCCGCACCTTGGCAATGTCGTTCTCGTTCAGCGTCCGGTTCCGGGCCTGGTAGCGGACGGAGATCCCGAGCGAACGCCTCGCTCCGCTCCCAGCCGCCGCGGCATCCAGCAGGTAGTCGTCGAAGACCCGGGCTTCCACCACCAGCGGGTGGCCGAGCGCCTCCCGTACGAGGTCCTGGGCGAGCGCTTCCGGCCCCACCAGGAGCGCGAAGTCCTCGATGGCGGAGGGGTGACGCGGCAACGGGACGGCGGCCGTTGGCGCCGTCATGTCCGGCGCGGCCGTCAGCAGGGCCGAGAGGTCCAGCTCCCACAGGAAGGCGTCCTGCCCGACCCCGAAGACGGCGGCAGCCTCGGGGTGGACCTGGCCCAGCACGCCGACAGCGCGGCCCTCCACCGAGACTTCGGCCGTCCGGCCCTCGAGCAGGCCGAAAGCGGCGGCCGGCCGGAAGGTGGGCGCGGTACGCAGCCCTGCGAGAACGTGTTCGAGCGTCGCCTTGGCGTCGAAGAAGTCGAGCCCTTCGTCGGTCGGGCTTCCGAAACGGTCCACCCGGCTGCCCACGATGAGCCCCAGCGCCTGTTCCCGTTCCTCCGGCCGGCCGTCGTCGCTGCCGGGTGCGGCGTGATACGACTTTCCAACTTCGAACAGGCGCACGGCCCTGGCGCCCCGGGCCAGATTGCGCGCGGCGGCCCGCAGGACTCCGGGACGAAGCGATGTCCTGAGCGTGTCGCGGGCCTCTCCCAGGGGGTTCCGGACCTTGAGGAGGGGCGCGTCGCGCAACTCCGGGGGGGTCACCGCTCGAAGGTCCGCATCGGACAGGAGCGAGTAGGTCTGTACCTCGTAGAGCGCCGCCTCGGCCGCGAGATCCCGCACCCGTTCCCGCAGGTCGCGGGCGGGGATCGGCGGATGATGGGGGATGGCGCCGCCCAGCGGCGCCGCCGGAAGGTCGTCGTAACCCGCGACGCGCGCGACTTCCTCCACGAGGTCGTCCGGAACCCGCACATCCCGGCGCCAGTAGGGAACGCCGACCTCGAGCGTCTCCTCGTCCTCCTCCACCTCGAATCCGAGGCCGTCGAGCGCCGCCCGCACCGCCGGCGGCGGGATTTCCATCCCGAGGACCTGGGGGATCCGCGAGCGGCGCAGACGGATCCTGACCCCGGGCTCCCGGACCGGCCAGGAATCCACCATTCCCTCCGCAACGCGGCCACCGGCGTACTCGGCGAGCAGCCGGCAGACCCGCGCGGAGGCGACCGGCGGCAGCTCGGGAGGCAGACCCCACGCGAACCGCCGGGCCGCGTCCGAGAGCAGGTCGAAGGCCCGGGCGGTGCGGCGCACGTTCGCCGGTTCGAAGTTCGCGACCTCGAGAAGGATGTTCCGGGTCGAATCGGTGATCTCCGTCTCGAGGCCCCCCATCACCCCGGCTAGCGCGATCGCCCCCCCGGGGTCCGCGATGACCAGCCGCTCCGGACTCAGTTCGTGGGTCTTCCCGTCCAGGGTGGTCAGGGTCTCGCCCGCCGCCGCCCGCCGGACGACGATGTGATGTTCCCGCACCGTGTCGTAGTCGAACGCGTGGACCGGCTGGCCGAGCTCGAGCATCACGTAGTTGGTGATGTCCACCAGGTTGTTGATGGGACGCATGCCGGCGGCGGTCAGCCGTTCCTGCATCCAGGCGGGGGAAGGTGCGATCTCGACGTCCTCGATGAGAGCCAGGGTGAAACGGCGGCAGAGGTCGGGATCGGCGATCTCGACTGACGCGCGCCCCCCGATGCCGGGACCCGGCCGCGGCGTGGAGACGTCCGGCGCGGTCAGCGGGGCGCCGGTGAGCGCCGCGACCTCGCGCGCCACGCCGAGGACGGACAGCGCGTCCGCCCGGTTCGGCGTGAGGTCGAACACCAGGACCCGGTCTCCGAGCACCTCCCGGAGCGGCGTCCCCGGCGGCCGGCCGGTGTCGAGAACCAGGATCCCCTCGTGTTCGGCGGAGAGGCCCAGCTCCGCTTCGGAACACACCATCCCGCCGGATACCACGCCGCGGATACGGGACTTCTTGAGCTTGCGGAGGTTTCCGGTCCGCGGGTCGGTGAGCATCGCCCCCTCCGGAGCGAACGCGATGTCCTGTCCGGCGGCCACGTTGGAGGCGCCGCAAACGACCGTCTGGTGTTCTCCGCCCTTGTCCACGGTGACCAGCCGGAGGCGGTCCGCGTCCGGGTGGGGCCGCACTTCGAGGACCCGCCCGACGACCACCCGGTCCCAGTCGCCGCCCGTCCGTTCGATGTTCGTGACCTCGAGGCCGGCCAGGGTCAGCCGGTGGGCGAGGGCTTCGACGTCCTCCGGCAGCGGCACCATGGCCTCGAGCCATCGCAGCGGAACGCGCACCCTGATCGAACTCCCGGCGGTTCAGAACTGGCGCAAGAAGCGCAGGTCGTTCTCGTAGAAGCGGCGGATGTCCCGGATCCCGTGCCGGAGCATCGCGATCCGCTCGACCCCGAGCCCCGCGGCGAACCCGGTATGGATCTCCGGGTCGTACCCCATGTTGGCCAGGATCTCGGGATGCACCATCCCCGCCCCGAGGATCTCGATCCAGCCGTCGGGACTGCTGATCGAGACCTCGACTCCGGGCTCGACGAACGGGAAGTAGTCGCAACGGAAACGGATTTCCCGGTCCTCCCCGAAGAGATGCCGGGCGAACTCGTACAGCGTCCCCTTGAGGTGCGCGAGAGTGAGTCCACGGTCCACGGCGAGAACTTCCGTCTGCGTGATCATCCATTCATGGGTGGCGTCGGTCGCCTCGTTCCGGTAGGTGCGCCCCGGAGCGATGAGCCGGATGGGCGGTTCGTGCCGCTCCATGTAGCGGATCTGGTTCGGTGAGGTGTGCGTGCGCAGCAGGAGCGGCGCGGCGCCGTCGGGACCGTCCAGATAGAACGTGTCCATGGCGTCCCGCGCCGGGTGATCCGCGGGGATCCGGAGCGCCTCGAAGTTGTAGTACTCGAGTTCGACCTCGGGCCCCTCGATGACGTGGAACCCCATCGAGGCAAAGGCGGCCACCACGGCCCGCTCGGTCCGGGTGATGGGGTGCAGACCGCCGGCGGGAAGCGGGCGTCCGGGGAGACTCACGTCGAGCGCCGCCAGATCCAGGGTCCGGCGCGCCTTGAGGTCGGCCTGCTTGGCCGCGAGAGCCTCGCCCAGCCGCGTCTTCGCCTCGTTCAGCAGCCGCCCCGCCGCGGCTCGACGGGAACGGTCGATTTCCCCGAGCGCCCGCAGCGACAGCATGAGGCGCGACTTCCGCCCGAGATGTTCCGTGCGCCACGCATCCACGTCGCGCTCCCCGGTCAGGCTTCCGAGCGCCGCGATCGCGTGCGCAACCTCCTCCGGAGCAAGCAGGGAGTCCGGGTTGGAAACGGTCACAAACGCACTCGGGAAACAGGCGGGTCGGCGGACGAGAAGGAGCGCCGACAGCACTGCCGAGGTCCCGCCGGATCTCCCTTTCATAGTAACTCGCGACCCGGCCAGCGAGAGCGCCGGGAGGGGGGGCTTTGACAGACTTGGCGGCCGGAATGTAGAGTCCGCTCCCCCACAAATCCGGACGCGGGGTGGAGCAGTCTGGTCAGCTCGTCGGGCTCATAACCCGAAGGTCGCGGGTTCAAATCCCGCCCCCGCCACCGGATTGGGGTTCGGGCCGCGAAACGGGCGGCCCCGTCCTGGTGCGAAGACGCCCCATCCGGCCCCAACCGGTTCCATGAGCCTTCCCCTCCCCGGGCAAGCACGGCCAGACAAGCCGCATCACCGCGCCGGGTCTTCCTCGGCAGAGCGTCCCGCCGGGAGCGTTCCGTGAGCGTTTTCAGGCCCTGGCAGCGCGCCCGGTGGCACTTCGGCTTCGGCGCCGCCGCCATGGTGGCCGCCGGGGTCGTCGTCACCGGCACGCTCGGGTTCATGTGGATCGAGTCGTGGGATCTGGCGGACGCGTTCTACATGACGATCATCACGGTCTCGACGGTGGGTTACGGCGAGGTGCAGCCGCTCTCGCCGACCGGCCGGCTCTTCGCCGTGTTGCTCATCGCGGGCGGAGTGGCCACTCTCGGGTACTCGTTCGGGGCGCTGGCCCAGTGGGTCACCGAGGCGCCGCTGCAGCGGCAGGAAAGGAGAGTTCGACGCATGAAGGATCACATCATCGTCTGCGGCTTCGGGAGGATGGGCCGGCGAGTGACGGCCGGTCTCCTGAGGCACGGGAACGACGTGTGCGTGATCGAGGAGTCCCCGGACGTCGTCGAAGCGGCGATCCGACAGGGAGTCACCGTGATCCGCGGGGACGCCTCTTCTGAAGAGACGCTGGAACGTGCCGGGGTACGGCGCGCCCTCACCATCGTCGCCCTCCTCCCGAACGACAGCGACAACCTGTCGATCACCATGACCGCCGCCGCGCTCTGTCCCGGGATCCGCGTCATCGCACGGTCCGAGGAAGACCGTTCCCGCGCGAACCTCGAGCGGGCGGGCGCCGCCACCCGGGACGTCATCTCCCCCCACCTCACCGCCAGCCGCGCCGTGCTCCGCAACCTCTGCGGTTCGGAAACCCACCACCTGCTGCACGGCATCTCCGACATGGCCCATCCGGGTTTCGGGTCCGGCGAACTCGCCGTCACCTCCCGGTCCGGACTCGCGGGAAAGACGATCGCCGATTCCGCCCTGGGCCGGGAAGCGAACATCCTCGTTCTGGCGATCCGTCGGGAAGGACAGGAACTGATGATCGCGCCCCGGGGCGATCAGCAGATCGAGCGGGGCGACAGGCTGATGCTCATCGGAGACTCGGAGGACCTGACGAAGCTGGGAGCGTCGCTCGAGGAATTCCACGTGGATGCGCACTGAGGGACCGATCGCCGAAGGGGAAACCCGCCGGGTCCGTGGGGGGCCGGCGACGGATCCGGGATGACCGCTCCACCACGTCGCTATCGCGCCTGCCTGGCATACGGGGCCGCCTACACCGTCGTGTTCGCGGTGGTCGCCCTGGGACGCCTCCTGGTGATGGAAAACGTGGGGCCCCTCTCGGTCGGGGACGCGGCCGCGCTGGGCGGGGGTCTCCTGTTCGCCTACGCCGCCGGGTGCGTCTTCGCCCTGCCGCTGATCTGGACCC
>CAYUVU010000195.1:0-4693 GCA_964448205.1 uncultured Acidobacteriota bacterium
GTGTCTGCTCTTCGGGATCATCCGTCCCCACCAGGACGCGCGCGACCTCGGCGTCTTCAAGGCCGGCGCTCGCCCGATCGACGTCCACGATGGAAATCGTGTTCCCCGACCGGCTCTCCCGTTGACTTCCTCCGTTGGCGACGATGACGTGGCGCCCGTCGGGGGTCGCCGTGATGCCCCAGGGGCCGACCTGCATCGGGATCCGACCGATCTCCGCAAGCCGGTCACCCTCGAATGCACGGGCGAGGGAAATGACCGACACGTCGTTCGTGCCGCCATTGGCCGAAAACACGTACTCGCCGCCATCGCTCGAGCGTCCGAGCGCCAGCCCGTTCGGGTTGGGAAAACACCCCAGGTGGGGACCGGGGGCGAGTACGGCCAGATTCCCGGGCGGCCCATAGGGGGCGGCGTAGGGGACCGGGTACTCCTCGCAGGCGAACCCGGGCGATCCGAGCGCCAACTCCACCGTAGCGCGCAGACTCCCCGTCCGCCGATCGATGAACGTGATGCGGTTGCCGCCGTCCTCGGTCAGATGGTTCTCGGCGTTGCCGACGATCAGCATATCCGGCAGCAGCACGACGCCGAGCGCCCCGAAACCGCCGGAGTCGAGGTGCCGCCGGAGCGCGTTGGCGGTCTTGTCGTTGTCCGGGTCGAGGACGTCGTCCACGTCCAGCACCGCGATCATTCCCCGGCCACCGTGCTGCCGGAACTCCACGTTGTCGATGGCGCCATGGTGATTGACCACATAGACGGTGCCGCCGTCCTTGCTCACGACCAGATTGGCTGGATCGCCGAGTAACTGACCGTCCAGCCGGTCGAGCGCCACCTTCGCGCGACTGACGATCGCGTTCGGGGTGTTGTCGTTCGCCGGGGCGAGGGCGCGGTCAAGAGAGATCGCGTAGAGGTACGGCAGTCGCCGCCCCGTCGCGAGGATGTAGGTGCTTTGGCCGACGGCCTCGTGAGCACTGCACGTGGTCGCCACGAGGGCCGCGATCACGAGCGTCAGACGGGGGAGCGAAGATGTCGAGGCTGCCACGCCACCAGCATGCCCGTTGCGCGGGAAGGCCCGCAACCCGGTCATTCGCAGGCGTGACCGTCGCCATCGCGGTCTCGCGCCGTGTTCAGTGCGTACGTCCGCTTCTCCGCCTCGTCCCATGCCTCCTGGTAGGTCCCGCCATCGCGGTCCACGCCCCGGGTCCATCCCGCCTCACGCATGGCGTTGCAGTTCGAAAAGGCCTGGATCGGCGGATGCGCGGCCACTGGAGGGGGCCGACTGAGATCGCAGGAAATCTCGAACGATTGGCAGGCGGTGAGAATCTCGTCGAGCGCGTCGGCTTCGGCCTGATCGATCGTCAAGCCAAACTTGAGACGAACGTCCACGACTCTCTGGGCGAACCAGCACCGGTTCTGGTCCGGCAGCCATTCCGTGGCGTCGTGTGCGACTTTTTCCCGGCGGTTCAGGCCTGGGGACGCGAGCGTCAGGTTGAGCAGATCCCGCGTGAATCGGGTCCGCGTCTCGGCGTCAGCCCGGCACAGGCCTGAATCGTGGGCTTCGGACCGGGCCACGATGTGCTCGATGTCGGTTTCGCGGATCGAGTCGAAGCTTTCGCAGGTGTACGGACTGTAGATGCCGCCCAGGTCGCGAACGATGTCGTTCTCGACGGACTGCGGGTAGCGGTAGTCGTCGGCGTCGTAGGGCGCACAGCGACCCTCCGGTGCGATCGTCAGACCTCGCCAGGTCGGCTGGGGTGCCGGGGAGGGTGGCGGCGGGGCCGGTGGAGTCGGAGGCGGCGTCGCTGGTGTCGCGGCCGGGGGCGATGAAGCCGTGGGGGCGCTGTCACCGCCGCATCCCACGAGGGCAAGGAAGCAGACCAGGGCGGCCGCAAGCTGGTTCAACGTCGGGCTCTCCTCTCGACGAGCAACTCGTGCTGGCGGGAGAGCCCGCCGCGAAAGATCTCGGGTGACAGCTGTCCATTACAGATGTCACGTGCAGGAGAGTACCAACCCGAGAGGCCGATTTCGGGCCAGACAGGGAGGAAACCCGACTCCCCGGGTGCGGCGCCGGCCTGCTACTGTTTGCCGCCCGCTTGCGGCGGTAGCGACGATGGATCGACGGACCCTGCTACGACTCGGCGGTGGAGGGCTGTTGGGCGCGGGTCTCGGCGCCTGCGCGGCGCGTTCCGACGTCCTGCCACGGGAACCGGCGTTCCGCCTGCCGATCGTGAACGTGGCGTGGAACCGGATCATCCGCACCACCGTCGGACTGCGGCCGTACCGCCCGTCGGGGTTCGTGCTCCGCGCGGACAAGCTCGACGGCACCACCGTGCTCCACAACTACGGCCACGGTGGGTCGGGGATCTCCCTCTCCTGGGGTACGGGACGCCGGGTGGCCGAAATGGCGCTCGAACACCAAGGCCGGCAGGCGGCGGTCATTGGGTGCGGGGCGGTGGGGCTCGCGACCGCACGTCAACTCCAACGCCGCGGCTTCGACGTGACGATCTACGCCATGTCGGTGCCCCCGAACACGACCTCGAACATGGCGTGGGCGGGGTTCACTCCGGCCGCCTGGCTGGTGGACGACAACATGCGGACGGCCGCGTTCGACGCCCAGTTCCGGGACGCTGCCGAGATCTCCTTTCGCGAGTTCCAGTGGCTGGTCGGAAGGGGATACGGAATCGATTGGCTCGACCGCTACACGGCCACGGACATCGAGCCGCGCGATCCGTCAGCGAGCCGGCGGCCGCGCCGGCGGGAACCGCTCCTCCCCGACCACCTGATCAGCGGCCGGCTCCGGCTGGGCCCCGGCGAACATCCCTTTCCCACCCGCTACGCGACGCGGCGCAGCTACATGCGGATCGAGCCGGCAACCTATCTGGACGCGCTGGTCCGCGACTTCGTGGAGGTCGGCGGCCGGATCGTGATCCGCAAGTTCACGGACGCCGAGGAACTTGTCGCACTCGAAGAGTCGCTCGTCGTGAACTGCACGGGGCTTGGATCCGGGGAGCTGTTCCCCGATCCCGAGCTGATGCCGCTCAAGGGCCAGCTCACCGTGCTCGTTCCGCAGTCGGAGATCAACTACGCGGTGTCGGGGAACGCCCCCGGCGCGCCGCCGGGCGTGGGCGGTTTCAGCATGCAGCCGCGGAGCTCCGGGATCATCCTCGGCGGCACGGGCGAGCGGGGGGAGTCGTCCCTGGAGCCGAATGCCGCGGCGCGCGAGTACATCGTGAACTCGAACATCGACTTCTTTGCGAGGATGCGCCGGGTCTGACGGTCTCCAGCGAGCTCTGGCAGCCGAACCGGGGGGTCCGTGGGGGCCACGGTCGTAGCGATCCCGTTTGATGTCAGTTTTATGTTGATGACATAAAATACACCGTCAAAATGACGGTGATACCACGATTCTTCCGTCCCCCGGTCGGGAGCTTCTTCCTCTTTGGCCCGAGGGGCGTCGGCAAGACGACCTGGTTCCGCACGCATGTGCCCGACGCTCTGGTGCTGGATTTACTGGTCGGCACTCGGTACCGGGAGCTGTCCGCCCGCCCCGAAAGACTCGGTGATCTCGTTGCCGCCTCGGCCTCGCGGGACATCGTCATCGATGAGATCCAGCGGGCGCCGGACCTGCTTCACTCCGTGCATGATCTCATCGAAACGGATCGTTCCCGGCGCTTTGTTCTGACGGGTTCCAGCGCTCGGAAACTCCGTGCGCGGGGCGTGAACCTCCTTGGTGGGCGCGCCGCCAACCGGACCCTCCATCCGTTTCTGGCTGCCGAACTCGGTGACGGCTTCGACCTCTCCAGGGCGCTGCGCTATGGACTCCTGCCCGTGGTCGCGAGCGCGCCCGACCCCGCCGTCGCGCTCGATGGGTACGTGTCGCTCTATGTGGACGAGGAGGTTCGCGCCGAGGGACTCGTTCGAGACGTGGGGCGGTTTGCCCGCTTTCTCGAAGCGATGTCCTTTTCCCACGGGGCGGCGCTCAATCTGAGCGGCGTAGCCCGCGACGCCGAAGCCCGGCGTCCCACGGTGCAGGGTCACCTGGAGATCCTGGAAGACCTGCTGTTGTCGTTCCGCGTGCCCGTCTTCACGAAGCGGGCCAAGCGGCGTCTCGCGAGTCACCCGAAGTTCTTCTTTTTCGACTGTGGGCTCTACCGGGCCCTGCGGCGCACCGGCCCCTTCGACCGGCCTCAGGAAGTCGAGGGCCCGGCCCTTGAAGGGCTCGTGGCGCAGCATCTCCGGGCATGGGTGGCATACCGGGACCGCGGCACCCGGCTCTTCACCTGGCGAACCCGGTCGGGCGCCGAAGTGGATCTCGTGGCCTATGGTCCGGAGGAATTCGCCGCGATCGAGGTCAAGAACTCACCGCGCGTGCGTCCGGAGGACCTTCGTGGTCAGCGCTCATTCGGTGACGAGTACCCGGAGGCGATGCGTCTCCTGTTGTACCGCGGGCAAGACCGGCTGCTGATAGGCGATGTCCTGTGTTTGCCGGTCGCGGAATTCCTGCGGCGTCTGCGTCCCGACCGCTCGTTGGCGGAGGTCGCCGAGTGGCCGCTTTCGAGCGCGGTGAGTCCGCTGGAGGAATAGCGTTCCAAGGCGTGTGCGCCGTCTGGACGTACGGCCCTACGCTCTTCGCGGGCCTTTGGCCCGCGAAGAGCGTAGGGCCGTACGTCCAGACGGCGCACACGCCTTGGAACGCTATTCC
>CAYUVU010000196.1:0-3270 GCA_964448205.1 uncultured Acidobacteriota bacterium
CCGCCGCCAACTGCGCCTCCACCTCCCCGGTCGAAAGGTCCGCATCGTCTTCCCGAACGCCCTCGAGCCAGGCCGCCCCGCGGAGCGGCGCCCCGGCGGGAAGCGACGCGAAGAACGAACGCCACGCCTCCCGGTCCGCACCCGCGGGCGGACCCGTCACCACCGTCTGGTTCCGGTCCTCCAGTTCTCGCGCGATTTCCGCCGCGAAATCCCCCCCGCCCGCCAGCACGAAGCGCCCCGGCGCCGGCGTGACCTCGGCGGGGCCTTGCGCGAGGATCACCGTCTGCTCCGTCGCCTCGCCGAGGAACGAAGCCTCGCCATACCCCGCGTCCGCCAGGGCGCGCCGCCAATCGGCGACCGAGAGCAGCGGATGACCGCTCCGGTAGGCGTCGTCGAACCGCCACCAACCCGGCAGCAGGCCGAAGATCAGATCCAGCCAGCCCCGCGCGGCAGTCGCCTCGACCGCCAGCAACAGCCCCGATGGGGCCAGCAAACGCCGGCAGCGCTCCAGGGTCCTCGCGAGATCCCGCGTCGCGTACAGCACGTTCGCCGCGATCACCGCGTCGGTTCCGTGCTCGGCGAAACCCTGCTCCACCGGGTCCCGTTCGACGTCTAGCGACCGGTACCGGAGGTTCGCCGCGCTTTCTCCGAAACGCCGCCGCGCCTCCCCGAAGAAACCCGCCGAGACGTCGGTGAAGGTGTAGTCGGTGCGCTCTGCCGGCAGCGCCCCGAGCACCGCCGCCGTCGTCGCCCCCGTCCCCGCACCCACCTCCAGCACCGAGAGCCGTCGGCCCTCCGGCAAGGCCGACGCCGCTGCCGCCACCGCCTCGGCGGCCATCCGGTTCGCTGCCCGGAACGTGCCTGCTTCCCGATAGAACCGGGCCGCGCTCCCCTCCCCGCCGAACAGCAGTTCCAGCGGATCCTGCCGACTCCGCAGGACCTCCGCCAGCGATCCGCCGCAGCGACGCAGCAACTCCTGCTCGACCAGGCCGGGCGGACCTTCCGGCGCGTCCAATCCTTCCGGCAACGGATCCTCCGCGCCCACCGTCACGAGCCACTCATCCCCCGCGCCGGCGCTCACCACCCCGGCGGCGTCCAGCAAACCGAGCAGCCGCCCGAAGAGGCGCCGGTGGTCTGCCGTGATCTTCAGCCGCCGCCGGAGCGCTTCCGCCGCGAAGCCTTCCCCGGCCCGCCGCTCCCAGCCGAGCTCATCGAGCGCTGACAGCGCGTACCAGCGGGCCTCTCCTTCCAGCACCCGCTCGCGTTGCGCCAGCCCTGCGCGGTCGAGGCCCTCGGCCTCCAGATACCGCTCGGCCGGCGGACACCGCTCCACCACCGCCGCGGGACCGGCGAGGAACCCCGCCGACCGGAATCCCAAAGGCGTCCCTTCCCGCCACTGCACCTCGTAGAGCAGGTCGTCCACCGGGGCGCCGAGGAGCGCCGCCCGGCCCGCCCGCTTCAGCGTGAACCCGCGCATCCCCCCCAGGGGTTCGCCCTCCAGCGAGTAGAGCTCGAGGTCCGCCGTCCGGGTCTCGTCGGTCGCGCCGCGCGAGCGCGCGCGGCAAAAGAGCCGCGCCGGCAACCGCCGGGCGAGCCACAGCCGGTCCCAGGCGAACGGAAGCCAGGCCACCCGTTCCTCCACCAGGTCGAAAAGCGCGGCGAGCACCTGGATGCACCCGTCGAGCAGCGCGGGCGGCGCCTCGAGTTCAGCCCCCCCGGCGGCCGCCGGCAGCGCGACCTCCCCCACCGCCTCCCCGGAACCCGACCAAAGCCGCTGAAGTCCCCTGAACGCTGCGCCGTAGGCGATCCCCCCGTCCGCAAGTCGCCGATAGAGGGGCGCCACCTCCAGAGGCGCGAGACCCCTCACGAGCTCCTCCACGTCCACCGCGTCTCCGACGTCCACCCGGTCCCCGACGGAGCGCCCGCCACCGCCCACGCGCCCCTCGGCATGGAGTTCCCAGGCGGCGCCGTCCGCTTCGCGGCTCAGCACCTCCCAGCGGTCGCCGGGACCGAGCACCACCTGCACGGTCCGGCCTTCCTTCCCGCCGAGCAGCAGCGGCCGCTGGATCTCCGCCTCCACGAGGGTTGCTTCCGGCCAGCGGCCCGTCGCCCGGAGCGCCTCGATCCCCTGCGCGGCGAAGAGCGCTCCCGGCGCCACCACCTCCCCGAAGATGTGGTGGTCGGACAGCCACGCCGGGGCCGTCGCGGACAGCTTCCGTTCGAAGGAGACCTCCCCGTCCCGCGAGTCGCGTCGGGTGCCGAGCAGCGACCGCGCCGCCTCGGCGGGACGGTCCGTCGGCCCCGAAACCCAGTGCCTCGCCCGCTCGAAGGGATAGGTCGGGAGCGGCGTCCGGCGCCGGCGCTCACCGGCGAAGAGTCCCGCAAACGAAACGTCTACCCCAGCCTCGTACGCCTCCCGAACCGCGCCCACGAAGTCCCCGCTCCGGCCCGGCACCAGACTGGCCACCACCGGCGGCGACGCCGCTCCCGGCCACGCCGGCGGCACCAGCGGCGCGAGCACGGCCCGCGGCCCGATCTCCACGAACAGGTCCGCGCCCCGCTCCGCAAGCGTCTCGACCGCCGCCGCGAACCGAACGGGCGCCCGCGCCTGGTCCCGCCACCAGGCGCCGTCCGGGACCTCCCCCAGCACCTCCCCGGCCCGGCCGCTCACCAGGGGAACCGCCGGGCCGGAAGTCTCGGGGACCGCAGCTTGCAGTTCTTCCAGCACCGGGTCCAAGAGGGCGCTCGCGAATGCGTGGTCCGTCCCGAGCCGCTCCACCCGAACTCCTGCTGCCGCGAACTCTGCGACAAACGCCGCGACCTCCTCCTCCGGGCCGCTCACCACCTGGTGCGTCCCGTGGTCCGCCGCCAGCGACAAACGTCCCGAAAGCGCCTCCTCGACCCGCGCCGCCGGCGCGAACACCGTCGCCGCCGTTCCCCTTTCCGGCAGCGAACCCAGGAGCGATCCCCGCCGGAGCGCAAACCGCAGCCCCGCCTCCAGCTCGAATACCCCCGCCGCCTGCGCCGCCGCCAGCTCGCCCGCGCCATGGCCGAACACCGCGTCCGGGCGCACCCCCAGGCTCTCCCAGAGCGCCGTCAAGCCGCTCTGAAGCGCGTAGAGCGCCGGCTGGCGCCACTCGGCCCGTCGCAGCCCGTCCTGTTCGCCGAGCATCACCGCGAGCAGGGAAGCCCGCCGTTCCTGCCGGACCACCGCCTCCGCGCGGTCGAGCGCCGCGCGGAGGCGGTGGTCCGGCAGGAACGGCGGGCTTC
>CAYUVU010000197.1:0-1995 GCA_964448205.1 uncultured Acidobacteriota bacterium
CCGGCCCGGCCCGCCGCACGGTCGATGCCGTCCGGGATTTCGGAGGCGGACGCTCGTTCACCGGACTGTGGCGCGCCGGTAATCCTCGACCGCCTGCGTCGCCGCTTGGGGCGGAAGGTCCCGGGACAGTCGCAGGATGTCGGCCTCCGTCACCCGGTCGGCGGTCCCACGGGCGGTGCGCCACAGTTCGGTGAACGAGCGTCCGCTTCCCATCTCGCGGACGGCGTCGACCGTGCCCCGGGCCTGGCCGGTGAAGTCGGCGCGCCAACCGAGCCCGTCGCGCACGAGGCCGACGGGGTCGGCGGCGAGCCGGGAGAACGGCTGGAGCAGGGCGTCGATCTCGCCCTTGGCGGCGCGCTCCATGTGGTCGAGCTGGTCTTCTAGTTCCGTAAGCTGGCGGGCCATCGACCGGATCTGCGTGACCTGGTGCGAGATCTGCGTGATCTGGTTCGCGATGATCGTGGCCCGCTGGAACCAACTCCCGAAGTCGAACTGCGCGCTCGCGGGACGAGCGCCCGCGAGGACCAGGATCGGGACGAGGAGCGCGGAGGCGAGGATGCGGTGGCGCATGGGGAAGTCCTTTCTCTTATCGGTGTGTCGGAGGGGTGGGGACGAGGACATCGGCGGTGAACCAAATGCGGAGCCGGTGGCCGGCGCGGATCGTGATTTCGGGCAGCCGGTTCAGGTACCGGTCCAGCATTGAGGCGGCGCTGCCTCCGAGCCCCTGGCCGACACCCGCCCGGAGTCCGTAGGGGGAGGCTCCGGCGAGCGTGAGTCCGCTCAGCGCGCCGACCGCTCCGGCGGCGGCGAACGTCGAGAGGTAGCGCCGGTTCACCTGGTCGAAGAGCGCGCTCTCGCCCGTCTGGTTGAGGCCGGCGAACTCAAGGTCGATCCAGCTTCCATCGGGCAGCAGCAGCCGGTGGAACGAGACGGCGAGCCGGGTCTGGTCCCGGTCTTGGACGGCCCGTGCCGTGCCGACGACGCGCGCCCCGCGCGGGACCAGCACCCGCTGGCGGTCGGCCGAATACAGCGGCGCCGACACCATCGCGAGCACCGGGCCGGGGAACTCGCCCGACAACTGGGTGACCAGCACGGCCTCCAGGAACGTGCCTTCGTGGATGCGCTCCCAGCCCGGCGGGTCAACCGGCCGGACCAGACGGACGGACTCGGAGGTGCCGGACGGAGGTGGACCGGTCCGCGCCGCCGAACCGCCCACGCCGGGCGGCAGCCCTCCGCCCGTCAGTCCGGCCGCCATCTCGGCCTCAAGGGCGGCGAGGGACTGCCCGAGGGATACGAGCGCGCCATCGAGTACGGCGTCGGTAGACTCGGGCGCCACGGGAGACGCCGCGGCATCCGTGGATCCGTTCGGATCCCGTTGCGACTGCGCGACGGGGAACGAGCGGAGCGAGCGCGTCCTGCGCTCGACCTCTTCGAGCCGGAGCGCCTCGCGCAACTCGAACTCGGCCCGGCCCATGCCGGGGGCTCGGTCGCCTGCGCCGTCATTCGCCCCGGCGGACCCGGCACCGGAGGGGGCTCCGGCCGCGCCGTCCGCCGGATCGTCGCGGGACTCGGCTGCGGCCCGTTGCGTCTCGCGCTGCGTCTCGTCGCGGATGCCCGCATCGAAGGACCGGCCCTCCCGGTCGTTCACCGCCCGCGGCTGCACCGGCGCTCCGGCGGCGGCCGCGTCGTCACCGGGACCGGCGAGCGACGACGAGAACAGCAGCCCGGCCACGAGCACGGCGATCAGGACGATCCCCGCCTTCGTGACCATGCCGCCCGGAAGCGCGCCCTTCGGCTCCTTCACCACCTGCTTCCAGCGGATCATTTCGAGCCCTCCCGGGGCTCGAACCGCCACCGCGCCTGCTTGTCGCCGATCCGGAGCCACCCGTCGCCCAGCACGCGGCGCGCGACGTAGAGGCCGTCCTCGGTGAGATCGAACGCGACCAGGCTCGGTTCACCATCCTGGAGTTCGTAGAGCGCCGGAGACTCCTGTGC
>CAYUVU010000198.1:0-4039 GCA_964448205.1 uncultured Acidobacteriota bacterium
ATACAGGCCACGGCGGGGCGCCGGGCATCTTCATCGACGGCGTCCGGGCGACCGGGAGCGGCGTGAAGGCCGAGACGATGGGGCCGGGACGCCGCATCCTCGCCGAGGTCACCGGAGTGTTCGTGATGCGGGACGGCAAGCCGTGGCTCTCCCTCGGAACCCCTGGGTTCCCGCCGCAGCCGGTGACGGAAGTGCTCGTGAACATTCTCGACTTCGGGATGCACCCGAAGGACGCCGCGGACGCGCCGCGTTTCTGGGCCTTTCTCTACGGCCAGACCGAGCGGCGATTCCTGCGGATCGAGTCCCGGATCTCCGACGAGGTCCGCCTGGGGATGGCGAAGAGCGGCATCGCGATGGAGGAACTCGGCGACTACAACTGGCACACCGGCTCGATGCAGATCATCTGGCGCGGTGACGACGGAAAGCTTTACGGGGTCAGCGACCCGAGACGGCTCGGACATGCCGCTGGACACTGAACCAAACAGGGGAGGAGCACGATGAGAAGCTCTACATTCATTCGATTCCTGATCGTCGCGGGGTTGCTGGCCCTCGCGGCCACCGGGATGGCGCAGAACGGACCCGATCCGCAACTCAACCAGGGACCGAAGCCGACGGTCACCGGCGACTCGGTCATGGTGGCCACCCAGCTTCCGGTGGTGAGCGAGGCGGCGCTCCAGGTGCTGAAGGACGGCGGCAACGCGGTGGACGCCATGGTGACGTCCGTCTTCATGCAGCACGTGAACGACTTCCACCAGGTCTCGCACTTCGGCTCGATGTCCGTCATCGGCTATGACGCCGCCACTGACACCTACTGGTCGCTGAACGCGGTCTCGGAGCGCCCGCGCGCCGACCGCCACGACCACGGCGACGTGTCCAAGGTCGCCATCGGCGGGGTGGTGCGCGGTCTCGAAGCGATCGCGGACCGCTACGGCAGCGGGACCATGGAGTGGTCGCAGTACCTGCAGCCGGCCATCGCGTCGGCCACCGAAGGCGCCATCGTCACCTCGTTCATGTACGGCATCAACTACAACCTGATGGAGCAGGGGGACCTCGTCAAGAACCCCGAGGCTCGCGAGGCCTACATGGCGAACGGCCACCTGGTGCCGGTGGGTGAGCGCTGGAAGCGGCCCGCGCTCGCCGAGCACCTGAAGATGGTGGCTTCCGAGGGCGCCGACTACATATACACCGGGGCGTGGGCGGAGAAGTTCGTGAAGGCCGCGAACGCCAAGGGCTTCGCCGTCAGCATGCAGGACATGGCGGAGTACAAGCCGCACTGGGACGACCCGACCAAGTTCACCTATCGCGGGCTCGACTTCTACGGTTCGCCGCCGCCCGACACCGGCGGGGTCATCGTGGGGAGCAACCTCAAGATCCTCGAGAACTTCGACCTGAAGGGCATGGGGCACTACAGCGAGTCCCCCGAGGCGCTCGAGATCATGATCCGGGCCTTCGGCCGCGTCTCGGACGAGACCCGCTGGGTCATCAAGGACCCGCTCAACTTCAAGATGCCCACGGATCTCTGGCTCTCCGACGAGTACGGAAAGCTGGGGGCCACCTTCGTCGAGAACACGATGCTGCTGGACGGTGTGGACCTCTCGAACAGCGAGACCCCCGACATGACGGCGTCGCTCTTCCCGCCGGGCGCCGGCGGCGCGGACACCGCTGATCTCGGGAGCAACCACAACGTCATCGTTGACTCGCACGGCAACTGGGTCTCCATGCTCCACACCGGGCACGGCGGAGCGCCGGGCATCTTCATCGACGGGGTACGGGCCACCGGGAGCACCGCGCGGGCGGCCACCGCGGGTCCCGGCCGCCGCCTCGTGCTGCCGATCACGGGGATCATCGTGGCCAAGGACGGCAAGCCCTGGCTCGCGATGGGAACGCCCGGTTCGCCGCCGCAGCCGGTCACCGAGGTGCTCGTGAACATCATCGACTACGGCATGCATCCGAAGGATGCCGCCGCTGCGCCGCGCTTCTGGGCCTTCCGCGGAGGTGAGCGGGGAGTTCAGATCGAGTCCCGCATCTCCGACGCGGTCCGCAAGGGCATGAAGAAGAGCGGGATCAGCATCACCGATCTCGGCGCCTACAACTGGCACACCGGCTCCATGCAGATCATCTGGATGGGGGACGACGGCAAGCTCCACGGGGCCACGGACCCGCGGCGCCTCGGCGTCGTGGTCGGTTACTGACGATGTAACGAAGTTCACTGGGAGGCGGGCCCCGCTGGGCGCCCGCCTCCGGAGGAGGGGGGCATGAAACGCTCACCAGTCATCCTTGGGGCAGGGGTCTGCCTGCTGACCGCCGGCGTCGCATCCGGCCAGAACGGGCCGGACGCGCGGGATCCGCTCTACAACCAGGGGCCGAAGCAGGAAGCCGTCGGCGACTCGGTGATGGTGAGCACCCAGCTCCCCATCGTCACCGAGACCGCGCTCGACGTGCTCCGGAACGGCGGGAACGCGATCGACGCCTTCGTCACCGCGGTCTTCATGCAAAACGTCGTGGACTACCACCAGGTGAGCCTCTTCGGCGCCATGGGCGGCCTCTATTACGACGCGGCGAGCGGCGACTACATCGTCTTCGAGTCCTACTCGGAGCGGCCGCTCGCGGGCCGCTGCGGCGAGGGCGATCCCTCCCAGGTCGCCATCGGGGGCAAGGTCGCGGGCCTCGGCGCCCTGGCCGACCGCTTCGGAACGATGGAGTGGGAGAAGTACCTGGAGCCGGCCATCAAGGCGGCGGACGAAGGGGTGCTGGTCACCTCCTTCATGTACGCGAACAACTACAACAGTTGGGAGACGGGCGACCTCATCCAGCAGAACGACGAGGCGCGCGCGCACTACATGCCGGACGGCCACCTGGTCCCGGTGGGCCACCTCTGGAAGATGCCGGCGATGGCGAAGACGCTGCGCGGGATCGCCTCCGGGGGTGCGGACTACCTCTACACCGGCGCCTGGGGGCAGAAGTTCGTCGAGAAGTCCCGCGAGAAGGGCTACTGCGTGAGCCTCGAGGACATGGGCGCCTTCGAGGTGCGCTGGTCGGAGCCCGTGCGCTCCACCTACCGCGGCTATGAGGTCCTCAGCGAGTCGCCGCCGAAGAAGGGCGGCATCCAGATCGGCTACAACCTGAACATCCTCGAGAACTTCGACCTGGCGAGCATGGGCCACTTCGCGGAGTCGGTGGACACCCTCGAGATCCTCACCCGGACGCTCGGCCGGGTGGAGACCGACATGCGCTACGGGGTCACGGACCCGATGGCGTTCCAGATCCCGACCGCCGTCTGGCTCTCGAAGGACTACGCGAAGTTCGGTGCGGAGTTCGTCCGGACCACGATGGTCGTACCGGGCGTGGACCTGACGCCACCCACCGCCACCGCGGCGCTCCGCCGTCCGGAACCGGTGCGGATCGCGCGCTCGGCCGACGCGCCGCCAATGGTGGACGAGAGCAACCACAACGTCATCGTGGATGCGGAGGGGAACTGGATCACCTCGCTGCACACCGGGCACGGCGGGGCGCCGGGGATCTTCCTCGACGGAGTGAAGGCGACCGGGAGCGGCTTTCCCGGCCGGACGGTCGGACCCGGCCGGCGGGTGAGCCCCAACAGCACCGGCACCATCGTCGCGAAGGACGGCGTGCCCTGGCTCTCGCTCGGCTCACCGGGCGTCCCGCCCCAGCCCGTGACCCAGGTGCTGGTGAACATCATCGACTTCGGGATGACGCCCGGCGACGCGGCCGACGCGCCGCGGTTCTTCGCCTTCCGGGGCGGCGAGCAGGTGCTCGCAATAGAGTCCCGGATTACCGACGAGGTGCGCAAGGGCCTCAAGGCCCGCGGCATCAGGATCCAGGACCTCGGCCCCTACAACTGGCACACCGGCTCGATGCAGATCGTCTGGCGCGACCCCGACACCGGCAAGCTCCACGGGGTCACCGACCCCCGCCGCCTCGGCCTCGCCAAGGGTTTCTGACGGCAGGGGAACACCGGCTTCAGCCGGCACGTGCGGCGCTCTGCGCCGTGCACGTCGCAACCCCACCCGGAAAAGAT
>CAYUVU010000199.1:0-3069 GCA_964448205.1 uncultured Acidobacteriota bacterium
TTCTGATGAAAGATACCACCTGTGCAAGGTGGTGGGATTCTCGGTGGAAGGTCCGCGCGATTCAGCTTCGGGCCACCGGGGTCTCGGGGCGTGGCGCAGGCCGGTAGCGCGCCTGCTTTGGGAGCAGGAGGTCGCCGGTTCGAATCCGGCCGCCCCGATTGAACTTACGTGATTTGAGGGTTCGATGTTTGTCAATTGTGTATGTCAATTGGACGCCGAGCCAACCCCCCGGTACTCCTCGATGGCCTTCCTGAGCCGGCCCTCGTCGGGGCGCTGGTAACACTGGAGGACGGTCTCGGCCGTCTTCCAGCCGCCGAGGTCGCAGAGGACCTTCAGCGGCAGGTCCATCAGGTCGGAGGCGAACTTCCGCCTCAGCGAGTGCCAGCCGCGGCCGCGCTTGGGTTCCAGCCCGGCGAACCTCTCAGCCCGCTTCCACCAGACGCGCGCAAGCGAGCGGCTCATGCACGCGAACGGGTCCTTCGGCGCCGTCAGCAGCGGCGCGTCCCCGATCCCGGGGTTGTGCCTTCGCGCTTCCTCGCAGGCGGCGAGCGCCCGGGCGGTGACCGGTGTCCGGTGCTCGTAGCCGGTCTTCTCGTGCTCTCCCCGCCATCGGATGGTCCGGTCATCGAGGTCGATGTCCGACCAGCGAAGCTGCCGAATGGCCCCGATCCGGTGCCCGGTTTCGTGGGCGAGCACCAAGGCCACGCGGAACCGCCAGTTCACCCGGGCGGACACCGTGAGCAACGCTTCATACTCCGCTTGGGTGAGCACGACCCGTCGCGGGTTTTTCTCCTTGGGCAGCTTGAGGCCTCGGAGCGGGTTGGACGCGAGGAGGAGCCTTCCCTCCTCGTCCCTCGACTTGGCAGCCCAGTTGAGCACTGCGAGCAGCATCCTCAAGTCGTACTCGATCGTGCGTTCGGACACGGGCTTCAGACTACCACCCGCCTTGCCCGCGCGCCGTGCGCGGATGAAGCGGTCCCAGTCGCGCTGCGAAAGGGTCTCGGCCTTCCGGTGCTTCCCGAAAAACCGGAGGAACCTCTTCATCATGGCTTGGTCGTGCCTTTGCGACCGCCGGGTCTTGGTGGGGGTGACCTCTTCACCGTAGATGTCAAAAAGCGTACCCAGGGTGAGCGGCTCGGGCTCGGCAGCCGCCGCGTCCGTCGTCGCGGGCTCAGCGAGTCCGGCGGCGATCTTGTCCGCCTGCCTCTTGGCCCGGCTCCAGTCGCGGTGCTTGAGAGACCGGGTGAGCCTGCGCCCGTTCTCTCGCCACTCTATCTGGTAGAGGCCGGTCTTCGGGTCAGGGAACACCCTGACCCGGTTGCGGCCCCATTCTCCGGCGCTGTACGAGCGCCGGTCACGTTTCGTGCGTGCCATCATTCCATTCCTCTCTGGATGATGGACTGCACGATCTGCCTGTTGGAAAGCTCGCGTCGCGCGGCTTCCCGCGCCAGTGGCGGTGCGGGCGGCGGCGTCGCCTTCCGGGGCAGGTGGATGCGGGCGATCCTGGGGGCGTTGAGCCTCCCGGCGTTGGGGATCTTTCCGTCGCGCACGAGGCGGCCCAGATGTTCCCTTGAGTATCCGCTCTCGCGGGCGGCCTCGACGAGCGACAGCGTGGTTTCGTCGCGGTCGCGGATCGTGGTTTCGAGGTCGTCGGCACAGAGGTCCAGCACGAGAGCCGCGGTCTCGCTCCCGTAACTGCGGAGCGCGTTGGCCTTACCGCGCCAGTCGGCGGGCAGACCCTCGACGGATGCGGGCTTGGTCTTTTTTCGGCGCTTCCGGGTCATTTCCAGTCTCCTTCGTCGTCCTGCCGGAGCGAGTCCGCGAGACCGGCATCCCCTTCGCCGCGCCTCACGGACCGTTCGGCGAGATCCACGCGGCGGCCGAGATCGGCGAGGCCGGTGGAGCGGGCGGCGGCGTAGATCGCGGCCGCGACGGCAGCGAGTGCGAGCACGGCTTGGAGCGCGAGCGCGACTCCGTGCTCCGCGAGGATCGCGGGCCAGTGGGGCGCGAGGTAATCGAGGCGGGCACCGCCGATCAGGAACGCGGATCCGGCGAGTGCGGAGGTGAGTCCGGCGCTGATCTTCCATGGCTGCATCGTGGTTCTTCCTTCCGGGTCAGAGTTCGACGGACGCGGGATCGCGGTCGGCGGGACCCTTGAGCCAGGAGCCGCCGTCGTCCCCGAGCCCGAGGCCGCGCAGCAGCCCCGCCGCGGCAGGGCCATCGGCGTGGAGCCGGAACCCGGCGGCGGCCTTGGCCCGGACGGCGGGTTCGCGGTAGTTGCCGGAAACGGCCTCGATGTTGACGCGCCCGGTTCGCCCTTCGGCGTCCTCGTACTCGATCTGCGCGTCCGGGTAGAGCACCTGGTCCCGGTCGTCCGTGGGGAGGCCGAGCTCGCGGGCGATCCGGTGCCGCTCGGCGTCGGCGGCCCGTTTGCCGTTCGTGAGCCGCGCCGCCTCGCTCCGGCGCGCGACCTTGCTCTTGAGTTCGGCCCCGAGCCTGATCCGGTTCACCGTGGCTCCCCGCTCCCGCAGCCGCTGCCGCTCCTTCCGGCAGGCGCGATAGATGGCCGCCTCGTGCGCCGCCTCGGAGGACCGGATGCGCGTGAACCGGATCTTCTGGCCGGGGTCCATCCCTCGTTCGGCGGCCAGTTCACGCGCCTCGGCCACGCCCTTGCGGGTGAGGGTCAGCACCTTGAACGGGTTTCCCTTCGGTCCGGTGGCCCGGTGCTCCTTGACCCATCCCTTGCGGATCCAGGTGTTGACGGCCCTCCGGGTGGTGTGGGGGTGGCCTCCGAAGCGGACCTCGGAGAGGTCGCGGTAGGAGACCGCGCCGAAGACGCCGATGTCGGTCAGCGCCCCGGCGCAACGTTCGGGGAAGGAGATGGACCCGCGCGCCCGTCTCGCGGCGTATTCTCGGCGGTGGCCTTTCCGCAAGCGTTGGCTGTTGCGGCTGGGTGGCGCGGGTCCACCTCCTTCTCCGACCGCTGTGCCGGGGCGCTGACCGACATCGGTGTCTTCGGCGCGGTCTCCTACCGCGACTTGGCCGAGGCCCGCTTCGGCGGCCACCCCC
>CAYUVU010000200.1:0-6853 GCA_964448205.1 uncultured Acidobacteriota bacterium
CTCCAGCAGCGGCACCCTCTCCGCCTCGATACGCGCCGCCACCCCGGACGCGCGAGCCATGATCCCCAAGTGCCCCGTCAGCCCATAACCCGTGACATCCGTCGCCGCATGCGCACCCACCGCCCGGGCCGCCTCCGCCGCCCCCCGGTTCAGCCTCGCCATCCACTCTACCGCATCGCTCAGCAGCCCCGGCGGACACTTCCCCGCCTTGACCGCCGTCGCCACGATCCCGGTACCCAGCGGCTTGGTCAGCACCAGATCGTCCCCAACGCGCGCCCCGTCATTGGCCAGCATCGCGTCGGGATCCACCTCGCCCACCGCGACCATCCCGTACTTGGGCTCGGCGTCGTCGATCGAGTGGCCACCCAGCACCGGGATCCCCGCTTCCGCGGCCTTCTCGGCGCCCCCGCGAATGATCTCCTCGGCGAGGCCCTCGTCCAGCAGCCCGCGCGGGAACGAGAGCAGGTTGAGCGCGAAGAGCGGCCGCCCCCCCATGGCGTAGACATCCGAAAGCGCGTTGGCGGCCGCGATCCGCCCGAAATCGTACGGGTCGTCGACGATCGGGGTGAAGAAGTCCAGCGTGACCACCAGGGCCCGCCCGTCAGCGAGACGATACACGGCGGCGTCGTCCCCGGTGCTGGCGTCGACGAGCACGCGGGGATCGGCGGTGGGCAGCAGTGGGCGCAGGACCTGCGCCAGCTCGGCCTGGCCGAGTTTACACGCTCACCCGGCGCCGTGGGACAGGGTGCTGAGCCTGATCCTGGGTTTCTGGTCGAGGGGTTCGGTGGACATGGATCAAGCTAACACCGGGCAGGCCACTCTCCGGTGTCGGCTTCAGCAGTCCCCCAGGGATAGAATGGGCCGCTCGGCGAGCCGTTCCCGGGCGTAGTCGCGAAGGCTCTCGATGTGGTCGGGGTCGGTGACGCCGAGGGCGGCCACAACGGCCGGATCCGCCGCGAGGCCCTCGGCCAGGACGACCAGTTCGGGTTCGTCGGCGACGGCGGCGAGGAAGATCGCGCTCCTTACGATCCCGCGGCGAAGACCCGGTCCCGCCGCGCTCAATCCCTCCATGGAGGTGCCGTCGAGGTACCCGCGCGCCGCAGCGACGATCTCTGCCACAAGTTCGTCGGGAATGTCCCGGGTCCGGTCATTGCCCACAAGGAGAACGGCCAGGTCGCCCAGTCCCGCACTCACGCGCCGCGGCGGAGCGTCGGGTTCGGCAATGGCGGCGAGAATCGCACGGGCGATATCGATGGAGAAGTCCCCCGTCATGTGGGTGTTGCAGGAAAAACCCCAGCCGCTGCGCGCGATTGCCGGGATTCCCCTCGGGTCCTCCAGCGCGCCGGCGGCGATGGCCAGGTCCCACTGAAGCCGGACGACCGGCGAAGTCGACCAGGACTGTTCATCGACCGGCACGTCGTTCACGTGCTCGAGCGCGGAGATCACCGCGAGACGCAGGTCCTCGCCCGCGTCCCCGCGGAGGCGGCGCGCGTACTCGATCGCGAGAGCCTGCTCCGCACCGTACCGGCCCTCCCCCACCGCACGGATGGCGGCGACCGCACCGGCCGGGGTGAATCCCCCGCGCAACCAGTCCGCCAGCGCCGATTGCACGCGGTACCAGTCGTTCGGGTTCACGCCGGCCCTCCTGGTGTGGTCCAGGGCCTCGATCGCGACGGCTCGCAGGCTGTCCGACACCAGTTCGGGCTCGATCTGCGCGGCAAGCCTGGCGGCCTCGATCTGTGCGAGGGTCTCGCGTGAGCCGAGCGGAACCCCCCTCAATTCGGCCGCGATCTCCGCCTGCGACATGGCGGGCGGCGTCCAGTCGATCTTTTCGCGCACGTCCGCCACGAGAACGCCGGCATTCCCGGCCGCGACGCCGGCCCGAACCATCTCCGCCGGGTCGGCCGCCAGCCTGTGAACGGATCTCAGCGCGCCCACGTCGCCGAGCGCGACCGCGAGGTCGATCGCGCCGCTCAGCACAACGCCCTGGGAATCGGCGATCTGCAGGGCGCGGAGCGTCTCGCCGCTCAGCAATCCCTGCAATGTCGTGGCCACGGCCCCCGCGCTCCCTTCCGGGATTTCACCCTCCCCGGCGAGCCACGTCAGGTCCGAGAGGAGCCCGATGATCTGATCGCGATAGGCACTTGGGCCGGTGAGCGCGGCCAGGATGACCGGGACCGCGGCCCCACCGAAGGGCCGGAGGGAGTGGCGGGTCTCACGTGCGTCGGCCAGTACGTCGATCGTGGCCGGATCACTCATCGCCCACACCGCCCAGGCCACCGTCCGCCGAAGGTCGCGGCGCGCCCACGATCGTTCGCGTCCCGCCGCCCACAGTGCGTCCAGCCCGGCGCGGTCGCCGATCGCCTCGAGCCGGTTGCGCTCCCGTTCGCGCGAGTTCTCGATCTCGTTCAGGTGTCCCAGCGCTTCGACCAGGGCCGCGCGGATCCCCGGGTGGGTCACGCCGGTCGAGTCCACGCCGGGGGGCGGCGTCCCCCAGTAACGCCCATGTGCCAGAACGTGTGCCGCCGCGGCCGCCTCGGGCCGCTCCGTCCCGGTGACGATGGCGCGGATGAAGTCGGCGAACTCCTCCGCGGAATGGTGTTTCGCCCACGCGGCGGCCACTTCGTCGCGGATGCCGTACATCGTATAGTGGTCCGACCCGATCGAGGTGAACGCCGCGGCCATCGCCGCGAGCAGGTCGTCGCCGGCCTCGCCCGCCTCGACCCGGCCCACCAGGCGCGCCGCGACCGTTTGCCGGGCCGTGGGCGATCCTGCCTCGGACGGGATCTCCCGCATCGTGGCTGTCAGCTCCTCCCGGGTCCAGGCGGCGCCGAGCGCTTCCTCGATCACGGAGGCGAGATCGGCGAGGGCGCTGTCCTCCGCGTTGATCGACAGCGCGAGGGCGTGCGTCATGGCGTCCCGCAGCTTGCCGTCGAGTTGCCCGGGAGCGATCCGTCCCGCGGCGGCTACCGCCCCTGCCAACGCGGCCGCGTCCTCTCCGGCCCGGACGTTGCGGATCACCGCGGCGAGCGAGTCCTGTGGGGGTGCGTCGTACACGCGATCCGGCGGTGACGCACCCCAGCAACCCGAAAAGAACACCAGAACGCCGGCCGGCAACGCGCACCGAAGCCAAATGGGGCGCCCGGAAGCGGAACTGCCGCCCGGGCCTTCCGTTCCCCCCGTTCTATCCATCAGCTTTGCTCCGGTTGCCGCTCGGCCAAACCCGGAAGATGCCCGGTTCAGCGTTCAAGGTGTAGGTTATCGGGATGACACAGGTACCAACAAGAACGGGATCGACCGTGAACCCGCCCTTCCCGCAATGAGCGCGCCGCCTGCCTGGTCGTCGCGCCGGGAGTTCACCCGCGAGGTCGAGCGCCCCGAGGAGGAGATGAACCTCGCCCGTGCGGCCCTCCTGGTGGCGCGGGAGGAGTACGTGCAGCTGCCGGTGGACCGCTACCTCCTGCGGCTCGACCTGCTGGCCGAGGAAACACGGGACAGGCTGGGTTCGGAAAGCGTCCCTCCGGTGGTGCTGTCTGAGGCGATCCGGCACCTCTTCGTCATGCGCAAGCTGCGCGGCAACCGTGAGGAATACCACGATCCGCGCAACTCATTCCTCAACGACGTGCTGGACCGGGGCCTGGGCATTCCCCTCACGCTCGGAATCGTGCTGCTGGAAGTTGGATGGCGCCTGGGACTGCCGATGGAAGGCGTGAACTTCCCCGGCCATTTCCTGGTGCGCTACCGCGGTGGGGTGAAGCGGTTCCTGATCGATCCGTTCCACGGGGGCATGATCCGCTCGCGCAAGGAGGTGGAGCAGATCCTCGTCAAGCACCAGGGGGTCCCGGCGCGGCTCGACGACCGCCTGCTCAGGACGGCGTCGAAACGGGACATGGTCGTGCGGCTGCTCCTGAACCTAAAGGGCATCTACCACCGTGCCGGGGACGACGCCCGGGCGCTGGCCGCGGTGGAGCGGATCCTGGTCGTGTCCCCCACGGCCCGCCGCCAGATCCGCGACCGGGGCTACCTGCTGGCCCGTCTGGGCCGGGACGAAGAGGCCGTGACCCAGCTCGAGACCTACCTGGCGTTCGCGCCGAACGCGGGCGACGTGGAGCGGGTCGAGGCGCTGCTGCGCGACCTCAGGGCCGGGGGGCGGCCGCTGTCGGGGTCGTCCTGAACGGCTGACCGGATGGGCGGCCTGCACGAGCTTCTCCGCGAGGGGGGCGCGGTCTTCGCGGGGCATGGGGACGAGCGCACGCCGCGCCACTTCGGTGATCCGCGGCGGGAATACCGCGAGGCGACGGAGTCGTGCGGGGTGGTGCACCGGGCGGACCGGCGGCTTCTGCGCGTCCACGGGCGCGCCCCCCGGCAGATGCTGCACGGGATTCTGACGAACCGGATTCCGGAGCCGCCGGTTGGGGGGGCGGGCGAAGCCGTCTACGGGACGGTTCTTACGCCGAAGGGGCGCATGGTCACCGACCTGACAACCCTCTGGTTGGGGGCTGGCGAGGAAGTGGGGTTGGGGCTGGATGTCGCCACGGGCGGGCACGAGGCCGTGCTGGAGCACTTCAAGCGCTTCCTCCCCCCACGCTTCGCCCGAATCGACGATCTGTGCGATCGAACGGGGCTTCTCACGGTGCTGGGTCCGGGGGCGCAAGGGGTGGTCGAGGGCGCGTTCGGGCGGGCTCCGGCGGCGGGATACGCGCTGCTCGGGGGCGGACCGGCAGGCGACGGCGTGTTGTTGGCTCGCGGAGTGGAGCAGGTGCCTTCGTGGAACGTCTGGGTTCCGGCGGGGCGGATGGCGGAGTGCTGGCGCCGGTTGGAAGAGGCGGGGGCGACGCCGGTCGGGCTGGGGGTCTGGGAAACGGTGCGCATCGAGGCGGGCCTGCCCGCGTTCGGGGCCGACATGGACGAGACGACGATTCCGGTGGAGGCGGGCCTGTTGGACCGGGCCTTCGACCACGACAAGGGCTGCTACACCGGGCAGGAGGTGATCGTGAGGATCCGGCACCGGGGACGGGTCAACTGGCACCTGCGGGCGCTGCGTTTCGGAGACGCCGCGCCGGTGCCGGGCGACAAGCTCTTCGAGGCCGGCGGTGCAAAGATGAGAGGACGGGTGACTTCCGTTGCGCAGTCGCCGCGGTTCGGACAGGCGGTCGGGCTGGGGTACCTGCGGCGGGAGGTGGAGCCCCCGGCATGGCTCAGGCTGGGGAGCGGGGTAGGGCCGGAGGTCGGAGTCGAGGAGTGCTGAGCCCCGCCGGTTGCGGGGGACGAATGTGGCCTCCTTGTCCGGCAGCCGCAGTCGGGGCGGCGTCGTGGACTCGGTTGGCCCTACGTACATCGAGCCGTTGACTCCGGGACTTGTCCGAATGACATTGGAGTGGATCGGATGCAAGTGGATGTAACCAATTCGATGTCAGGCTGAGGTCCTTGATGATGAACCAGATCACCGCCCGAGTCCCCCGTGAACTCATCCGGGCAATCGACGCGGCGGCAACGCAGCTGAACCGCAGCCGGGCGGCCGTGGTGCGCCAGGCGCTGGAGCGGTACGTGGAAGACTTTGACGATCTCGCGGTCACCCTGGAGCGGCTTCGCGATCCCTGCGACCCCGTTCTCGACTGGCACGAGATTCGGCGTGAGTTACTCGATTCGGATTAAGCGGAGCGCGGTCACGGAGCTGGCGCGGATCGCCAAACGCGACCGTATCCGGATCGTGCATGCCATCGACCGCCTTGGAGAAGAACCCTTGGCGGGCCGCGTCCTGAAAGGGAAACTGCGGGGCTTGCGGCGGATCAGGGTCGGGCACTACCGGGTCGTGTTCGAGGTTCAGGAGGATGCACTGGTAGTGCTGGTCGTACGGGTCGCACACCGGAGGAAGGCGTACCGGTAATGGATCAAGCGTCGCCGCCGGCCGCTGCCCGCCGCCTGTAGTGCAGCATCCGGGCCGCATACGCGAAGACCCTCCGCTGTCGCGAGGGCAGCCCCCACCGGGCTACCTCGTGCCCACGGCCACCACAAGCGCGGTCGCACCGGCATGCAGCACGGGCCCAAGCAAATACGCCGCCTTGCCGACCATCATGGTGGCCATCACGACACCGGAGAACCCGAGTGTCGACCCCACGATCGCGACCGGCAGCCGCGCCCCGGCAAGACGGGCGATGAACGCCGGCCCCATAATGGCACCCAGCGCGCGCAACGCACTGAAGTCGCCCCTCCCCCGCTCCCGCCCCTCATCGTTCTGCGTCATCGGATAGATGAAGACCGCATCGAGGGCGACGATCACGGGAAGGGTGTAGAAAAGAACCTTGGGTGCCAGGTCCCCGCGCTCAAAAGAGAAGGTCTGGCTCTCCAGTGCGCGAGGCAATTGTCCGAAATCTTCGCGGTCCGCTGCCAGCGGTGCCGGCCGGAGCCGGGCGTGAAAGGGACTGTGCCGTGCTTCGTCAATCGCAGAACCCAGCGAACCGGTACGTTGAACGTTTCGATCCTGTGCGAGGCTCCCGCCCGGGGCCGCGAGTGTGGTAGTCGCAACGATCGCTGCAAGAAGAATCGACTGAAGACGAATGGTCGTGGTCATCGGCGACGGCCTCCCTGTTGCACCCCCACAGGTAGTCTCCTCCTGCGGAAGGAAGTTATCCGGGGGGCGGCTCCCTCAATAGCTCCCGCCGGTCCCGTGATGGTACCCTGACGCCGTTTCGCCGTTCCACCGCCGGTGCGGACCGCCGGGGGATCCGGCGACATGGGCGCGGACAGCTTGCAGTTTGCGGGGCGCCGGAGGAAGTTGGGACATTCCCGAACCTCTTCGACCGCACGACGCGCACACCCCGGAACAAGATGCCCAGGTCCAGTCGCCCAAGCC
>CAYUVU010000201.1:0-12670 GCA_964448205.1 uncultured Acidobacteriota bacterium
GCCAGATCCTGCGCGACCAGTCCCTCTTCCTCGATACCTATGACGCCATCCTGCGCGAACTCGAGCAGCACGGAATCCGCATCATCACCGAAGCCGGCCTGAACCCCGAGCAGGGGCAGTACGTCCAGGATTACTTCGTCCGCGAGGTGCGTCCGCACCTGACCCCGATCATGCTGGAGCGGAGCGGACAGACGCTCAATCTCGACGAACGGGAGATCTACCTCGGCGTCCGGGTGCTGCGCTCGGGCCGGCGGCGGCCGATGTACGCCATCGTGGACATCCCCACCCGCTCGGCGGGTCGGTTCGTCCGCCTGCCGTCGGCGCCCGGCCGCACCGACGTCATCCTGCTCGAGGACGTGATCCGGTATCGGCTGCCCGAGATCTTCTCGATCTTCCAGGTCGAGAGCGCCGCGGGCTACGTGGTGAAGATCACCCGGGACTCGGGGCTCGACCTCGACGGCAGCCCCCAGGACAGCTACCTGCGCAAGGTGGAAAAGAGCGTGCGGCGGCGCCTGACCGCCGCGCTGGTGCGCTTCGTCTTCGACCAGACCATGCCCGGCGACCTGCTGGAGGCGCTCTGCCGGAGCCTTCGGATCCAGGACCGGAGCGTGCTGGTACCGGGCGGACGGCATCACAACTTCAAGGACTTCATCCACTTTCCACGGCTCAAGAGCGGTCTTCGCTACGAACCCTGGCCGACGCTGGACGTCCCCGCCATCGATCGCGAGCGGTCCATCATGCAGGCGATGCGGCGCCGGGACATCCTGATCCAGACCCCCTACCAGCGCTTCTCCTACCTGATCGATCTGCTCCGGGAAGCGGCCATCGACCCCAAGGTCACCCGGATCTCCGTGACCATGTACCGGGTCGCCGACAACTCCGGGGTGGTGAACGCCCTCGTCAACGCGGCGCGGAACGGCAAGAAGGTCACCGCGGTGGTGGAGCTCACCGCCCGCTTCGACGAGACCACCAACATCGAGTTCACCGATGTCCTCACCCGCGAGGGAGTCCGCGTGGTCTTCGGCCCGGAGGAGCTCAAGATCCACGCGAAGATGGGGCTCATCGAACGCCGGGAGCGGGGCCAGCGCGCCCTCTACGGTTTCCTCGGCACCGGGAACCTGAACGAGGACACCGGCAACCTCTACGCCGACCACTTCCTCCTGACCACCCACGAGGGGATCTGCCGGGACCTGGCCCGCCTTTTCCGGGTGATTCGCCGGCCGTACGAGATTCGCGACATGGAGCATCTCGTCGTTTCGCCCTGGACGCTCCGGAGTACGGTGGAGCATCTCATCCACGCGGAGATCGCCCGCGCCCGGCGCGGCGAGCCGGCGTCCATCGAGGCCAAGCTCAATCACCTGACCCAGCCGGACGTCGTCGCCCTCCTCGAGGAGGCCGCGGAGGCCGGGGTCCGGATCCGCCTCATCGTGCGGGGAACCTTCTCGATTCCCACCGAGAACCTGCCGGCCAAAGCCGATTTCAAGGCGATCTCCATTCTGGACCGCTACCTGGAGCACTCCCGGATCCTCGTCTTCGGAAACGGCGGGGACCCGCTCTACTACTGCACGTCCGCCGACTGGATGCCCCGCAACTTCGATCGGCGGATCGAAGTCGCCTTCCCGGTCTACGACGAGCGGATCAAGGACCAGTTGCGGCGCTACCTCGATCTGCAGTGGGCCGACAACTGCAAGGCCCGAACGCACGACTCGGCGGGACGGAACGAACGGGTGCCCCCGGGAACGCCGCGGCGGGCCGCCCAGGAGTCCATCTACCGGTGGCTCGCGGAGCGGACCGAGGCGGAACGCGCGCAGCTCGAGAGGATCCGGGACGCCCGGGCGCCGGCCGCTCCTCCGGCGGAGCCGGGTAACGCTCCGAAACCCGGACCGGCTCAGCCCGAGTTGGTGCTGACCAGCAGCGCGGCGAGTTCCTCCCCGGCATCGAGCCGCGCGTAGGCCGTCCCGGCGTCCGCGAGGGGGACCCGGAGAGTCACCAGGGTCTCGAGGGGGACGCCGCCGAGCAGTTCCCACGCGGTCCGGCGGCGCCGCTCGACGGTCCAGGAGGGCTCCAGCGGAGGCAGGTGGCTCACCTGGCTCGACACGATCCGGATCCGCCCCCGGTGGAACCAGCCGCCCAGGTCGAGCGGCGTCTGCCCCCCGGCCAGCCAGGAACCCGCGATTACGCGCCCGTCCCGGGCGGCCGCCCGGATCGCCGGGTCGAGCGCCGACCGGTTGCCGGAGACCTCGAAGACCAGTTCGGCGCCGCCGGGGAAGGCGTGGTGCACGCGTTCCAAAGCCGCTTCCGGGGTGACCGCCGCCTGCGCTCCGAACTCCAGCGACCGGCGGCGGCGCCCGGGCTTCGGTTCGACGGCGATCAACCCGCCGAGCGGAAACCGGGAGAGCAGCGCGGTGAGGGCCAGGCCGAGCATTCCCTGACCCACGACAACCACCCGTTCTCCGATCCGGGGCGCCCCGTCGAGCAGCAGATTCACCGCCGTTTCGAGATAGGGGAACAGCGCCGCGCGTTCGTCCGGCACGTCCGCCGGGACGGGAAGCAGGTCGCCCACCGGCGCGCAGAACACGTCCTGGTGGGGCACGAAGGCGAACACTCGGGCACCTACCGCCGGCGCCGCTGCAGGCGCTCCGGGTCCAAGCGTTTCCAGCCGGCCCACCGAGGCGTAGCCGTAGGGAAACGGGAACCGGAACGAGCCGCCCGCGTGCGCGCCCAGGGTCTCGTCCCGGGGAAGCGCGGGATCGAGGTCTCCGCGCCAGGCGGCGAGTTCGGTGCCCGTGCTGATCGCCGATACGCACGTTCGCACGCGCGCCTCGCCGGCCGCGGGCTCGGGCGCCGGCCCGCGGCGCACGGCGGCGCGGCGCGGGCCCTCGAACCAGACGGAGAGCCGCTCCGCGCCTGACGGCAATCCGGTCACGGCGGCCCGGCCTCCCCCCCGGCGGCGAGGACCGGTCTCCGGGCGCCGAACCGGGGCCGGCCGGCAAACACGAGGTCGTCGTCGAGACGCGCCCAGCCGAGTCCCGCGAGGTCCACGGGCGCGGGCACCCGGGCGAGGGCCGGCTCGCCGCCGACCAGCCGCGGGGCGACCGTGATCACGACCCAGTCGGCGAGCCGTTCCGCGAACATCGAGGTGAGCACCCGCCCGCCGCCTTCCACGAGCAACCGCCGGACGCCGCGCCGATGCAGGGCGCGCATCACGGACCGAAGCGGCACCGGGCCGCCCGGCGACCGGAACCTGAGCACCGTCACCCCGGCGCCGCGAAGCCGCGCCGCCCGCTCACCGGGCGCCCCGAAGCTCGTCGCGACGAGTGGCGGGGGAGCGGCCCCGGAAACTCCGCGGCCCCGGAGGAGCCGGGCGGTGGGCGGCAGCCGCAGCCGGCCGTCGAGGATGACCGGGAGGGGGTTGTCCCCGGCGACGAGCCTCACGTTGAGCCGCGGGTCGTCCGCCAGCACCGTGCCGATTCCCACCAGGATCGCGTCATGGCCGGCGCGCAGCCGATGCGTGAGTTCCAGCGAACGCGAACCGCTGAGGCGCAGGGGCTCTCCGGGTCGCGCGGCGATGGAACCGTCCAGACTCTGGGCGTAGCTGATGGTGATGCGGGGCCGCCCCCGCGCCCCCATCGTCTCGGCCGAGGTCAGTTGGGCAACCAGACCCTCGAGTCCCGCCGCGGGCAGGCCCGCGGCGCGGGAACGCGCGATCACGAGGGGGCGCGCGCCGCCCCGCCGTCCGGATCGCCTGCCGGGGCGGTCCGGAATCCCACGTCGTCCAGCAGCACGGTTCCGGCGGTCTCCGGGTCGAGTCGGAGACGGATGCCGATGACCGGCGGCGGCGCGGCGGGAGGCGGCGGCGCGGGCGCCGCGCCGGGCGCGACGGGAGGCGGCGGCGGTGGCGGCGGCAGGAGGTTCCTGCCCGGGATCGCGACCGTCTGCGGGATCTCCTCGACGATGCGGCGGTATCGCTCACGATTCATCCGGCGGGACTTCAGGAACTGGACCTCGAAGGGAGGTTCCGGAGAGATCGCATCCACGATCGCGAACGCCGGCCCTTCCACCTCGTCGGGGAAAAGCAGTTGCACCGTCATCGCGATGGGCGGCCTTCGCGCCCCCGGCTCGGCGTCGTCTCCCGGCGCGTCCGGGTTCCAGACCACGGAGAGCGTGAACTCGTCATCGCCGGCCATCGCAATCGGTTCGGACAGATGGATCTCGTAGGCGGGATCCTCCGCCTGCTGGTCTCCGGAAACCTCGAGCCGGACGGCGGAGGTGGCCTGCTTCGAGCCGTCGCGGAAGAGGACCTCCTCCTCGCTCCAGCCGGCGAGACCGCGAGCCTCGATCAGGGCGCCTTCCGCGGTCCCGGTGGCGAGATGCAGGTCTTCCTCGAAGCCCGCGACGATGCGGGTGCGCGAGTCGGCGTACTGGCTCTGGTAGCGGGTCTCCGGAAGGAACGGCGCCCCGGCGCGGTAGTCGCGGAGCATCGGCACGAACTCCGCCTCCCCCAGCAGGGTGGCGCGCAGGAACGCCAGCACGTACACCTGAGCCATCTGCTGCTGTTCGGCCGCGGAGAGGAGCGGGGCCCGATTGAGCCAGAACATGCCCCAAAGACCCGAGTCCATGCCCCAGGTGCTGTTGAACTGACCGTGGTTTCCACGGTGCGCGACGACCCCCGCCTTCAGACGGAAGCCGAGGACTCCCTCGGAGCGCTCCGCAGCGCCGTTCAGGCGCGTCCGGTGGAATTGGCGGAGACCGTGAAAACTGGGCTCGTCGGTGTCGTAAGAGCCCTGGAGAGCCAGGAAGTTGACGTCGTGCAGCTCGATGCGCCGTGAATAACGGCGGTCGATCTGGGCGATCGCGACCACCGATTCGATTCCGAAGCCGTAGTCGAACCGGTAGTTCGCATCATCCGGGAAAGCCGGAAGGTCGTTGAAGGCCGCGGCGATCGCCGCCGCCTCTCCTCCGCGCGAGTGCCCGAGCAGAGCCACCCGGTCGAGGTCGAGGCGGTTGTAGAGCGGTGAGCGCGGATCGCGGTTCCAGGTCCGAAACAGCCGGAGGTGCTCCAGCAGCAGGATCGCGCGCGCCGGCATCTCGCGCCCGCCGAAATCACCCGACCAGGTGCCGTTGAGGAAGTTGGCGTCGACGGACGCCGTCGCAATCCCGTGGCTCGCGAGCAGGTCCGCCAGGTAGTCGTAACCGGCGTCCGAGAAGTCCTCCATCCGGTGGTTGCCGTGAACGATCAGCGCTACCGGACGCCGGTTCCCGGGGCCGGTGTCGGGGAGGTGGAGCCGGCCGGCCCGGGGTGCGTCCTCCAGCCCGAAGCCCCACCACCATTCCCGGTGGGTCGCTCGAAAACCGCGCCATTCCGGGAGCACCCGGCTGAGGTCCACGGAAGGGGACCGGATGGTCACCGCATCCCCGTACTCCGGCCGGTACGGATCCCGTCCGTTGCCGTACGTCAGGAGGCGCACCGGATGGGGGCCGCGCGCCGCCGGGTCTTCCGCGATGGCCGGGGGCGGATTGGGCTGGACCTGCGCCGGCCGGACGTAGGGGTCCTCCCCGGGACCGAAGAACCACATGCCTCCGTAGGCCATGAGTCCGGCGCCCACCAGCGCGAGCACCAGGCCGCCCCGGCCGTACGCGGGGCCGTGGGGGCGAAACACCATGGCGAGGCCGGAGCCGACGAAGAACGGTCCGAGGAAGACGACCACCACGAGTCCGGGAAGGAGCGCCTCCGGCCAGCCGAAGATGGTGCTCCGGAGCAGCCAGAGGCTCGCTCCCGCCGCCGCCAGCAGCAGGAAGGCATCCGTGGAAAGCCAATCGACGAGGCGCTCGGCAACGCGGCTCAGCCCGACGAAGACCACGAGCGAAACCACGCCGGCCACGAGTCCCACGAGCGACCCCAGCAACCATCCCGGAATGGCCCCGAAGGAAACCGCCGCCAGCGCGTGCAGGACAACCACGCCCAGGGCGCTCGTGGCCGCACCGGCCACGAAGTAGCGCCGGATCACCGGGGCGTAGTCGGAGCGTCGCACCCTTCAGACTCCCTCGCCGGGACCCCTCAATCGCCTCCGCCTCGAAGGTAGTCGTCGGTCCCGTCCAGCCAGTCCTGCCGCGGCGGGGTGAAAATGTCCACATCCAGGGTGTCTTCCAGCGCGATGGCCTTGTGCGGCACCCACGAGGGAAGGACCAGCACCTCACCGGCCTTCACGTCGATCGGCTCCGAATCCTCGTCCTCGATCCAGAAGCGGAGCACGCCGCTGATCACGTAGGTGATCTGTTCGTTGTCGTGCGAGTGCATCGGAACCACGGCGCCCTTGTCCAGGTAGACGTGCGTGAGCATGGCCCGGTCCGCGGTGATGATCCGGCGGCCGATCCGGTCGCTCAGGCGCTCCTTTTCCATGGCTTCCCAGCGGATGTGGCGTACTTGATCTCTCGCTGACACGAGACCTTCCCTTCCCGCCCCCGGGGGCGGATTCCGATGATACCGGGGAACGCCGGCCAGTCCTCCCGGCGGGGGCCTTCAGGCCGGCGCCGTTCCGCCACCGCGGAGCGCTATTGCTCCCCCGCGAATCAGGTCCAGTACCCGGCGTGAAGCCCCAGGACGACCCCGGCGGCGCCCACCACCAGGGGAAACGCGGCCAGCCCGAGCAAAGCCCGGATCCCGAGGCCAAGGGAACCCGGAGCGAACACGAGGAGGCCCTGCACCAGGAACGTCCCGTAGAGGGCGCCGTAGGCCACGTTCGGCTGGGCGCAGAAGGGACAGTCCGGCGGGCCGGGCGTCTGGATGTTGCAAAACGCCGCCCCGCCGTTCCAGATCGAGACGCAGCCGCAGTCGTAGATCACGTGGCAAACGTTCAGGAAGAACGTCGCCGCCACCGCGACCAGCGGCGCCAGCACGGCCGCCCGTATCGCCAGTTTCCGGAGATTCATCTGTCAGCGCTCGGCGGGAGTCTAAGCGGACTGCCGGACGCCCACGAACCGCGGGGTTTCTCGTTCAAGCCGGACTCCGCCGCCCATAGAATCCGTCCCGCACATGGACCGGAGCAGGCGACGGGTCGCTGGCCTGCTGCTCCTGCCGGCCCTCCTCGTGGTGGCGGTGGTCGCCGCGGTTCCGATCGTCCTGCTGTTCCGGGTGGCGCTCTACCCCCCTGGCCCGGTCGCGCCGCTCAGCGGGGGCCCGGAACTCGATTCCTTCGCCGGCCTGCTGAACGCTCCGTATCCGTCGGTCGCCCTGCGGACGCTCCGCCTGTCGCTCCTCACCACGTTGCTGGTCACGCTCCTCGGTTTTCCGGTCGCGCTCTTCCTTTCCCGCTCGCGGGGGCTCTCCCGCCGGATCCAGACGCTCCTGATCGTCTCCCCGCTCCTGATGTCGGTGGTAGTGCGCGCCTACGGCTGGATGCTGATCCTCGGCCGCCAGGGGTTCGTCGGGGAGACGCTCGCGGCGCTCTCGCTTCCCCGCGTCGGCCTCCTGCACACCGAGGCCGCCGTGCTGCTCGCGCTGACCGAATCGTTTCTCCCGTTCATGATCCTCGCGCTGGCGGCGAGCCTCGACCGCATCGATCCCGACCTCCTGGCCGCCGCCCGCGGGCTGGGAGCCTCGTCGGCGCGCACCTTCTTCGCGGTCGTGGTGCCCCTCACCCTCCCCGGCTTCGTGGCCGGAGCGAGCTTCGTCCTGGTGGGAAGCCTCTCCGCGTACGCCGTCCCCGCCCTGCTGGGCGGGTCGGCGGCCCGGACCTTCGTCATGGAGATCTACGAGCTCGTCACCATCAGCTTCGACTGGCCCACGGCGGCCGCCGCCTCCGTCGTCCTGCTTCTCTTCGCCTCGGCGCTCCTCGGCGGAGCGGCGCTCCTGAGCCGCCGCCGGTCGGCGCGCACCTTCGGGACCTAGGAGCGAGTGGTGATGCGCTTCGCACTGGGAGCCGCCGCGGCCGTCGCCTACGCGGTGCTCCTCCTGGCGCCCCTCGCCGTGATCGTCTATTCCGTGAGTCCGGGAGCGGCGCTCGAGATTCCGCCGTCGGGCGTCAGTCTTCGCTGGTACGCGGGCCTCGCCGACCAGCCGCGGCTCATTTCCGGCCTCTTCACGAGCCTGCTGCTGGGCGCGATCGCGACGGGCGCGGCCCTTGTCACCGGCATCCCGGCGGCGCTCGCGCTCACGCGGGGGTCGCTCCCGGGACGCGAGGCCTTCCTCGCCGTTCTCCTTTCCCCGCTGAGTCTCCCCGGTCTCGTGCTCGGTCTGGGCGTGCTGACGAGCGCCGCCGTGCTCGCGAACGCCACCGGCATCCGGACCGCCGGGACGCTTCTGCCGCTGGTCGCCGCCCACCTGCTCATCACCATCCCCTGGGTCGTCCGCAGCGTGGCCGCGTCGCTCGAGTCCACCGATCCGGCGCTCGAGGACCAGGCCCGCAGCCTGGGCGCCGGCCCCTTCGCGACGCTCTTTCTCGTCACCCTGCCGAGCGCCCGCGCGGGTATCGTTGCCGGCGCGGTGTCGGCCTTCGTGATCTCCTTCGGCAACTTCGCGCTGTCCCTGCTGCTTGCCAGCGGGCGGACCGTCACCCTGCCGGTGGCCATCTACGAAACCGTGGACCGGTACCAGGACCCCACCGTCGCCGCGGTGAGCACCCTCACGATCGCCGCCGCGGTGGGCGCCGCGGTGCTGACGGATCGGATTTCCGGGCCGCTCAGGACCCGGGACTCCTCCGCCCGAAGCGGCCCGCAGGCGGACCCGGCCGCGCCCGAGCCGGCCCGATGACCTTCGGGAGGCGCCCGGCGCAACGTTTCGTGGCCGCGCGCCTCCTCCTGGTCCTGGCAGCGGCGCACCTGCCCCTCGGATGCGGCGACCGCACGGGGGAGGACCTGGTCATCGCGGTGCCACCGGGCCGGATCGCCGACCTCGAGAACTACTTCGCCGGCCCGTTCGAGGCGGCAACGGGGGCCCGGGTCATCCCGGTGGGACTCCGTTCCGCCGAGCAGGCGGCGCGGGTGCGGGTCGAGAGCGGCAATCCGTCCCTGGATGTCCTGTGGATCGACGCCGGAGAAGCGGCGCTGCTGGCGCGCGAGGGACTCGTCGAAACTCCCTTCGATCCGGAGACCTCGGCGGCAGGGGAACTGCGCGTCCCCAATGCCGCGTGGGCCGACCCGGATGCCTGGTTCAGCCAGCGGGCGCTCCCGGCCACGTTCGCCTCCGCCATCGGGTTTCTCTACAACACCGCGCATTTCCCCTCGCCTCCGGCCTCCTGGACAGCGCTGGAAGACCCCGCTCTCGAGGGTCGGCTCGCCCTGTTCGGGTTCGGGAGCACGCTCGGGCCGCTCACCGTCGCCGCCCTGGCGCGCATCGACACGGGGAGCGAGACGGACGCGGACGCGGGGTTCCGGAGACTCGGCCGGCTCCGGAACAACGTCCTGGTGTACGGCACCAGCGGACCCGCCAACAACCAGTTGGTCGCCCAGGGCGAAGCCTGGCTCACCCTGGGCCTGCCCTCCCAGGCGCGGCACCTCGCCGCCGAGGGCGCGCCGGTGGGATGGGCGGCCCCTGCCGAAGGCGCCATCGCCCTGCCCCAGGGAATCCAGATCGTGACCGGAACCCGGCGCCCCGAACTCGCGCGCGCGTTCGCGGACTACATGTTCTCTCCCGAGGCGCAGCGGATCGCCGCCCGCGAACTCCAGCTGGTGCCGTCACGCGGCGATACCGAGATTCCGCCCGGCCTGCCGCCGCCCGACGCGCTCATGCGGCTCGATATGGTGACCCTGGGTGACCTGCGTCCATCGTGGGCCACCCGCTTCCGCCGCGAGGTGATTCCCTGATCATGACCCCCGAAGGCCCGCCTGTCTCCCGGGAGAGCGTGGATGCGCTCGTCGACTGCCTCATGCCGCATCCCGCCGCGCTCGGGTCCCGCGCCGCCGGGTTCCGGGGCTGGCTGGAGCGGCTCGCCGACGGATGGGTCCGGGCCGGGATTACCGGACCGCAGCGGCCGGCGCCCGAAGGAGGGGCGGGGCCCCCGGACCCGGCGGACGTGGACCCCGACGCCGTCAACCTCGTCGGAGCGACCCATCTGGAAGACGTGCGCGATGCGGCGGAATGGGCCGCGAGCGCGCGATTCCTGGGCAACGAGCGGCGCGGGGCCATGACCCTGCTCACCGACGTGCTTGCGATCGGCGCCGCGGAGCCGCTGCCCGCATTCCTTGACGGCAGCGAGGCGCGGGGCGTCCTCGACGCCTTCCCGGGCGGGTCCGCTCCATCCGCAACGCTGTGGCGGCCCGTGGAAGGCCGCCGCTCGGCGGGAATCTGGTCCGCGATGGTGTGGAACCGGCTCGTGGGAGATCCCCAGGAACTGCACGCCGGTCCGGAATGCGTCGCGGCCGCGGTGGCGACCGCCGAGGCGCGCGACCGTAGCCTGGGGGAACTCCTCGACGCGATCGTCGTCGGCTGCGGCATCGGCAGTTGGCACCGGGACGCCGTCGGGACCGCGATGGAGGAGGCCGGCATTCACTCACCGGGCGCGCTCGCGCCCGTGGCCACGGCCGCCGCGGTCGGCCGTCTCGAGGGAATCGGGGCCCGGAACCTCGCGCAGAGCATGCGGCGCGCCGCAGCGCTCACCCCGCTGCATCCCTACCGGGCCTTCAGCGACGGCGCGAGCGCCAAGCTGCTCTTCGGCGCCTTCGGTCAGCTTCTTGGCGCGGCCGCCACGCTCAGCATCAAGAACCCCATCGGGCTCCTTCCCGCGCCCTCGCTCTCCCGCCGCTCACGCCAGCCGGGAGTCGCGCCCTTCGATCCACGCACCGCGACGAGGGCGATCCACGCGATCGCACTCAAGAAGTTCCCCGGTTCACGAGCGGTGCAGTCCGTACTCGCCGCCATGGAAAAGCTGCCCCGGATCGACCCGGGGAGCGTGGAGTCGATCTCGGTCGAGACCTATCCCTTCTCGGCGACCGTATCCGGCTGGTCCCGCCCGGACACCGGACCGATCGCCATGCAGAGCCACATCCCCACGGCGGTCGCCCTGTGGCTCGAGGCCCGCTACCGGCGGGCTCCCTTCAGCGCGGACCGCTATCCGCGGTTTCGGGATCCGGCGACGATCACGCTCGCCGAGCGGGTCACCGTCCAGGCGCACGAGTTCGGCCAGGCGGGCGCACCGTCGAGCCGCCGTATCCGCTGGGCGAAGGTGACCATCCGATCCAAGGCCGGGCCCGACTTGACGGCCTCTTCCGGCCCCCCCTTCGCGCCTCCGCCACCGGGAGCCATCCGCGACCGCTTCGCGAATCTGACCCGCGGCGCGGCCGTGCGCGACCCGCATCAGTTCCCCCACTCGGCGCCCGTCCGCAGCTTTCTGGGCCGGGAGCTGCCGGATACGCCGCAGGAGCCGGCGACGACGGTCCTTCCCCCCGTGGAGCCCGCGGGGTCCGGCGACCCGGCCGAGGAGTCGGGCGGCCGGGCCGACTCGCTCTTCGGACAGTCGTGAACCCACGCGACGCCGGGCTCGCGCTCGAAGGCCTCGGCAAACGCTTCGGCGACACCGAATCGGTGTCGGAGGTGACGCTGCGGGTGGGACGCGGCGAGCTGATGGCCCTGCTCGGCTCCAGCGGGGCGGGCAAGTCCACCATCCTGCGCTGCATCGCCGGGCACCTCGAGCCGGACTCGGGAGAGGTCTGGATCGGGGGCGAGCTGATGGATCAGGCGCCGCCGGAAAACCGGAACGTGGGCATGGTCTTCCAGAGCTACGCCCTCTTCCCTCACCTGAGCCTCCGGAGGAACGTCGCGTTCGGCCCCGAACGGCGCGGAGCCTCCCGCAGCGCCGCCGCCGACCTCGCGGGGGAGATGCTGGAACGGGTGGGTCTGCTGGAACTCGCGGACCGCTATCCCCGCGAGATCTCGGGAGGGGAACAGCAGCGGGTCGCCGTCGCCCGGGCGCTCGCCATCCGGCCCGAGGTGCTGCTCCTCGACGAACCGCTGTCGAGCCTCGATCAGACGCTGCGGCGCGAACTGCGGTCGCTCCTGCGCAGCCTGCAACGGTCTTTCGAAGCGACGACGGTCTGGGTCACCCACGACCAGGAAGAGGCGCTGACCGTCGCCGACCGGGTGGCGGTCCTCAACCGGGGGCGGCTCCAGCAGGTCGGGACGCCCCTCGAGCTCCACACCCGGCCCGCCAACACGTTCGTGGCCAGTTTCGTCGGCAAGATGAACCTGCTCCCCGCCCGCCCCGAGACGGGCAGACCGGACACCTTCCGGCTGCCCGGCGGTCCCGTGTTGCGCGCGGAACGGGACGGCGGCCAACCCGCCGGTACCGCGAGTCCCGGAGCCGCGGACGACGGGGTGCTCCTCGCCATGCGGCCCGAGGTGGTCCAGATCGGCCATCCGCCGGCGGCGCCCGGCTTCAACCGGATCGGCGCCACCGTCCGGCGGATCTCCTTCCTGGGCGACCGCCTCGAGATCGAACTCGAACTCGCGGGAGGAACCCGGCTGCTCGCCCGCGGCAACACCCTGTTCGAGACTCTCGCCCGGGAAGGCGACGCGGTCCGGCTCTACTGGCCCGTCGCCGACACCCGCATCCTCGTCCCGTAGGAAGCGGCGCAACTCGGCCGGGCGGCATCGCGGAACGAGCCGTCCCGGCGACCCTCGGCCTCAACGTCCCCGCCCGCACTCTCATGCCCGGCGGGGTGTGCAGGAGGACCGATC
>CAYUVU010000202.1:0-4974 GCA_964448205.1 uncultured Acidobacteriota bacterium
CAGCGAGTGCCGGATCCCGTAGACGTTGTCGAACTTGCTCTTGGTGACCGAATCGTTGACGTTGATGGCCGGGAACAGGAGCGACCCTTCACGGTGCATGCGCGCCAGCCGATGGACGCCGGTGGTGGTCTCCTCGGTGACCCCCGCGATGCCGGCGGCCAGCTCGCCGAACCAGCCGGGCCGTTCCTCGGCGGCGGCCGCGAGCAGCGAGTAGATGACCCCGAGTTCCTCGTTCTCCGCCGACTCCGGCGCCGGAACCGTCCCGGTGCGCTCGAACTCGACGCCCTTGTGCACCAGCAGGGTGGCGTCCCCGCCGTCGTCGAGGATGAGGTTCGGTCCGCCCCCGTCCGGCCAGTCGAACGCCTGCGCCGTGCACCACCAGTACTCGGCGAGCGTCTCCCCCTTCCACGCGAACACCGCGGGGCCACGGAGATCATCGGCGCCTCCCCCGCGTCCGGCCACCACCGCGGCGGCGGCGTGGTCCTGGGTCGAGTAGATGTTGCAGCTCGCCCAGCGCACCTCGGCGCCGAGGTCGAGCAGCGTCTCGATGAGCACCGCGGTCTGGATCGTCATGTGGAGCGATCCGGTGATGCGGGCGCCGGCGAGCGGCCGGGACGCCGCGTAGCGCTCGCGAAGCGCGATCAGGCCCGGCATCTCGTGTTCCGCGAGCTCGATCTCGCGCCGTCCGAAGGCGATCGTTTCCGGTGAGAGGTCGGCCACCCGGTGGGAGACCCCGCCGAAGAGCGGCAGGCCGGTGTTCAGGAACGTTCGGGTCGGAGCGGAAGTCTGGGGCACGAAGTGCGGGTCCTTTGGGAAGGTGGTCGGGCTAGGCGCGCCGCCGGCCGCTGCCGATGAAGGACGTGAACCCGAACCCCCCGGTGAGGGCCAGACCGGCGGTGACGATCTGGGCGCCGGACGGTGCGAAGTAGACGCCGTTCATGGTCTGGAAGGGCCAGAGCCCCGCCGTCGCTCCCAGCAGCAAACCGAAGAGAACGCCGAGGGTCGCCTGCGGATGGGCGCCGAGGAAGTATCGCACGAGCCGGGCGGCGACGGCGATGCCGAGCGCGATGCCGAAGAAGAACGGAAGGACGCCCAAAACGGCCGCGAGAATGGCGGCCGGATCCCACGGACTCGGGCCGAGAGTGTCCGCCAGCCGGTCCGCGGCATTCAGGAAAGGCAGGTACATCCCCATCAGGAGCAGCAGGGTGCTGCCGCTGATTCCGGGCAGCACCATGGCGAACGCGGCGACCGCTCCGGCCCCGAAGAACGCTGGCGCCGATGCCGCGAGTTCGGAGGCCGCCGGCGCCCCCCGGTCCGCCAGCAGGATCGGGAACACCACGGCCGCCGCTCCCGCCGCCGCTCCCGCCCAGAAGGCCCGGCCGGGGCGCGCGGCCATCCGCCAGAGGAGGGGAGCCCCACCGAGCGTGAGCCCGAGGAAGAGCGCGAAGAACAGGACCGGCCAGGCGACGAAGGCGTCGCGGGCGGCGCCGGCGACGCCGAAGACCGCGACGAGCGCCGATCCGACGGTGACCGCGAGGCGGGCCACCGAGGCGCGGCGGAGCCGGCCCGAGGTGATCTCCGCCACCGCGCCCACCAGCTCCGGATAGACGCCGGACGCCAGGATCATGGTGCCGCCGCTCACCCCCGGGACGAGGCTGGCGAGCCCCGCGAGGACTCCGGCGACGGCGCAGCGCGCGAGGGAAGCCGTCCGGCGCGGGGGCGGGCCGCCTTGCTCGCTCACGCCGTCAGTGTACGGAGGCCGGCGGCCCCTCCGGGACTCCGCGCTCGGCAATCGAGCCACAATTGGAGCGTGTTCGCCGTTCGCGATCTGGAGATTCCGGGGCTCGGAGCGATTTCCTTCGAGGTGCCGCCCGGAGGGGTGCTGGCCGTCTCCGGTCCGTCCGGATCGGGAAAGACCCGTCTGCTCCGGACGCTGGCGGACCTCGATCCGCACCGCGGCAGCGTCCGCTGGGGCGAGCGGTCGTGCGCCGCGGTGCCGGCGCCCGAGTGGCGCCGGCGGGTCGGCCTGCTCCCCGCGGAGCCCCGCTTCTGGCGCCCGGTCGTCGGCCAGCACTTTCCGGAGGACGGGGACTCCCTCGCCGGGGAGCTCGCCGGGCTCCGGCTCGACCCGGAGGTCCGAAACGCCGACCCCGCGCTGCTGTCCACCGGGGAGCGCTCCCGGCTGGCCCTCCTGCGGCTGCTCCTGAACGCCCCCGAAGTGCTTCTCCTCGACGAACCCACCGCGAACCTCGATCAGGACAACCGGGCGCTCGTCATCGAGAGGATCGACCGGTACCGGAAGGAGCGGGACGCCCCGGTGGTGTGGGTCTCGCACCTTCCCGAGGTCGTGGCGGCCGCCGACCGGGTGCTGCTCCTTCCGGAAGGCGAGGTCCGCAGGCTCCCCGATCCGGATCGAGCCTCGGTGGAGGCCCCGGCGTGATCCCGCTCAGCTACTGGGATCTCGTCGCCGCCGCGGCCGCGGTGGTGCTGCTCGCGCTCGCGAACCGGATGGCGGGCCTCGGCGTCTCCCGCCAGCTCCTCTGGCTCGCCGCGCGGGGATCGGCGCAGCTCCTCCTGCTGGGGCTCGTGCTGCGCTTCGTGCTCGGGACGAGCCACCCGGTGATCGTCGGGCTGATGGCGCTCTTCATGCTGGGGGTCGCGGCGCGCGAGGTGAAGATCCGCCAGGCGCGGCCGCTGGCCGGACGCTGGGGATATCTCGCCGGGGCGCTGGCGATGTTCCTGTCCTCCTTCCTGTTCACGGTCTTCGCGCTCGCGGCGGTACTCGGTCCGGATCCCTGGTGGGCGCCCCGGTTCTCCATCCCACTGCTCGGAATGCTGCTCGGAAACACGATGAACGGGGTCTCGCTCTCCACCGAGCGGCTGACCGAAGCGGTGGTCCGCAGCCGCGAGGTGATCGAGCAACGGCTCGCCCTCGGCGAGACGCGGGAGCAGGCGGTGTCCGACATCGCCCGGGAGAGCGTCCGCGCCGGGCTGATCCCCATCTTCAACGCGATGGCGGCCGCCGGGGTGGTGAGCCTCCCCGGAATGATGACGGGGCAGATTCTCGCCGGCGCCTCGGTGGACCAGGCCGTCCGCTACCAGATCCTGATCCTGCTGCTGATTGCCGCCGGGACCGGTTTCGGGGTGCTGGCGGTGGTGCGGGTTGTGTCCCGGCGGCTCTTCGACGACCGGCACCGGCTGCGTCTCGACCGCCTGGCCGCCTGAAGAATCCGCCGGAAGGACGGCGGGTGGATATGGGATACTGCCCGGCTTCCGGAGGAGCCTTCCGAATGTCTCGAAACCGTCTGTCCACCCTGCTGTTTGCGCTTCTTGCGGCCTGCGCCGTCGCCGTACCGCTGGCTGCCCAGGAAGACATTCCCTATCCGGTGCCCGACCGCACCGACGGCGAGGGTCCCTGGGACCGGGTGATCCTGCGCGGGCCCATCGTGATCGACGGAACCGGAGCGCCCCCCTACGGCCCGGTGGACATCATCGTGGAGGGGAACATCATCCGCTCCATCCACAACGTGGGCACCGGGGTCACCCCGATCCACGAGGAGGACCGGCCGGCCGCGCAGCCGGGCGATGAGGAGATCGACCTTCACGGGCACTACATCCTGCCCGGGTTCTTCGACATGCACCTCCACCAGCACTACGAGGGAGAGGGGCAGCGCGTCCCCACCGAGTACGTCCACAAGCTGTGGATGGCGCACGGGATCGCCACCGGCGCCGACGTCGGCAACTTCAACACCCGCTGGCTCCTCCACCACGCGCGGCGGTCCTGGAACAACGAGATCACCTCGCCCCGGATCCAGTCCTTCGTGGTCTTCGGACGCGACGGCGAGGAGCCGGTCACGAATCCGGACGCGGCCCGCCGCTGGGTCCAGTGGGTCAAGGAGCAGGGCGCCGACGGGATCAAGTTCTTCGGCGCCGCGCCGCGCATCTTCCGGGCCGCCCTCGACGAGGCGGGGAAGCAGGGCCTCCGCTCCACGACGCACCACGCCCAGCTCGACGTGGTGGGCATGAACGCGCTCGACACCGCGCGCGCCGGGCTCACCTCCATGACCCACTGGTACGGCCTGCCGGAGGCCCTGTTCGTGGACAAGACGATCCAGCACTATCCGTTCGACTACAACTACAACAACGAGTATCACCGGTTCACCCAGGCGGGCCGGCTGTGGGCGCAGGCCGCGCCGCCGTTCTCCGAGAAGTGGAACGAGGTCATGAACGAGTTGCTGGAGCTCGACTTCACGATCCACCCGACGTGGGTCGCCTACATCGCCACCCGGGACCTCATGCGCCAGCAGCGGAACGAATGGCATTCCGTTTACACCCACCCGAACCTCTGGGAGTTCTACCGCCCGAGCGCCATCAACCACGCCTCCTACTTCTTCGACTGGACCACCCAGGTGGAGCTGAACTGGAAGGAGAACTACCGGCTCTGGATGGCCTTCGTGAACGAGTTCAAGAACCGCGGGGGCCGCGTCGTGGTGGGGAGCGATTCCGGCTACACGTTCAACCTCTACGGGTTCGGCTTCGTGCAGGAGCTCGAGCTGTTCCAGGAGGCCGGGTTCCACCCGCTCGAGGTGATCAAGGCCGCCACGCTCGACGGAGCCGAGTACCTCGGGCTCGGCGAGCAACTCGGGAGCATCGAGGAGGAGAAGATCGCCGACTTCGTGATCCTCGAGGAGAACCCGCTCCACAACCTGAAGGTGCTCTACGGCACGGGCACGGTCCGGCTGAACCACGCCACCGCCCGGACCGAGCGCATCGGCTCCATCAAGTACCTGATGAAGGACGGCATCCTCTACGACACCCGGAAGCTGCTCTCCGACGTGCGCGAGACCGTACGCGCCGCCCGGGCCGAGCAGGGTCTCCCGCCCCCGCCGATACCGCTCTTCCTGGAGGACGACCCCGACCACGAGTACCCCAAGCCAACCAAGCGGTAACGGAAAGGAACGCCGGCTTCAGCCG
>CAYUVU010000203.1:0-10558 GCA_964448205.1 uncultured Acidobacteriota bacterium
GGTCACCCGACGGCGCCTGGGTCAGCTACACCGAGAACCGGGGCGGCGTGCACTCGCTGCGGCTGGCGGCGGCGGACGGGTCCGGGGGCCGGACGCTCGTGGAGCGGGAGAACGGAGCGGCGCTCCGTCCCGAGTGGTCGCCCGGCGGGAACCGGATCAGCTACACCTTCGAGACCCCGGCGCGTCCCGCCGAGCTCTTCGTGCTCGACGTCGCTTCGGGAGAGAGCGTGCTCGCGCACAGCGAGATCGGCGCGGACGCCGAGCCGCGGGTCCAGCTCCCCGAGAAGATCAGCTACCCGAGCACCGGCGGCCTCACCATCGAGGCGTACGTGCACCGGCCTCCGGACGCCGCACCCGGCGAACGCTTCCCCGGCGTGGTCTGGATCCACGGCGGACCCACGTCGCAGTTCGACGAGCAGTTCCGGCGCCACCAGCAGGTCCACTTCTTCGCCCAGCGCGGCTACGTGGTGCTCATGCCGAACATCCGCGGCAGCTCCGGCTACGGCCTCGCCTTCGAGGACCTCAACAACGGCTGCTGGGGGCACTGCGACCTCGAGGACGTCCTCGCGGGGGTGGACTACCTGAAGGACCGCGCCGACGTGGACCCCGACCGGATCGGCGTCACCGGAACCAGCTACGGCGGGATCATGACCATGGCGGCGGTCGCCTTCGCCCCCGACGTCTTCCAGGCGGCGATCTCATTGTCGGGCTACGGCGACATGACCGAGTTCCACTCCACGGTCCACGAACTCCAGCACATCAAGCTCGTCGAGTACGAACTCGGCCCCTATCCCGAGAACCGCGAGACCTACCTGAACAGCTCCTCCATCCTGAAGGCGCACCAGGTCACGACGCCGACCTTCGTGATCCAGGGCGAAGGCGTGGCCGCCGGCTGGCGGATGCGCGAGGACCAGCCGCAGGCCGCGCTGAACTTCGCCCGCAAGCTCGACCAGCACTACAAGATCGTCCGCTACAAGGCGTATCCCGGTGAGGGGTACTACGTCTACGGGAGGCAGAACACGATCGACAAGCTCCACGACATGCTCGACTTCTTCGAGGAGTTCCTGGTCACCGACATCCGCTATGCCACCGCTGAGTAATGTCGCCGCCGGCTTGGAACGCCGGTCTCCAGACCGGCACCGCGGCGCTCCGCACCGCGCACGTCGTAACCCCCATCCACCTCACGGCGCGCACAACCTGGAACGCCGCCGCGTCCCGATCAGGTCCCGGAAGGCCGCAGGAACCGGAACCCCAGCCACCCCATGAACAGATCCCACCCGACGTGGCACACCACCCCCGGCCACACGGATCCGGTCTCGATCACCACGAATCCCCACGCCAGAGCGCCCGCCGCGGCCCCGACGACACCGCGCCATCCCTGCGCGGCGTGAGCGGCCCCGAAGAAGAGCGCCGGTAGTCCGACCGCGAGCGCGGCTCCCTCCCATCCGGGGCCGAACCACGCGCGGAGAACGGCGATCATGAAGCCCCGGTAGACGATCTCCTCGCAAATCCCGGCGCTCAGGGCGAGCACCGTGTAGCTCCGGAACTCGGCCCCCGAGATCGGAATGTAGGGGTTCTGGGTCCGCCATCGCTCCCGGGTGTCGGAGATCCGCGACGGGGCCGTCTGCCTCGCGGTGTCTGCCGCCAGCCAGACGAGGAGGGCGAGGCCGGCGCCGGTCGCCGGCCACGTCCAGCCGGGCGCCGCGAAGCCCAGTGAGGCCCAATCCCGCCCGGCGAGACCCCACCAGACCAGGGTCCCCGCCGCGAGCACCCACAGCATCACGCTTCCGCGCCAATAGATGGAGCGCTTCTCGGCCGCCGTCAGCTCCGCCGGCGGCGCCTCCCGAGCCTCGCGCACGGCGAGGGCGCCCGACCAGGCCGACATCCCCGAAACCAGGATCAGGACGCCCAGCCAGACGGCGTCCACCGGTCCCGGGTCGATGCGCTCCAGCGTTCTGCGCTCCTCGTCGCGGCGCGGAGTATAGGGTTCACGGACGAAACAACTATTATCTGCATAAAGTATCGAATACTGATATTTTGTGCAGATGAAACAAGGGACGCGGTCACGCCGGGCCGGCAGCGTGATTGCCGATCTTGCGGTGGAGGGTCGATATCACTTCACGGCGGCGGAGATGCGCCGGTTGCTCGGCGTCTCACCGGCGGCGGCCAGACTCGCTCTCAGTCGGCTGGCGAAAAAAGGACTGATCGCGAGCCCCGCGCGCGGCTTCTACGTGACTGTGCCCCCCGAGTACCGGCGCCTCGGCTGCCTGCCGGCCGAGCAGTTCGTTCCCGCGCTCATGGCACGTCTCGATCGGCACTACTACGCCGCGCTCCTGTCAGCATCCCAGTTCCACGGCGCCGCTCATCAGCGGCCGCAAACATTTCAGGTGGCTCTGGCCGGGTATCGCCGGCCGATCTCCTGCGGCAGAGTCGCCGTCTCCTTCATCACCCGCGCGCGCCTCGCCGAGGTTCCCGTTCAAACCTTCAACACGCCGCGCGGGACGATCCAGGTGTCGAGCCTCGAAGCAACCGTAGTTGATCTGGTCGGCTACCAGAAACGCGTCGGGGGACTGGATCAGGTGGCGACGGTCATTGCGGAACTTGCCGAGGAGATCCACCCGGGTCGGCTTGCCGCGGCGGCACGGACGGCCCCGGTTTCCTGGGCGCAGCGCCTCGGTTACCTGCTCGACCTCGTTGGCGCAGCCGACAAGACCTCGCCCCTCCAGCGCCACGTGCGCCAAAGGGCGCGCGACGCCGTGCTGCTCGTGCCGGGCGGCCCCGACGAAGGCCGAGCGCCGCGTGACCAGCGGTGGCGGCTGCGCGTCAACGCCGAAGTCGAGGTGGAGACGTGATCCCGCGCGACTACGTCACCGAGTGGCGAGCCCGGGCACCCCGGCCGCCGAATGAGTAGATAGGTCTGGAGCTGCGCTTCCGCGGCGGCCGGGTCGGCCGAAACGTCTCGGTGCGTCGCAAGTCGTCCTCCCCGAGCCGGCAGAGATCAGCCCAGCGAATCTCGCGTCGGAGGACCGGGATTCCCAGCCCGGTCAGCAGGGGCACGAGGAGCAGGGCCAGAGCGGTGCGCCGCTGCATCTACCTACTGTCCGGTCGCTTCGTGTGCCCAGACTGCCGTTACGACGATGCTGGGTGCGACAACGCCACTCCTTGGAGACTGCATGATCTCAAGAATAGCGTCGCCGCGCGCCCTAACTCGTCGCCCGACGCGTCGGGGTCATGTGTAATGAACGAAACCTCGCGGCCAAGGTTCGCGACCCACAGTTCGCTGCCGATATCGGTCCCCTGCTCGCGCACGACTACTCGTGGGACCTGGAAGCGGCGGCGCAGGAAGTCAGGACCCGGCTCATCTCGCTGCTTCCGGCCACCCCCGAGAGGCGCCGGGAGTAACGGGGATACCCCGTAGGCCCGGTCGCTTCCTATTGCGGCTCTCCCAGATTCACCGGTTCCGGATCCACCAGCTTCACCGCCCAGAGGCCCGAGTGGTGGTCGGCGACGAAGATGTGGCCCTTGTAGGGCTGCGGCCCCCAGACCATCGGCGCGTTGGGGATGAAGCTCTCCGGATCCTGCGGCCAGAAGACCGCGATCTCCCGGCCCTGGCGGTAGAGATCGCCGCGCAGCTCCCCGGAGATGTCGACCACCCGCAGGCCGCCGTTGTAGTAGCCGATGTAGAGGATGTCGTCCTCGACCCAGAGGTTGTGGGTCCCCGCCTCCGGTACCTGGTAGCGCGCCACCTCGCGGGCGTCCTCCCACTCGTCCCACTCGTAGATGTGGATCCAGCCGGCGGCCCGGTCGGGGGTGTCCGGCTCGCCGATCGTCTGGTAGGGGAACGCCTCGTCGCCCCCGATCATCAGGAACTTGCCGGTGGACTGGCTCCGGTAGGGGTAGGCGGCGTGGTTCCAGCCACTCGGGTAGCGGGTCCTTCCCAGCTCGACCGGATTGTTCGGGGCGCCGCCCATGCCGCCGCCGCCCACGTCCACCGCGACGATCCCGTCGTCCCAGTTGGAGGAGTAGGCGATCCCGTCCACCACCCACACGTCGTGGATGGAGTGGCCGGGGGTGTCCAACTCGAAACGTCCGACGCGGTAGGGGTTCGTGGGGTCCTCGGCGTTCAGGATGTCGTAGCGCCGGCCCGCCGAGAGCGCATAGATGTGGTCCTCCGCGATGAAGACGTTGTGGACCCCGCCGGTGAGCTGGTCGTCGTAGCGGGCGATCACCTGCACGCCGTTCTGCGGGTCGCTCACGTCGAGGATCACGAGGCCGTTCCGCCGGTTCGAGGCGCCCTCGCGGCTGATCACGCAGAACTGGGCGTCCTCGGAGACCTTGACGTCGTTCACCGTCCGGGCGTCCACCCGCACGGTATCGATGAGCGACATGGCGGAGGGGTCGGTGACGTCCCAGAAGTAGGCGTGCCCGTCGGCGCCCCAGGTGCCGGTGACCGCGTAGTCCCGGCCGTCGGTGCCCTCCCAGACCCAGAGGTCGGAGGTGTAGCGGTCGCGGACGGGGCCCTGCCCCACGATCTCCACGTCCTTCCGCACCTTCCGCGACGTGACCGCCACGGTGGCGCTGGCCGACGTCGTGAACCCGTCGGCGATCACGGTGTGCGTCCCCGAGCGCTCCGCCACGAAGGCGCCGTCCGCATCCACCTGCCCGATGGCGCCGGGCGCCACGATCCCGTCCGCCGGCACCCCGAGGGTCGCGAACTGCACGGGGTAGTCGGGAACCTCGTTCCCGGAGGCGTCGGTCACGTTCGCCTCGAAGAAGACCACGTCGCCCCTGCGGATCGCCTCATCGGGCGCTCCGCTGAGCGTGATGGAGGCGACCGGGTTGGCCAGCACCTCGATCGCGACGTCGCTCGACGCCTCCTCGGCGGAGACGGTGATTGTGGTCCGTCCGGCTTCGGTCAAGGCGAGCGTGCCGAGGGCGTCCACGCTCGCCACCGACGGATCGGTGCTGCTCCAACGCACCTCCACGTCGCTGCGGTCCGCGCCCGAGATGTCGGTGACCGTCGAACGCAGCCCGATCTCGGTGCCGGCGTAGAGGTGCCCCGGCAGGTTGGCCACTTCGACCGTAGCCACCGGGGGGTTGGGGATCGTCACCGGGATCTCCACCATCACTGCGGGCTCGGCCCGCCGGTCGGTGTCCTCGGGGTCCTTCGGGACCATGGCGATCAGGGTGTGGTCGCCGGGCCGGAAGGCCTCCACGATCCCGGCGGGGTTCACGCCGACCGAGCGGCGGCGGCGCGAGAAGAAGACGACCGTCCGGTCCATGGCGTTGCCATCGGCATCGCGGACCTCGGCCTCGAGCGTGGCCGTGGATCCGACCTCGAGCGTCAGTTCGCTCGGGGTAACGACGAGTTCGGCGGGTTCGGGACCGGCGGCCTCCTCGCCTTCCTCCTGCGCGAACGCCGGGAGGGCGAACAGGAGAACGGCAACGGCCGCGGCGGGGATGGGGTGAAGGCGAAAAGTGCGGGTCATGGAGCGCGGTCCCTCCGTGCACGGGAATATACGCCCGCCCGCCGTTGTGCACCTTTGCTTCGACTTTTCCACATTCCTCGCCGAGATGGGAAAAAACGAGCCGGAATTGCGTCTATGTCCTTGGGGGAGGTGCTCCTGCTCAACGGACGCCCCTTTTCCCCGAAGGAGTTCCTCATGCCACGGGGCGCGCCGCAACCATCCCCGGGTGAACACGAGACGTCTCCGCGGCCGGGGGGAACCCCGCCTTCCGGCAGGGACGATGCGCAGCCAGGACCAGAGCCAAACGGCGCTTTGTTCCACACGCTGCTGAAGGCCGGATTCGCGCCAGGCGCGGCCTATACTGCGGAAAGGCGGATACAGACCATGACTTGCTGATGGCTCAGGGAGCGTTCATCATCGCCGTCATCAAGCTGCTGGGCTGACCGGCGGGGCGGTCGCCTACCTCCAGCAGCACCAGGGGACGGCCCGCTACGCCGCGCGGAAGGGACTGTTCGTGATCCGGGCGACGGGGAACAGCGCCAGCATCGTCAACCCGACGGGGGTTCCGGCCGCGCGATTTCGGCTGAGGCGCCGGGGGGCGCGGCGTGGGTTTCGCCTCGCTGTGCAGCCGGCGTTGCAGGCCGGGAGCGCGATGCGGCCCGGCAGCCAGACGCGCTCTGCGGCCCTGCGGGCCGCGTGCCGGCTGAAGCCGGCGGTCCAGGCCGGGAGCGCCATCCGGCCCGGCAGCCAAACGCGCTCTGCGGCCCTGCGGTCCGCGATAACGGCGTTCCATAGGGTTCCGGGAAGAGCCACTGTGTGCCACTAACAAACGTAATATCAACAGTATAATCGTGCTACAATGTCCCCTTGGGGATCACGGAAGCCCGTCCGTTCTCGTCATATTTATGATATTCAATTGGTAGTCCATGGAACCAGAAACCCCCCTCGGGAACGAAAAACCCATGATGGAACGACCTTACCGCCTCTCCGCCCGCTTCGTCGCCACCATCGAGCGGCCCGGTCGCTACGGTGACGGACGCGGCTCCGGTGGCCTCTCCCTCCTCGTCCAACATACGAGGCGCGGCCACCTGGCCAAGTCCTGGGCGCAGCGCATCAGCCTGGACGGCCGCCAGCGCAACCTCGGACTCGGTTCCTGGCCCCACGTCAGCCTCGCCGAGGCCCGCGAGAAGTGCGCCCTCAATCTTGCCGCGCGGCGGCGCGGGGAACTCGTGACCGGCCGGAAGCGGACGGTCCCCACCTTTGAGGAGGCGCTCGAGAAGGTCATCGCCGTCCACCGGGCCGGCTGGAAGGACGGCAGCCGGCAGGAGGAACTGTGGCGGGCGACCCTCCGGGACTATGCGATGCCCAAGCTCGGCAGGCGGCCGGTGGACCGGATCACCACGTCCGACGTGATGGACGTGCTGACGCCGATCTGGAACGAGAAGCGGGTGACGGCGCGCCGGGTCCGGCACCGGATCTCGGCGGTGATGCGCTGGGCGGTGGCGCGGGGCTACCGGGAGGACAACCCGGCGGGGGAGGCCATCGGCTCGGCGCTGCCCAGGAACGGGGTGCAGGTACGCCATCTCCCCGCGCTCCCGTATGCGGAGGTCGCCGGAGCCATCGAGCGGGTGCGCGGGTCGGGTGCGTATCCCGCGACGGTGCTGGCTTTCGAGTTCCTGGTGCTGACGGCATGCCGGAGCGGGGAGGTGCGCGGCGCTCTATGGACGGAGATCGACCTCGAGGCGCGGGAGTGGCGCATTCCGGCGGAGCGGATGAAGACGAAGCGGGAGCACCGGGTTCCCCTGTCCACGGGGGCGCTGGCGGTGCTCCGCCAGGCGCGCGGACCCTCGGATGGCTCGGGGCTGGTGTTCCCGTCGGCGAGAAACCGCCTACTCCCCGAGGTGGCGATGCCGGCGATGGTCCGGAAGCTCGGAATCGGCGCGGTCCCTCACGGGTTCCGTTCGAGCTTCCGGGACTGGGCGGCGGAGTGTTCCGACGCCCCCCGCGAGGTGTGCGAGTTGGCGCTGGCGCACGTGAACACGAACGCCATCGAGGCGGCCTACCGGCGCACCGACTTGTTCGAGCGGCGGCGGGCGCTCATGGAGCAGTGGGCCGCGTTCCTGACCGGATCCGGCCCGGAACCCGCGCACCGGTAAGGCGGTGGGCATCCCGCGGGACGAGTGGTGCGCTTCCGCCCCGCACCGGGTCTCCTCAGAGTCACCGGTGCAAGGTGAGGGAGTCCCGCCCGGAGCACGGCCACAGAGTTCGCCGGGTAGACGACTGAAGGCGCTTGCTCCACACCGACTGTCGCCAGCCGCCTCTCACGGCTCGTCCCGCACAGTGACCGTCGCGACCGATCCCACAGGACCTCTCACCCTCAGCGAATCCGCCGCGACCCTTCGCGGCCTCGGCTGGACGGAGCGCGAAGCCGACTGGCTCGCCCTCGTCTGCCTCTACTCCGGCGTCTTCACCCGGAGTCAGTACCAGGCCCGCTATGGCCTCAGCAAACAGACCGCCAGCCGATTCGTGAGGGCGCTCCTCAAAGCCGGGATGGCCCGCGAGACCCGGCTTCCGGACCGGCGCCCCTACCGGCCGACCAACATCTGCCACGTCCGCGCCCGCGCGCTCTACCGCGCCCTCGGGATCGAGAACGACCCCCATCGCCGGAGCGCATCCCCGGAAACCACCATGCGCCGGCTGCTCTCCCTCGACTACGTCCTTGAACACCCGGACCTCGACTGGCTCCCCACCGTGCCCGAGAAGCTGGCCTACTTCGAGCGCCTCGGCATCTTCCGCACCGTCCTTCCCCAACGCGTCCATGCCGGTCCCTTCGTGGAGCGTCCCAATCGCCGCTACTTCCCCCTGAACCTCCCCATCGCCGGCAGCGGCGCCACGACCACCTTCGTCTATGCCGACCCGGGTGGCGGGCGCCGTCTCCAGGCCGACCGGGTCCGTTCCTGGGTGACCGCCCACGCCGGTCTCTTTGAAGCCCTCCGTGCAGGCGGCGGCGCCGTCCACATCGTCGCCGTCACCCGCACCGGGCACGCCGCCGCCGCGAACGCGGCAATCCTCGAAACGTGGCGCGGGCCGCCCAAGCCTCCTGTTCCTCGCTCGGAAGCCGACCAACAACTCGTCGACGAAGTCGAACGCGTCGAGACTACCGGGAACCTCAGACCCCTCGACAAGTACGGTGGCGTGATCGAGGCCGCGAAGGCCTATCGTCGCATCCTGGACTGCGAGAAAGCCGCGCGCTGGCCCCTGAAGTACATCGACGCCTACTCCACCCACGTCGCCGAGCGTCTTTCTCCCGACCTGCTCAGCTTCTGAACCACCAAGGGGCCTGTGGCATCTTCGGGGTCGCTATCCGGGTCGCATTTCGATGAGACTAAGTCGACCCCCCCTTAGTTGCGCACTTACTTGCGTACCCCTCACTCTTGACCGCTCTCGATACGCGGTGGCCCCGTCGTGTTTCGGTCGCATGACTCCGAATCCCGCTCTCCGCTTCTGGGCGGAGAGCGGGGCTTGGAGCGACCCCACCCTAATCTGACGATCTACAGCCCCGAGATCCGAGGCTATGCTCGTACTTATTCTCGTGGTCCGGGGTCGCTCCCAGCCCGCGCCTGCGGCGCGAGTGATCCCTGCGGGAAGGCTATTCCGGGGCGCTGGCCGTGCTCCGCCAGGCGCGCGGGCTCTCGGACGGCTCGGGGCTGGTGTTCCCGTCGGCGAGAAACCGCCCACTCCCCGAGGTGGCGATGCCGGCGATGGTCCGGAAGCTCGGAATCGGCGCGGTCCCTCACGGGTTCCGTTCGAGCTTCCGTGATTGGGCGGCGGAGTGTTCCGACGCGCCCCGCGAGGTGTGCGAACTGGCGCTGGCGCACGTGAACACGAACGCCATCGAGGCGGCGTACCGGCGCACCGACATGTTCGAGCGGCGGCGGGCGCTCATGGAGCAGTGGGGTGCGTTCGTCACCGGACGTGCCGTGGCGGCACCGTCTGTCGCGCCCACGCCACGACCAGTCACAAAGGCCGAGCAGGACGCTGGCTGGCCTGCCCACGGTTGACAATCCGAATCGGGGCACCGGAGCCTTTCTTGTGCGGCGAGCATCCACCGTATAGCCTGAAAGCATGGCCCTTGAGGACTCGATCCGGCCCCTCCACTGTCGGGTTGAAACCCCGCAACAGATCTAGGTTTGCCCCTCCTTCATTGCCTACCGCACCTGCCAGCGATGGTCAGCACCGTCGGCCTCATTCTCGACATCGCTGGGGTCGTCCTGATCTACCGTTTTGGGTTGCCGATCCGGGCGAACGCATCTGGAGGCACGTTCATCGCGTGGGGCGGAAAGGACGCCGAGGGGGAACGGGAGTATCGGCTGGCGCGAATCTTGTCTCCGCTCGGGTTGCTCCTGCTGATAATCGGATTCGCGCTACAAGCGATTAGCAACTGGCTCTAGATCGCTGACCGAGCCTTAGAGTCCGGCCCCCGCGACCCAGGTCGGCACCTCACCGTCTGTAACGTGCCGCATAAGATGTGGTCCACATGTTGAAGGCCGACCTCGTCCACCGGGCGGAGGAGGAGACCGACCTGGAGCAGTCGGTGATCCGCGACGCGGTGGACGTGCTGTTTGAAAGCGTCGGCTCCGCGCTGGAGCGCGGCGACCGGGTGGTGCTGCGGCGGTTCGGGTCCTTCCACGCCGCTCCCCGCAGGACGGGCGTGGCCCGGAATCCCCGGACCAACGAGATGGTGCCCATGCCCCGGGGCCGGGTGGTGCGTTTCCGACCCGCGCCGGGTCTCAGCAGCGTCGCCGAAGGCAGCTGAGGGAGCGCGGCTCCCCGAATGAACGGCCGGGAGGCCGTCCATTTGCAGCCTATCCGTCGATAGGCTGCTAACGCTCGCCGGACGGCTCGCGGCACCGTTCGGGGCCTCAGCGGAGGACCCCCGAGGTGAGCAGCAAAGCGCCAGAGACAGCTGGCTACTTGACCGTAAGCCAGCTTACACAGTGTGTCCACACTGTGCTCTGGCGAGGGAGTGCTGCGCCCCCCTTCGAACCCCCCGCCTCCCGCCGCGCTGACGTAGCAGCGGACGGCCGGGG
>CAYUVU010000204.1:0-12402 GCA_964448205.1 uncultured Acidobacteriota bacterium
CCGCCGGCGGGCTCGTCTTCTTCAGCGGGGGCGCCGACCACCTCTTCGCCATCGACAAGGCCACGGGCGAGGAACTCTGGGCCCACCCGCTCGGGGCGAGCTCCTACGCGAACCCGATGACCTACGAGTCCCCCGCGGGAGAGCAGTTCGTGGTGATCGCGGTGGGACGCGGCACCGGCAACAAACTGGTGGCGTTCTCGCTCGGCGAGGCGGCCGCCGCCGGCAACTGACCGAACGGTATCCTTCCGGATCACCCGTTCGAGGAGACTGCGACATGCCCCTTCCCCCGCTCTACGACCCCGACGCCGTCCGGCCCATGTGGGAGGAACTGGCCGACTGCCGGGTGAACCCGCTCCACGATCCGGAAGAGGTGGACGACATGCTGGCGAAGCCGGGAACCGCCCTCGTGGTGGTCAACTCGGTCTGCGGCTGCGCGGCCGGCTCGGCGCGGCCCGGCGTCACCATGGCGCTCCAGCACACGAAGATCCCGGACCACCTGGGGACGGTCTTCGCGGGGGTTGACCGCGACGCCACCGACCGCGCCCGGGGCTACATGACCGACGTGCCCCCGTCGTCGCCGTCCATCGCGCTCTTCAAGGACGGCCAGTTGATCCACATGCTCGAGCGGCGGCACATCGAGCGGATGTCGCCCGACATGGTCGCCGGCAACCTGGCGGCGGCCTTCGACGCGCACTGTGAGGCCGAGGGGCCGTCGGTGCCGCGCGACGTCTGGGAACGGTCGGCGCGCGAGCGGATGTGCGGCTCGAACGTCCCGATCTTCAACCCGACGTTCCGCTAGCGGCGCTCTCAACTCCGTTTCGAGTTTGCCCGGGAAGACGAAGTCCGGGCTCCCGGCTTCGGCGCTCTTCCTGAGCGTCGAGGGAGTCGAGGGCGGCGGCAAGTCCACGCTGGCCCAGCGCCTCGCCGCGCGGCTGCGCCGGGAGGCCCGCCGGGTCACGTTGACCGAGGAGCCGGGCGGGACCGCGGCCGGCAAGGTGATCCGCCGACTGCTGCTGCACAGCGACGGACCGCTCGCTCCCGAGACCGAACTCGCCCTCTTCTTCGCGGCGCGCGCCCAGAACCTCGCCGAGGTGATCCGGCCGGCGCTGCTCCGCGGCGAGGTGGTGATCACCGACCGCTTCACCGATTCGACGATCGCGTACCAGGGCGGCGGCCGGGGACTCCCGCTCGAACGGATCCTGGCGGTGGACCAGGCGGTCACCGGAGGCCTCCGCCCGGAGCTGACGCTCGTGCTGGACCTTCCGGTCGCCACCGGTTTCTCGCGCCTCAAGGGGACCGACCGCATCGAACAGGAGGCGGAACGGTTCCACCGGCGCGTCCGCGAGGGTTTCCTCCGGATCGCGCGCGAGGAACCCGAGCGGGTCGTGGTGATCCCCGCCGACCAGACGCCGGACAAGGTGTTCGAGGCGGCGTGGGCGGCGGTCTCCGCCCGCCTCCGGTAGCCGGTGTCCTCCTTCCCGATCGGCCCGCCGTTTCCGCGGCTCGCCGCGCTGGCGGCGGGCGGCCGCCTGCCGCAGAGCCTGCTGCTGACCGGGCCTTCCGGGGCGCCCACGGTGGAAGCGGCGATCGCGCTCGCGGCCATCGTGAACAGCGCCGACCGGGACCCGGAGTCCGAGAGCACCGCGGTGCTGCACCAGCGGATCCTCCACACCGACGCGGCGGCGCAGGCCGGCGGCGCGGCGGGCGAGTGGACGGGCCCGGCGGCCGGCCCCTACCCCGACGTGCGGGTCCTGCGGCCGGAGCGCGGCAAGCCGATCCGGGTGGACGAGGTCCGCGAGGCCATCGCCGGGACCCGCACCCACCCCTTCGAGGGACGCCGCCGGGTGCTGGTCATCGAGGCCGCGGACACCATGAACCCGCCGGCGGCGAACGCGCTGCTCAAGACGCTCGAGGAGCCGCACCCCTGGCTCGGCCTCATCCTCTGCGCGCGGTCGGAGGCGGCGCTCCTCCCCACCATCGTCTCGCGCTGCCAGCGCTGGCGCTTCGCCGCGCCGACGACCCCGGAGGTGGCCGCCCGCCTCCGCGACGAGCACGACTACGCGCCCGACGAGGCGGCGGTGGCCGCGGCCGCCGCGCGCGGGGATCTCCAGCGGGCGCTCGCGCTCCCCCGGGACCGGCTCCTGCCCCTGGCGGAGGAGGCCGAGCGGATCGCGGCCGTGGTCGGCCGGGGCATTCCCCCGCCGGCGCGCACGAAGCTGACCGAGCGCTTCACGAGGGCGGCTCCCCGGAACCGCAAGTCGGGCCAGCTCGACGAGCTGGCGACGGTGCTGGTGCTGCTCCGCGCCACCCTCCGCGACCTCGCGGCCCTGCGGTCGGGGGGCGCGGCGCTCTCCGGCGACCCGGAGCGCCTGCGGAAGATCGCCGCGCTCGCTCCGGAGGGAGCCTTCGCCAGGGCGCTCCTGCTCGTCGAACAGGCCGACCGCGACATGTACCGCTCCTACGGCAACAAGCGGATGCAGTTCGACGCGCTGCTGCTCGCGTTCAACGAGATCGCGCGGCCCCTGGTCCTGGCGCGCCGCCGCGCCGAACGGGCGAAATAGCCGGCCGCCAGGCGGCGGAACGAACCGCCCGCTGGAATCGTTGTCGCCGGTGATGACCCGATGCCGCTGGTCCCGATTCGGCGTGGCGGCCCTGCTGCTCGCCGCCCCGCCCGCCGCGGCGGCCCAGGACCAGGCGGCGCTCGCCTCGATCCTGGAGGAGACCCGGGACGAGTTGGAGATGCCCGGCCTCCGGGCGGCGATCCGCTTCCCGGACGGGCGCGTCGTGCGCGCCGCGGTGGGACTCGCGGACCGCGAGGCGAACGTCCCGCTCGACGACCGCGTGCGCATGCCCGGGGGCAGCACGGGCAAGACGTTCGTGGCGGCGCTGACGATGCTGCTGGTCGAGGACGGGGTGCTGTCGCTCGACGAGCCGGTATCGAAGTGGCTCGGCGACCGGGATTGGTACCGGCGGCTGCCGAACGCGGATGAGATCCGCGTCCGCCACCTGCTCTCGCATTCCGCCGGGCTCGGCGACTACCCGGGCACGATGCGGTTCCGGGTCCGGATGGTCTGGCGGGCGATCCGCCGCAGCGGCCGCTTCGAGCCCGAGGAACTGATCGGCTTCATCGGCCGGAAGCCGCGGTATCCGGCGGGCCGCGGCTACGCGTATACCGACGCCGGCTATCTGGTGCTGGGCAAGGTAATCGAGGCGGCGACGGGGCGCACCTACTACGACCTGCTCCGCGAGCGCATCCTCGAGCCCCACGGCCTCGACGAGATCGGGCTCCAGGACCGGTCGGTGCTGCCGGACATCACGCCCGGCTACACGATGGGCGCCTGCAACCTGCGGGACGACGGCACCATGAAGTTCGATCCCTCCTCCGAGTGGACCGGCGGAGGGCTCACCACGAATCCGACCATGCTCGTCGAGTTCTACGGGGCGCTCGCGGAAGGGCGGATCGTGCAACCGGAGTCCCTCGACGCAATGCTCGCCGGCGGCTGGCGCGATCCGGCGCAGCCGGACCGGCACTACGGCTTCGGACTCTTCGTGTACGACGGCGGGGCGTCGTTCGGCCACGGCGGCATGTGGCCCGGCTACCGCACCCACGTGCGGCACTACGCCGCCTCGGGCGTGACGGTCGCGGTGCAGACGAACCGGGACGGGCGCCTCGACATGCAGGCGGTCGTGGACCGCATCGTGTCGTCGCTGGAAGGGGATGACAGGACCGCCGTCGCTGCCCGGTGACATCATCGGAGGCCTCAGGCCGCCTGCCGCGCGTCCCGCGCCCACCTTCCCCGGAGCCCACCCATGATGACCGTCCTCTCGCTCTGGCTGCCGATCCTCCTCGCCGCCGTCGCCGTGTTCCTCGCGAGCTCCGTGATCCACATGATGCTGGGTCTCCACAAGAACGACGTCGGGGCGATTCCCGACGAGCGCCAGGTCGCCGACGCGCTGCGTCCGTTCGCGATCCCGCCCGGGGACTACGCGATGCCCCACGGCCATGCGAAGGAAATGCACACGCCGGAGTTCATCCAGAAGATGACGGAGGGGCCGGTCGCGATCATCACGGTCAGGCCGAACGAACCGGCGAACATGGGCAAGAGCCTCGCCCTGTGGTTCGGCTACTCGCTGGCCGTCGGGGCCGTCGCCGCCTACGTCGCGGGATCCACGCTCAGCATCGGAGCGGAGTACGGCGAGGTGTTCCGGGTGGTGGCCGCGGTCGCCTTCGCGGGCTACTCGCTCGCCGTCCTCCAGGCCTCCATCTGGTGGGGACGGAGCTGGGGCTACACGGTTCGCACGATGGTGGACGGGGTGATCTACGGCCTGCTCACCGGGGGCGTCTTCGGCTGGCTCTGGCCGTAGGCAACAGGATGTTCCGCCGACGAGGAGCCCTCCGATCCCTGGCGGCGGCCGGCCTCTCCTTCGCGATGGTCGCCGGAAGCTGCTCCATCGCGCTCGTCGACGGTCCCCCGAGCATGGGCGAGGCCGACCACGACCCGACGGGCCGCTACGAGAACGGCGTGCCCTGCACGAGCAGCCGGACCTGGCCGGTCGTGGACGCGGTGGTGCTGCTGGCCACGCTCGTGAAGGTGGCGAACTACGGGGAGGACCAGCGGGACGAGACCCTGAGCGGGCTGCTCGGGGCGGCGGCGTTCGGGATCTCGGCGTGGATCGGGCACCGGCGGACGAGCGCCTGCCGCGACGCGCAGGCGGCGGCGGTCCCGGCGCCGATGCAGGCGGTCTGGTGAGCGATTGAGGATCGCTTCCCGGGCGCGGCCGCTCCGTCCTTATGATCGGCGAAGGAAATGAGCACGCACGCCTGCGAGGGAGGTCATTGAGCCGGTCCCGGGGCGCCTGGAAGGGGAGCGCGCTGGCGCTCCTCGTTGCTTGCGGAGGCGCGCCGGCCGATCCCGGTTCCGAACCGCGCGAAGGGCCGCGGAACCGGCATCTGCTCATCGTCGTCGACGGGCTGCGCCCGGACTACGTCACCCCCGCAGCGATGCCGAACCTCCACGCGCTCGGAGAACGCGGGGTGGTCTTCACCGACCACCATGCCGTCTATCCGACCGTTACCCGCGTCAACGCCGCCTCCATCTCGACCGGCGCCTACCCCGAGACCCACGGCCTCATGGGGAACACGGTGTTCTTCCCGAGCGTCGACCCGGCCGGGTTCCTGAACACCGCGGATCGGAGCGACCTGCTCAGGATCGAGCAGGCCGAGGCGGGGCGCCTGTTGACCGCGCCGACTCTCGGCGAGCGCCTCCAGGAGGCCGGACTCCGGATGCTGGTGGTCAGCGCGGGCTCCGCCGGCTCGTCCTTTCTGCTCAACCACCGGGTTGCGGGCGGCGGCATCATCCACCACGAATACGCCCTGCCGGAAGCGCTCGGTCACGCGGTACGGGAAAGGCTCGGGCCCCCACCGCCCGGGGCGATTCCCCAGCACGAGCGCAATCGCGACATCGTGGACTCGTTTCTCGAAGTAGGACTTGATCACGTCGATCCGGCGGTCACCGTCATCTGGCTGACCGAGCCCGATACCACCGCCCATTCCCTGGGCATCGGGCACCCGACGTCGATGGAGGCGATCCGCGGGGTGGACGAAGAACTGGGACGGCTCCAACGCCGGCTTCGAGCCGCCAGCCGGCTGGACGAGTTCAACATCTGGGTCACCTCGGACCACGGCTTCTCGACCCATACCGGCGGCGTGGACATCGAAGCGCTGCTCGCTCCTTTCGCCGCCCGGCAGCCGGACGGTTCCCCGCGCATCGTCACCGGAGGCGGCGCGATCTACGTCCGCGACGGGGACCCGGCGACCATCGCCCACGTCGTCGAGGCGCTCCAGGCCGCGGCCCGGGTCGGGGCGATCTTCACCCGGGACGGGTCGGTCCCCGGAACGCTCCCCCTGGACCTCGCCCGGCTGGACCACCCGCGGGCGGCCGACATCCTCTACTCGCCGGCCTGGACCGATGCCGCGAACGAACACGGCTATCGCGGGACCTCGGCTTCCGGCGGCGCCGCGGGCCACGGGAGCACCAGTCCGTATGACATTCATAACGTCCTGATCGCGGCCGGCCCCGATCTGCGCTCCGGGATCACGGCCGGGCTCCCATCGTCGAACGCCGACCTGGCCCCCACCTTTCTCGCCCTGCTCGGCCTGGAGGCTCCCGAAACCATGACCGGACGGGTCTTGACCGAGGCCTGGACGGACCGATCGGGCGCGCCGGCCGAACGGCGGTCGGACGAGGTGAGCGCCGAAACCTCCGACGGGGGTTACCGGGTGACCGCCCACCGTTCCGTCGTCGCGGGCCACCGCTATCTCGACGCCGCCACGGCCGAGCGCCGATAGCGGCGGCGGCCGAAGCGGGCCCACAGGCTCTTCCGTCTGTAACTTTCCCGGACGGCGCGCGTAGAAGGAGAGAGACCAGCGCGGCCGGCCTCACGGCCGGGCTGGTCGGGTCAACTTCGAATGCTCGGGATCACTGGTGCGCGTTTCCGTGCCGCGTTCCTCGTCAGCGCGCTGCTGCTCGCGGCGGTCGGCGACGCGACGGCGCAGCGCATCTACGTCGGGTTCGAAGAGGGTGGTCCCCGGGCCCGGACCGCGAATTCCTCCCAGACGTTCCTGAACCACCCGACGCGGTGCGACAGGCTCCTCTATCCCGAGGGGCTGACGCCTCCGGACGACCCCGCCTGCGACGCCGGCGAGGCGGCCACCGCCATCACGAACTCGTTCGACGTCGGGACCGGGTTCGGCTACGGCTCCACGGTCGGCCTCTCCTTCGGCGCCCTTCGCGTCGAGCTGGACTTCCGGATGCGGGGCCACGGACGGGACACCCGGCCCATCAAGGTGGCCGACGCCAATGAGGCCCTGGGCGGGAAGCGGGCCGAATGGGCGACGGCGCCGTTGGAGACGCTCTCCGATGTCCGCGCCGACGAGGGCTTTTTGAACCTCTACTACGACTACGAGAACCGTACGCGGTGGACGCCCTACGTGGGCGCCGGGATCGGGTTGGCGCAGATCGAGGCCCACTATGCGGCCACCTTCGTCCGCAAACCGGAGCGGGAGTACCTGGCGATCGAGTTCGTTCCCGACTGGCCCGAGGAAGCGAAGCGCGCCGCCGCCGGGACCGCCAACCTGCTGAACGCGGAGATGAGCGGCTGGTCCCCGGGGTTCCAGTTCATCACCGGGCTCGACATGAACCTGGGAGAGCTCATCGTGGGCGTCAAGGTCCGCTGGGGGCGCTTCCGGGAGCTGACCACCACCACGGAGTACGACCTGATCCGCAGCCACGCGCCGGTCCAGTCCGACGGGGTGACCCCGTTCTCCGTGGACATCGACCTCGGCGGCCTCGGATACCGCGAAGTCGCGCTGGCCATGAAGTACTACTTCTGACCGGCTGCCTCACGGAGGGAACGTCATGAAATACCTGCTGCCACTGGGACTGGTCCTCGGGTTCGGATGCGCCAACTTCGCGATGCGGGCCGAGCACACCATCGCCGAGCTGGACCGCCTGCCGGGCCGCTCCGATCCGGTACGCGCCGCCTGCCGCGATCAGTCGCAAGGCGCGGTGGCCCGTCTGCCCATCCAACTCCGCCCGGAAACCGGCCCGCGCGCCACGGAGGCGGCGTTCGGTGACTGCATGGACGTGATGAGCGTCTTCGTGTCGGTCGCGATGGAGGGCGGGGACACCACCGGCGACGGCCTGGGCGCCGTCCGGAACGGCCTGGCGGGCCTCGATTCCGAATCGCTCACCGACACTTGCGACGAGCACTACCCCGCGTGGCAGGCCCTGTGGGTCCAGGAAGGCCGCCTCCGCTCGCTCGACGTGAACGCCATCGACGACGAGAGCATCGCGCGGTACGACTTCTGGATGCAGCGCTGCCGCCGGGTGTTGCGGCCGGTCGCGGCGGAGGCGGACGACGGCGCGACTTGATTACGATAGGCGCCATGCGAAGCGCCATCCTCCCCGTCATCCTGCTCACTCCCCTCACCGCCGGCTGCGGCGGCGACCCGGCGCCCGAAGCGGGCGGCTCGGACCCCGCCGCCGCAGCGGACACCGCTCCCGCCGCCGAGGAGGCGCTGTGCCTCGACATGGGGCCGCAGACGCCGCGGGACATCGCCGATCCGGCAGGGCTGAACATGGAGATGTTCCCGCTGGCCCCCGCGGCCAGCGAGCTGAACCTCTGCAACATCCACACGCACACCAACGCGGAACACAAGGGCCCGGGATTCAGCGTCTTCGTGAGCGACGCCGAGGACGGGGGCTACGCCTGCAACGAGACGGCGGACCTCACCCCCGCCGAGTTGGAGCCGGCCGAGGGGGCCTACGGCGGCGTGAACCCGGGGGACACGATCGAGGTCCACTGGGTCCACACCTCGTGCGACGCGGCGCCGGGCGCCGGGCTCGGCTCGTGCGTCCCCGAGAGCTGCGAGAGCCCGCTCCTCCGCGTGGAGGCGCAGGTGTTCCTCGTCGTCAACGATCCGGAAGCGCTCGACTTCACGACCATGGTCTACGGCGGCAACATGGCCGGCGGCCTGCACCAGGCCATGATGATCCCGTCCACCACCGGTGAACCGGTGCTGTTCCGCGGCTCGACCACCGGCCCCTCCTACGACCAGAGCACCTGCTCTCCCGTCCGGGTCACCTGGAGCGTCCGGCCGCAGTGCGCCAAGCTGGACATAGGCTCCCTCCACCGCTGGGCCTCGTCGGGCAACGTCTTCGAAGAGACGAAGTCGCACGGCGTCCGGCAACTCGTGACCGCGCCGGAACTCCTCGCGCCGATCGAGTAGCCCGCTCGTCGCGGGGACCTGATTCGCCTCCCTCCGGCTAGCGCCGCTAGCCGGAGGCTGGCGCTCCGACGGTCAGTGCCGCCCGGGGCCGGCTCCCGGTCCCGCCGGGATGATCGGCAGGATGACCTTCGAGGGCCGGTCAGCGTCGTGGTAGATCGTGTTCTCCGCGATGACCACCGGCATGTCCTCGTCCATCTCCCGGCCGGTGTTGCCGTTCGGCAGCCACTTCGGGAAGGAGCTGCTGGACACCGTCATCCGGATGCGGTGGCCGGCCTTGAAGAGGTTCGAGATGGGATACATCTGGATCGTGAACTTGTAGACCTCGCCCGGGGTCATCAGGACCGGGGCCTCGTCGCCCTCGCGGTACCGCGCGCGCAGGATGTTCTGGCGGAGGGTCTGCGAGTAGCCGTCCGGGTGTACATCGGTGATCGTCACCGTCCAGTCGGTGTCCACCGCGCTGGATGAGGCCCAGAGCTCCACGGTGGGCGTCCCGGTGACCTCGGTGTCCTCTTCGAGCACCGGCGTGGTGAAGGTCAGGCTGCGGCGGTCGGCGGGCCGGTTGTCGCGCGCGCCCATGGGCTGGATGAACAGGTCGCCGCCGATCGACAGCACCGGGTCGCGGGGGTCGTACTCGTAGGTGTCGGGCGCCTCGTCGCCGGGAGCCTCGGTGGACAGCGTCCCGTCGTTGAGCGAGTCGATCGAGTCGGCCGTGTCCGCCCGGAAGTAGTAGTCGGTCAGCACCTCGCGGGCGATCGGATACTCGTTCTCCCGCCGCCAGGTGTTCGCGCCCATGATGAAGAGGCTGACCTTCGGCTCGTCCATGATGCCGTTGTCGATGCCCTTCAGGTGGTAGTCGAACCAACGGAGGCGCAGCGCGTTGTAGTCGATGGCCGCCTCGGGCCCGAAGTCGAGGTCGCCGATCACCCGGGCGTTGATGAGGCCGGCCCCGTGGAGCCAGGGCCCGATGAACAGCCGCTGGGTGTCGCGGGCGTTCGCCATGCCCTGGGCCTGGATGCCGTTGAAGTGCCCCACCTGCGAGTGCGGATACCGGTCGTACCAACTCGCGTAGTGCATGATCGGGGTGTCGATCTGGTCCCACTGCTCGTCGACCGCGTACTGCCGCCAGTAGTCGTTGTAGTACGGGTTGTCGATCATGTCGGTCATCATGCGGGTGAGCATGCTCCGGCCCATCGGCATCTCGGTCTCGAGCCGCTGCTGGTGCCACTGCAGCCACGCCTGGTCGGCGCCGACGTAGCCGGTCCGCCGTCCGGGGTCGTCGAGCGGCACCGGCTGGACCATCTCGTTCTGCGAGAGCAGCCAGGTCGGCATGATCATGTGGAGCGCGCCGCCCGCCCAGTAGAGGTCCTTGTAGGCGTTCGACGCCGAGTGCGCGCAGAACATGGCGGCCAGGTGCGGCGGCCGGGTCGGCGCGGTCAGGTACTGGTTGAAGCAGGTGAAAGAGAGCCCCTGCGTCCCCACCTTCCCGGTGGACCAGGGCTGCGTCCCTGCCCACTCGATGGTGTCGTAGCCGTCCTGGCGCTCGTGCCACGCCTGGTCGAGCAGCCAGTGATAGGTGCCCTCCGAGTTGTAGCGGCCCCGCTCGTCCTGGACGATCGCGACGTAGCCGCGCTGGGCGAAGTAGGGCGCGTGCCCGTGCGCGCAGTCGCGCTTGTTGTACGGCGTCCGCTCGAGGATGACGGGCCACGGACCGTCGCCCTGGTTGTTGGGCATGTAGACGTCGGTGGCGAGCATGGTGCCGTCGCGCATCGGCACCATCACCTCCTCGCAGGTGTAGGGCTGGGCGAGGGCGCTGCCGGCCGCCAGCAGCGCAAGGGCGGCGCCAAGCAGGATCCGGGTCGAACGGCGATTCAGGACCATGGGTTACCTCCAATCCGTCGAGTTGGGCAATCGAGCCTACGGGACAGCCTTCAAGACTGTCAACGGGGGATGGCTTGGAACGCCGGCTTCACCCGGCACAGCCCGCCGCAGGCGGGCGGCGGGACGGCCCCCACCCGCCCGCATCACGCGCACGACGGCACGGCCGCCCTTCAAGGCATGCGGACGTCCGTAGCCCCCACGAACCTCGCGAGATCCCCGATCGCATCGTCCAGCCTGACCCCGAAGTCCGCGCCCACTGCGCGGTCCGGCTCCATGTGCAGAGCCCGGATCTCCAGCAGCCCGCGATCCCGATGGAGCTTCGGGTCGAGTCGCCCCACCACGCGCCCATCGTGAAGGATCGGCAACACGTAGTAGCCGTACTTCCGCTTCGCGGCCGGGACATAAATCTCGACGGCGTACTCGAAGTCGAGAAGTTCCGCCGCGCGCTTTCGCTGCCAGAGCAGGGAATCGAAGGGGCAGATCAGCGTGGTCCCGGCCGGCTCGGGCAGATCGTCGATCGCCTCGAGGTGTTCGGGCAGGGCGTAGCAGGGCCCCCGCAAGCCCTCCACCTCCACCTCGACGATCCGTTGCTTCCGCAGGTTGCGGGCGATGGCCCGGCGCCGCTCCGCCGCGTTGAGTGCCGGCGCGGTGAAGTAGTTGACGAGGTGTCGTTCCGGAGCGATCCCGCACCCCGAGAGGCCGGTCAGGAGCCAACTGTCGTGGTAGTCGGCCAGCGACGCGACCGGCCCGTCGGGGTAGACGCGCTCCTCCACGTCGTAGATGCACCGGAAGTGCCGCCGGCCGCTCACCGCGACCCGGCCGTCGTGCCACAGCAGCGACAGCGAGCGCTTGTCCTCCTTCAGGCCCCACCCCAGCGAGTCCGTCTTCTCCCCGCCTTCGGCCGGCTGCGCCTGGAAGTCGGCGCTCTCCAGAGGTCCCTCCGCCCGCAGCCGCCGCAGCACCCGCCGCTTCGACGCCGTCGAGGTCGCGTACCGGTCCCACCAGGCGCGTCCCGACCAGCTCTCGGGAGGGAACCGCCGCATGCGCCGCCGCCCCAGCGGGAGGTGGGAGATGGGAAGGATCGAGGCCTCGTGTCCCCAGTACTCGTACGCGAGACGGTCTCCGTACACCCACCGATCCACCCTCGAGCGGTCGTACGAGCCGAACCGGCTCCAGAGGGTCAGGTAGTGGGCCCGGTCCACGACGTTCACACTGTCGAGCTGGAGGGCGCCCGTCCGCTCCAGGTGATCGACGAAGGCCGCGGCGCCGAGTGCAGTCGCCCCGCGGGGCCGGTCGAACCCCTGGCGGTGCAGCCACAAGCGGGTTGCCGCCTCCCGGGTGAACCGCGGCCGGCTCCGGCGGGTCCCGGTCACGTCCACCTCCGGCACAGTTCCGGCTCGGAAGAAGGCGGAAGGAGAACCGGTGCGAGTGACGTGCGAGCCAGCATAGCCCGCGGCGCGAGGCATTGAACTGGGCTGAAACTGTCCACCGATCATCCTCCCGGATGGCGTCCCCGGCTTGGAACGCCGGTCTCCATCCAGACCGGCACCGCGGCGCTCCGCGCCGCGCACGGCGCAACCTCGCCCACCGTCACGGCCGCCATCCCGGAGGCCGCCTCCTCCAGCCCCGTCAACGCGGGGAGTTCCCCGTCCACCGGCCGCGCCAATGCGGGGAGTTCCCGCTCACCGGCTCCCCGAATGCGGTTAGCTGACGCCCGCCGGCTCCCCGAATGC
>CAYUVU010000205.1:0-7338 GCA_964448205.1 uncultured Acidobacteriota bacterium
CCGGTGATGTCGTTCAGGAATCCGTCCCAGGTCTCGGCGACCATCGGCAGCGTCCAGGCGCGAAAACCGAGATTCGCCTCGGCCCAGGCGATCGCCGCCTCGTGGACGGCGCCGACGCTGTAGGTGTTCGTGATGAGCACCGGCCCCTTCAGGATCCCCCGGTCGCTGACCCAGGTCGTGCCGGTCATCTCTCCGTTCCCGTTCAGGGCGAACCAGTTGGCGAACACCCCGACCTGGCTCATCCGGCCGCGCGGCAGCACCGCGGTGACGCCGGTCCGCACCGGTCCCTCCTCCCGCAGGATCGTGGTGTGTCCCACCTCCAGTCCGGAAACGTCGGTGATGGCGTTCAGCGGACCCGGATCGCCCTCGAAGGGCACCCCCAGGTCCCGGGCGCGGGTTGGTGTCTGGGCGGGAGCGCCGGCGGCGATCGAGGAGATCATCACGACGGCGCAGAACGTGCGGCGAGACTTCATCGTTCTCGGCCCTCCTGCGGGGCGGCGGCGCCCGGTCGGGGCGCGGTTCAGGCGGTATCGCCGGTTGTCCCGGCGGCAGCGAACGTCTCCGCGCAGCCGGCGCAGCAGAACCACCAGGTTTCGCCGCCCGATTCCACGCGGTGGGGAGAGTCCCGGGAGACGGTCATCCCGCAGATCGGGTCCACCGCCAGCTCGTCGCTGGAGGTCTCGAGCGCGATCCCGACCATCGGGGCCGGCGCCGCCTCTTCCGGAGTCGCTTCCGGCCGCTCCGGCGCCTGCCGTGCCTCCACGATCTGGGCGAGGATGCTGAGCGCGATTTCACCCGGAGTCTCCGCGCCGATGTCGAGCCCGGCGGGGGACCGGAGCCGACCGACGTCGGCTTCGGAAACACCCATCCCGACGAGCCGCTCGCGCACCGCGGCGGCTCGGCGCGGACTCGCGACCAGGCCCGCATAGCGGGCGCGGCCGCCGGTCAACGCGGCCTTCAGGGTTTCCCACTCCCCTTCGCCGTGACCGGCGACCACACAGAAGGCCCCCTCGGCCACGGTGTCGAGGTCTTCCTCGGTCTCGGCGGTCCGGACCTCCATCCCCAGCGCCTCGCCGAGCGCCGCCAGCGATTCCACGATGGGCGAAGTCCCCGCCAGCAGCAGCCGGCGCGACGGGAGATAGGGCTCCAGGTGGATGTCGAGCGCGCCGCCACTTACGCAGGCCATGTGTTCCTCCAGGACTCCTTCCTCCGCCTCGACGCCCTCGGGAGGGCTGTCCGGGGAGATGCGGAGCAGACGGGGCGCTCCGTCCGCGAGCGCCCGCAGCGACTCGCGCCGGACCGCCGGTTTGACGCAGGTCCCGCCGACGAAGCCCCGAAACCGTCCGTCGCCGGTGACGATCGCCTTGGCGCCCGGCCGCGCCGAGGTCGGCCGTTCCGCGCGCACCACCGTCGCCAGGACGAAGGGCACGCCGTCCCGATAGAGACGGGCGGCCGCGGCGAAGACATCCGTCGGGCCGCCGCTCACGGCGTTCCTAACGCGTCGCCGCGACGCCGTGTTCGTTCAGGACGTTCCAGACCCGCGCCGGGGTCATGGGAATCTCCATGTGACGCACGCCGAGGTGCCAGAGGGCGTCCACCACCGCGTTCACGACGGCCGGCGGGGCGCCCACCGTGGCGGACTCGCCGACGCCCTTGGCGCCGATGGGATGGTGCGGCGACGGGGTGACCGTTTCGCCCAATTCCCAGTGCGGCGTCTCCATCGCGGTGGGAACGAGGTACTCCATGAAGTTGCCCCCGGTGATGTTGCCGTCGGCGTCGTAGGAGATCTCCTCGAGGAGCGCGGGCGCGATCCCCATGGTGAGCCCGCCGTGGATCTGACCGTCCACGATCATCGGGTTGATCCGCACCCCGCAGTCGTCCACCGCCACGAAGCGCCGGATCCTGACCTGGCCGGTGCCCCGGTCGATGTCCACGCAGCAGATGTAGGACCCGAACGGGAAAGTCAGGTTGGGCGGGTCGTAGTAGGAGATCGCCTCGAGGCCCGCCTCCAGGCCCTGCGGATGGTTCGTGTAGGCCGCGAACGCGATGTCCTGGATGGTCTTCGCCCGGTCCGGGGAGCCCTTCACGTAGAACTTCCCCTGCTCCCACACGAGGTCGGCCTCGTCCGCCTCGAGGAGATGCGCGGCGATCTTCCTCCCCTTCTCGCGGATCTTCCGCGACGCGATGGACGCCGCGGCTCCCGCGGTCGGGGTGGAACGGCTGGCGTAGGTGCCGAGCCCGTAGGGCGCCGTGTCCGTGTCCCCTTCCTCGACCTGGATGTCCTCCGGCGGGATCCCGAGTTCCTCCGCGATGATCTGCGCGTAGGTGGTCTCGTGCCCCTGCCCCTGGGACTTGGTGCCGAAGCGGGCGATCGCCTTCCCGGTGGGGTGGATCCGGATCTCGGCCGAGTCGAACATCTTGATTCCGAGGATGTCGAAGGTCTTCGAGGGGCCGGCGCCCACGATCTCGGTGAAGGAGGAGATGCCGATCCCCATCAGCTCGCCGCGGGCGCGCTTTTCGGCCTGCTCGGCCCGGAGATCCTGGTAGCCGATCATGTCCATGGCCTTCTCGAGCGCTGCCCCGTAGTTCCCGCTGTCGTACTCCCAGCCGAGGGCGGACGTGTACGGAAACTGCTCGGGCTTGATGAAGTTCCGGAGGCGGAAGTCCGCCGGGTCTTCCCCGTTCTCCCGAGCCAGCAGGTCCACCATGCGCTCGATGGCGTGCACGGCCTCGGTGACGCGGAACGAACACCGGTAGGCGATCCCGCCCGGCGGCTTGTTCGTGTACACGCCGTCCACCGACACGTGGGCGTTTTCCAGGTCGTAGGACCCGGTGGCGATGTGGTAGAGCCCGGCCGGGAACTTGGACGGGTTCGCCGCCGCGTCCGAATAGCCGTGGTCGGCAACGGTGTCGAGCTTGAGCGCGGCTACCTTGCCCTTTTTCGACCCGAGCGTCGCGGTGATGTGGTAGTCGCGGGCGAACGAATCCGCCTGGAGGTTCTCCGAGCGGTCCTCGATCCACTTCACCGGCTTGCCGGTGACCACCGAGGCCGCGGTCGCGAGCACGTAGCCCGGATACACGGGCACCTTGCCGCCGAATCCCCCGCCGATGTCGGGCGAGATGACCCGGATCTTGTGCTCGGCGAGGCCGAGATGGGCGGTCACGAGCGCCACCACCGTGCGGATGGCGTGCGGGGCCTGGGTGGTCAGGTAGAGGGTCAGGTGGCCCTCGACCGGGTTCCAGCTCGCCACGCAGCCGCAGGTCTCGATCGAAGCCACGTGGATGCGCGGCAGGTGCATCTTCTGCTCCACGACGGTGTCGCAGCCGGCGAGCGCCGCCTCCGTTCCGTCCGCGTCCCCGTGCTCCCAGTGGAAGATGTGGTTGCTCTCCTTGTCGTCGCGGACCTTGGTCGCCCCGGGCTTCAGGGCCTCGTGCGGATCCACCACCACCGGAAGCGGGTCGTAGTCCACCTCGAGGGCGGCGGCGCCGTCGGCGGCCGCGTAGCGCGACGTGGCCACGATCGCCGCCACCTCCTGGGCCTGGTATTTGACGGTGTCCACCGGCAGCACCATCTGCTGGTCGCTCATCAAGGTCGGCATCCAGGCCAGCTTGAAGCCCTCGAGGGTCTTCCCGGTGATCACCGCGGCCACCCCGTCCACCGCCATCGCGGTGTCCTCGTGGATCTTGGTGATCTTCGCGTGGGCGTAGGGGCTCCGCGCGATGTCCAGGTAGAGCATTCCCGGGAGCTTGACGTCGTCGATGTAGCGGCCCTGTCCCCTGATGAATCGGGCGTCTTCCTTTCTCTGGACGGAGTGTCCGAGACCTCTGCACTCAGCCATCGCTGTTCTCCTTCATCAGTTCGCTGGCCCGCTGCACCGCTCTCACGATGTTGACGTAGCCGGTGCACCGGCACAGGTTGCCGGAGATGCCCCAGCGGATCTCCGCCTCGCTGGGATCCGGGTTCTCTTCGAGGAGCGCCTTCGAGGTCAGCATCATCCCGGGAGTACAGAAACCGCACTGGAGTCCGTGTTTCTCCGTGAATCCCTGCTGGACCGGATGGAGACCGCCGTTTCCGAGTCCCTCCACGGTCGTGACCTCGGCGCCGTCGGCGGCTACGGCGAACACCGTGCAGCTCTTGGCGGGCACGCCGTTCAGGAGCACCGTGCAGGCGCCGCAGGAGGTCGTGTCGCACCCGATGTGGGTACCGGTGAGGCCGAGTTCCTCGCGGATGAAGTGCACGAGCAGCAGCCGCGCCTCCACCTCCCGGGTGTGCTCTTCACCGTTGATGGTGACGCTGATCTGGTGGGAACTCATGACGCCTCCCTCGCCCGGGCGAGCGCGCTGGACGCCGCCCGATGGGTGAGCACGCGGACCACCGCGCGCTTGTAGTCGGCGGAGCCGCGGTGATCGTCGGCCGGATCGGCCGCCGCGGCGGCGGCTTCCGAGGCGGCGTCGAGCGCCGCGTCGTTCCCGTCGGAGCCGACGAGCGCCGCTTCCGCAGCGCCGGCCTGGATCGCGGTGAGGCCCACGTTCGTGAGCGCCACTCCCGCGCCGGCGATCCGCCCGCCATCGAGCTGCAACTGGACCGCTACCGCCGCCACCGCGTAGTCGCCGACCTTCCGCTCGAACTTCTGGTAGGCGCCTCCCGAACCGGACCCGGACGCCGGAATCCGGATCTCGGTGAGGATCTCACCGGCCTCCAGGCAGGTGGAGAACGGCCCGGTGAAGAAGTCGGACGCGGCAATCGTCCGCTCGCCGGAAGGACCGCAGGCGACGAATGACGCCCCATAGGCGAGCATCGCCGCCGGGTGGTCGTTCCCCGGATCGGCGTGGGCCACGTTCCCGCCGATGGTCGCCAGGTTCCGGACCACCGGGTCGGCGATGACGCGCGTGGTGTCCGCGAGCAGCGGGTAGCGGTTCTGCACCAGGTCCGACTTCTCGAGTTCGGACTCGCGCGTCATCGCGCCGATGCAGAGGGACCCGCCCTCTTCGCGGATTCCGGAGAGTCCCGGGATCTTCCTCAGGTCCACCAGAGCGCTCGGCTCGGCCAGCCGGAACCGCATCATCGGGATGAGGCTGTGTCCCCCGGCCAGCAGCTTGGCCTCGGGGTTCGCCAGCAGCAGCCGGCTCGCCTCTTCCAGGTTGTCGGGAGCGTGATAGTCGAAAGACGGTGGAATCACGGGGTCCCCTCCTTTCCGGATTTCCGAGCATACCAGCGGCGGAGTCGCGTCAGACGCCGAGAACCCCAACGGCGCGTACGGCTTGGAACGCCGGTCTCCAGACCGGCACCGCGGCGCTCCGCGCCGCGCACGTCGTGACCCTCCCCAACCTCACGGCGCGCACCCCCGGGAACGCCGACCCGACGCCGGTTCTGATTCAATCCACCCGCAGCGTGTCTCAACCCTCCCCGCCGCGACCAAGCGCCTGGAAGCGCAGCCTCCGCCTGATCGCGGTCCTCCTGGCGATCTGGTTCACCGCTTCGCTCGGCCTGGGCGTGCTGCTCGCCGAACCGCTGAACCGGATCTGGGTGGGCGGGTTCCCGCTCGGCTTCTGGTTCGCCCAGCAGGGTTCGATCCTGATCTTCCTGGTCCTGCTGGTCGTGAACGCGATCGCCATGGATCGGATCGAGCGGGACGCCGACCGGCCGGAAGACACCGAGGATCCCTCGTGAGCATCGCGGGCTGGACCCTCGTCTTCGTCGTCTCCAGCTTCGCGCTCTACAGCGCCATCGCGGTAGCGAGCCGCGTCCAGACGACATCCGGCTTCTACGTAGCGGGACGAGGCGTTTCCGCCCTTGCGAACGGCATGGCGACCGGGGCCGACTGGATGAGCGCCGCGTCGTTCATCTCCATGGCGGGGCTCATCTCGTTCATGGGCTACGACGGGGCGATCTACCTCATGGGCTGGACCGGCGGCTACGTCCTGCTCGCCCTGCTGGTAGCGCCCTATCTCCGCCGCTACGGCCGCTACACGATTCCGGAGTTCGTCGGCGACCGCTTCGCGTCCCAGGCCGCCCGGCTCACCGCGGTGGTGTGCGCGGTCTTCATCTCGTTTACCTACGTGGCGGGACAGATGCGCGGCGTCGGGGTGGTCTTCTCGCGCTTCCTGACGATCCCGGTGGAGTACGGCGTGGCCATCGGCGGAATCATCGTGCTCCTCTACGCGACGCTCGGGGGGATGCGGGGGATCACCTACACCCAGGTGGCGCAGTACTGCGTGCTGATCGTCGCCTTCCTGATTCCCGCCGGGGCCATCTCCTGGATGATGACCGGAACCCCGATCCCCCAGGTCGGCTTCGGCTCGCCCCTGATCGAGGGAGAACGGGCCGGCGTGGCGCTCCTGCGGGCGATCGACCAGATCCACGTCGACCTCGGGTTACCGGAGTACACGGGCGCCTTCCTCGCGGGCAAGAAGACGCTTCCGGACGTCTTCGCGATCACCATGGCGCTCATGACGGGGACGGCGGGGCTGCCGCACGTCCTGATCCGCTTCTACACGGTCAAGACCGCCCGCCTCGCCCGCTGGAGCGTGATGTGGGCGCTCTTCTTCATCGCGATCCTCTACACCACCGCTCCCGCGGTCGCCGCCTTCGCCCGGGTCAACATGATCCAGACGCTGCACAACACGCCCTTCGCGGAGGCCCCGGACTGGTTCCGGAACTGGGCGGCGACGGGGCTCATCCGGTTCACCGACCGCAACGGCGACGGCCTCATCCAGTACAGCGAGGGGCCGGGGGCGGAACTCGCCATCGATCGGGACATCATGGTGCTCGCCAACCCCGAGATCGCCGAGCTGCCGGCGTGGGTGGTGGGCCTGGTCGCGGCAGGCGGCCTGGCGGCGGCGCTCTCCACCGCGGCCGGCCTGCTGCTCGTCATTTCGGCATCGGTCTCCCACGACCTGCTCAAGAGCTTCCTGCGGCCGGGGATGAGCGAGCGTAAGGAGCTGTTGGCCGCCCGGCTCTCGGCCGCCGGCGCGTGCGTGGTCGCGATCATCGTCGGGATCTATCCGCCCGACTACGTGGCGGCTGTCGTCGCCTTCGCCTTCGGGCTGGCTGCCGCCAGCTTCTTCCCGGCGCTGGTCCTGGGGGTCTTCACCACCTGGGTCACGGCCCGCGGCGCGGTGGCCGGCATGATCGCCGGGACCGGGTTCACCGCCGTCTATATCGGCTGGTTCAAGGTCTTCGAGTGGAGCGGCCCCGAGGCTTGGTGGTTCGGGATCAGCCCGGAGGGAATCGGCACGCTCGGGATGATGATCAACTTCGGCGTAACCTGGTTCGTGAGCCGCCGGACCGGTCCGCCGCCGCCGGACAGCGCGAAGATGGTGGCGATGCTCCGGGGG
>CAYUVU010000206.1:0-6268 GCA_964448205.1 uncultured Acidobacteriota bacterium
TCCCGAGGACGAACTGGCCCGGGCCAAGGCCATCGAGGAAGCGCAGAAGCGCCGGGAGGCCCGGCGGCGTAACCGGGACCGGCCCCAGCCGCTGCGCTACGCGGAACTCGTGGGCACCCACGGTGGGCTGACCGCGCTGCTGCTGGCGGCCCGCGACGGCCATCTGGAGACGGCCCTCGCCCTCGTGGACGCCGGCGCCGACGTCAACCAGCGGGCGGAGGGACACCTCACCTCACCCCTCATGATGGCGTCGCTCAACGGTCACTACGACCTCGGCATGGGCCTGCTGGAGCGGGGCGCGGACCCGAACCTGACGAACGTTTCGGGCGGGGCGCCGCTCTACGCGGCGATCAACTCGCGCTGGATCGCCCAGCCGTTCCATCCCCAGCCGGCGGATCACCTGCGGCAGGCGACCTCGCACATCGAGTTCATGGAGGCGCTCCTCGACGCGGGCGCCGAGATCGATGCCCGCCTCGAGCGCAAGCAGTGGTACACCACCTACAACACCGATCAGCTCGGCGTGAACCGCGCCGGCGCGACGGCCTTCTGGCGCGCCGCCTACGCGCTCGACATTCCGGCGATGAAGATGCTGGTCGCCCGGGGCGCGGACCCGCACATTCCCACCATGAAGGTGCCGGAGCGGGTCCTCCGCCGGCTGACCGACCTGACGGCGGAGGAGCCCGATGAGGATCCCTCGGGCCTGCCCGAGGTTCCCTACGGGGGGCCGGGCGTCTATCCGATCCACGCTGCCGCCGGCGTCGGCTACGGGCTCGGACTGGCCGCGAACTCGCACCGCCACGCCCCCGACGCCTGGATGCCCGCCGTGAAGTACCTGGTGGAAGAGCTGGGCGCCGACGCGGCTGCCCGGGACCACAACGGCTACAGCGTGATCCACCACGCGGCCTCCCGGGGCGACAACGAGATGATCCTCTACCTCATCTCCAAGGGCGCCGATCCCCTGGCGATCGCGCGGTCCGGGCAGACCACGGTGGATCTCGCGAACGGGCCGGCTCAGCGGATCAACCCCTTCCCGGAGACCATCGCCCTCCTCGAGAGTTACGGGGCCAAGAACAACAACCGCTGCGTGGGTTGCTGAGGCATGACCATGGGGAGTTCCCGAATGGAAACCGCAGTGAAGGCCGGCCGGCTTTCCCTGATCCCGTTCCTGATCGCCGGTCTGCTGGCGGCGTCGGCCGCGTCGTCCGCGGAGACGCCGGGACTCGCCACCGCGAGGACGTGGGAACCCGCGTCAGCGGCGGAGACGGCCCCGGCGGTCTCCCCGGAGAACGCGGCTGCCCACAACCGGATGCTGCGGACCTACTGCATGGTCTGCCACAACGACCGGATGAAGACCGGCAACATGACGCTCTCCGGCTTCGATGCGGGGAACGCGCCGGCCAGTCCCGAACTCGCGGAGAAGATGGTCTCGAAGCTCCAGCTCGGGATGATGCCGCCGCCGGGCTCCCGCCGTCCCGCCGAGGAAATGCTCACGGAGGTCGCCGGATCGCTCGAGGCCCAGCTTGACGAGAGCGCCAGGGCGGAGCCGAATCCGGGCCGCCGCTCGTTCCAGCGGCTGAACCGGGCGGAGTACACCGCCGCGATCCGGGATCTGCTGGCGCTCGAACTCGACGCTGCGGAGTACCTCCCGCAGGACACCATCAGCGCGAACTTCGACAATATCGCGGACGTGCAGTTGCTGTCCGCGACGCTCATGGACTCCTACCTGCGGGCGGCGAGCGAGATCAGCCGGCTCGCGGTGGGCGACCCCGATGCCGCGCCAGCCGAGACCAGTTACTTCGTCTCCCGCTGGGCCTCGCAGCGGCGGCAGGTCGAGGGGGCCCCCTATGGCACCCGGGGTGGGCTCGCCACGGACCACACCTTCCCGGCGGACGGGAACTACGTCTTCCGGGTCTCCCTCCACCATGAAGTGTGCGGCCCGGTGGTCGGTACCGCGGTGGGGGCGCTGAACTCCGAGGAGAATCCCGAGCGCCTCGAGATCTCCATCGACGGCGAGCGGGTCGCGCTGCTCTCGGTCGATCCGTGGATGCACACCTCCGACCCGGACGGCGCCACGATGATCACCGAACCGATCTTCGTGAAGGCCGGTCCCAGAAAGGTGGCGGCGGCGTTCCTGCGCCAGTTCGACGGCCCGACGCTGGACCTCGTCTCCCCGCACGAGTGGTCGCTCGCGAGCACCAACATCGCGCTCACCTACGGGATCCACAGCCTCCCGCATCTCCGCGACGTCCTGATTCGCGGTCCCTTCGACCCGACCGGCGTTTCGGAAACGCCGAGCCGGCAGGCGGTCTTCAGTTGCCGGCCGCTGTCGCCGGACGAGGCGCGCCCCTGCGCCGAAGCGATCCTGGGGCGCCTGGGCCGGCTCGCCTACCGGGGCAACCTCGGCGACGAGGGCCTGGCGGCGCTCATGGAGCTCTACGACGCGGGCGCCGGGACGGTCGGCTTCGAGGAGGGGATCCGGATGGGGGTCGAGGGGATTCTCGCGAGCCCCAACTTCGTGTTCCGCATCGAGGAGCCGCTCGACCCGCGGGAGGCGGAGTTCGGCTACCGGCTGACCGACACCGACCTGGCTTCCCGGCTGTCCTTCTTCCTCTGGGGGACGATTCCCGATGACGAGCTGCTCGACGTTTCGGAGTCGGGGCAGTTGTCGGATCCCGCCGTCTTCGATGCGCAGGTGCGCCGGATGCTCGCGGATCCTCGCTCGGAGGCGCTCGCGAAGCGGTTCGCGTATCAGTGGTTCCGGTTGCAGGACCTCAGGAAGATCAATCCGAACGTTCGCCTCTATCCGGACTTCCACCAGCAGTTGAAGACCGCGATGGTCGAGGAGACCGAACGGTTCTTCCACCACCTGGTGTCGGAGGACAAGAGCATTTTCGACCTGTTCACGGCCGACTACACGTTCGTGAACGAACGCCTCGCCAAGCACTACGGGATGGTCGGGGTGACCGGACCGGAGCACCGGCTGGTCCAGTATCAGGACCCGAACCGGCGCGGGATCTTCGCCCACGGGAGCATGCTGACGCTGACGTCGCATCCGTACCGGACGTCGGCGGTGCTGCGCGGGAAGTGGGTGATGGAGGTGCTGCTCGGAAGCCCGCCACCGCCGCCGCCACCGGATGTCCCGGACCTCGATGCGACCGCGGCGGCGCAGGACGGCCGCGAGCTGACCGCGCGCGAGCGCCTGGAGATCCACCGCGACAACCCCGCGTGCCGATCCTGCCACCGGATGATGGATCCCATCGGCGTGGCGCTCGAGGCGTTCGACGTCACCGGCCGGGTGCGGGTGAAGGACGCGGGCCAGCCGATCGACGCTTCCGGCGAGTTCTACGACGGGACCCTCATCCAGAACATCGGGGATCTCCGCAACGCGCTTCTCAAGCGGCCCACGCCGCTGCTGCGGACGTTCACGGAGAACCTGATGGCCTACGCGCTGGGCCGGCGGGTCGAGTACTACGACCAGCCGCGGATCCGGGAGATTGTCCGGGAAGCGGCGGACGCCGACCACCGGACCTCGGCGTTCATTCTCGGCGTCGTACGCAGCCCGGCCTTCCAGATGAAGGGCGAGGTGCTCGAGGAAATCGAAACCACGGTCGCGGCCGAACACTGACCCCCGGTCACGGTGGGGAGCGGGGTCGCGCAGCGGCCGCGTTCAGCCGGGAGTTCCCGCGGCTCGGGCCGGGCGCCGCGCCAGGCGCCGGGCCGGCGGTTTACCGCTTGCGTCGGGCCGCTTGATTTCCTATCCTAGCCCGGTTATGGGAGTTCGACGATCCCGTATTCTGCGGGGGTCGTCCACCCACAGCAAAACCAGCGCCGCCGGACACGGAGACGGCCGGCGGGGCGCCTTGGCAGGAAAACCTGACAGGAGAAAACGATGAACTACCTGACCGGCAAGAGCCTTCCCCGGCGGACGTTCCTCCGCGGAGCGGGAGCGACGATCGCGTTGCCGTTCCTGGACGCCATGGTTCCGGCGAGCGTCCTCGCGAAGCCGACGGCGGACGACCCGACGCGCCTGGTGGCGATCGAGATCGTGCACGGCGCCGCGGGCAGCAACAAGTACGGCCGCTCTCAGCATCTGTGGACCCCGGAGAAGGAAGGCACGGACTTCGATCTCTCGAGGGGCGCCCTCAGTTCCCTCGAACCGGTCCGGGACTACGTCACGGTCGTGAGCGATTGCGATGTGGAGCCCGCCGAGGCGCGCACCGCGCGCGAGATCGGCGGCGACCACTTCCGTTCGAGCGCGGCGTTCCTGACCCAGTCGTATCCCAAGCAGACCGAGAGTTCGGACGTGTTTGCGGGCACCTCGTTCGATCAGATGTACGCGAAGCGCTTCGGCCAGGACACGCCGATCCCCTCGATGCAGCTCTGCATCGAGACGGTGGACCAGGCGGGCGGCTGCGCCTACGGCTACGCGTGCGTCTACACCGACACCATCAGTTGGGCGTCGCCGACCGAGCCGCTGCCGATGACGCGCGATCCGCGCATCGTGTTCGACCAGTTGTTCGGCGCCGGGGGCACTCCGGAGGGCCGGGTGGCCCGTCAGAAGGCGCGCCAGAGCGTCCTCGACTTCATCGGATCGGAAGTCAGCCGGCTCAAGACCTCGCTGGACGCCGAGGACGTGCGGCGGATGGACCGCTACATGACCGATATCCGCGAGATGGAGCGGCGGATCGAGCGCATCGTGGAACGGAACACCAGCGGAGAGCTTCGCGAGCTTCCCGATGCCCCGTCAGGGGTTCCGGACTCGTTCGACGAGCACGTGAAGATCATGTTCGACCTGCAGGCGCTCGCCTTCCAGTCGGACATGACCCGGGTATTCAGCTTCAAGCTGGGCCGGGACGCCTCCAGCCGGGTCTATCCGGAAAGCGGTGAGGCCACCGCCTTCCATCCGGCGTCGCACCACGGGAACGATCCCGAGCGGGTCGAGGTGCTGGGGCGGATCAACCGGTACCACGTGAGCCTGGTCCCGTACTTCATGGAGAAGCTGCGGAGCATTCAGGAAGACGACCGGACGCTGCTCGACAAGACCATGATCCTGTACGGGTCCCCGATGGGCGATCCGAACATCCACAACCACAAGCGGGTCCCGTTCTTCGTGGCGGGCGGCGCGAACGGCGCCCTGGAGCACAACCTGCACCTGCGGGCCGAGCCGGGGACGCCGCTGGCGAACGTGATGCTGACGCTGCTCCACAAGCTGGGCATGGATGACGTGGAGAGCTTCGGGAACAGCACGGGCGCGTTCTCCCTTTCGCAGGCGGTGTAACCGGCGAGCGGGATCCACAGCAAGGGCCTCGGACCGGGAGAGAGGGACAGGGCATGAAGATCGGGAAGCGATGGATTGGCCTGGCGGCGCTGCTCACGGTGCTGGGAGTGCTGGCGGGAGCCGGAAGCGCAGCGCTGCTGTCGCCGGTGCTGGACGCGGCGAAGCGCGGCGACGTCGAGTCGCTGAAGGCGGAACTGCGCGCCGGCGCCGACGTGAACGCGGCGCAGGGTGACGGTTTCACGGCGCTCCACTGGGCGGCGAAGACGGGGAACCGCGAGGTCGCCGCGGTGTTGATCGCGGCGGGTGCGGACGTCGAGGCGACGACGCGTCTCGGCAGCCACACGCCGCTCCACGTGGCGGCGGCGGCCGGTCGGGCCGGAGTCGCCGAGGCCCTCCTCGAGGCGGGCGCCCCAGCCGATGCCCTGACCTCCACCGGAGCCGAGCCGATCCACTTCGCGGCGGCGGCCGGAGTGCCCGAAGTACTGAACACGCTCGTCGCTCACGGGGCCTCCGTGGATGCCCGCGAGACCGAGTGGGGCCTCACGCCGCTCATGTTCGCGTCCGTGCGCGGCCGTGTGGCGGCCGTCAAGGCGCTGATGGAAGCCGGCGCGGACGCGTCCAGGACCGCGAACGTGCTGGACGTTGTCGAACGGGCGCGGCTCGACATGCAGGAACGCCGTGAACGTGAGGCCCGTCTCGCCGAGATGCGGGGTGGAAGCGGCGTGCTCCAGGCCGAGCGGCCGCTTCCCGCCAACGGCGTGGACCGCCGTCCGGGCGCCGGGACCGGTGGTACCGGGGGCGGGGCCCCGCCGCCCGACCCGCTCGATCCCTACAGCGACCTCGATCCCAACGAGCCCCGGCCGAAGACCTACGAGGACCGGGTCGGGACCCACGGCGGTCTGACCGCCCTCCTGCTCGCCGCCCGTGAAGGCCAGATCGAGACGTCGATGGAGCTGCTCGACGCTGGCGCCGGGATCAACCAGCGCGCCG
>CAYUVU010000207.1:0-3406 GCA_964448205.1 uncultured Acidobacteriota bacterium
TCCATGGCTGCGGCCCGGCGCGCGGCCCGTCTCGGCGACGGCTTCTTCCCGGCGCGGGGCGCCCCGGAGGAGCTCGGGCGGCTGTTCGCCGCCATGCGCGAGGAGTGCGAGCGCATCGGCCGCGACCCGTCCGAGATCGAGTTGACGTGCGGGGGCCGGGTGCGGACCCCCGCGGACCTCGAGCACTACGCCGCCCTCGGGGTGTCGCGGTTCGTGGTGAGCCCTCCCGCCCAGGACGTGGACGGCTTGCGGCGCGGCCTCGATCAACTCGCCGCCGAAGTGATCGCGCATCTTTGAGATCTGCCACCGCCGTGTGGCGGCGCGTACGCCGAAAGAGGACGGGGGATCGATGAAGATCGACACCCAGATGCGGGGGGATGCTCCATTCGAGCGCGTGGGTGAGGAGGCGCGCCGGCTGGAGCGCATGGGCTTCGACTGCGCCTGGACGTTCGAGGCGGCCCACAACCCCTTCCTCCCCCTCGCGCTCGCGTCATCCGCCACCGAGCGGATCGACGTCGGCACCAACATCGCGGTGGCCTTCGCCCGCAGTCCCTTCTCCATGGCGCAGGCCGCGTGGGACCTTCAGCGGGGGAGCCGGGGGCGGTTCCGCTTGGGGCTCGGCACCCAGGTGCGCGCGCACGTGGAGCGCCGCTTCTCGATGCCCTTCGATCATCCCGCTGCCCGGGTGACGGACTACATCCGGTGCGTGCGGGCGATCTGGGACACCTTCCAGAACGGCGCCCGCCCCGCTTACGAAGGCCGGTTCTACTCGTTCCGGCTGATGAACCCGTTCTTCGACCCGGGACCCATCGACCATCCCCGCATCCCCATCTATCTGGCTGGGGTGAACGAGCGCATGTGCCGGGCCGCGGGCGAGGTGGCGGACGGGTTCCACGTACACCCCATGCACTCTGCGGGTTACCTGCGCGACGTGGTGCGGCCCGCGATCGAAGAGGGGGCGCGTGCGAGCGGGCGCGCGGGTGCGGAGCTCGAGCTGTACGCGCCGGTGTTTGCCGTGTCCGGCGAAAGCGAGGCCGAGCGCTCCGAGGCCGAGCAGGAGGTTCGGCGCCAGATCGCCTTCTACGCCTCCACTCCGAATTATCGGGCGCTCCTCGAATACCACGGCCTCGGCGGCATCGGGAAGGACCTGAGCGCGCTCATGCGCCGGGGCGAGTTCGACGCCATGCCCCGCCTCGTCCCCGACGCCCTGGTCGAGGAGGTGGCGGTGGCCGCGCCGCCCGCCGGGCTCGCGGCCGAGTTGCGCCGGCGGCGCCAGGGACTGCTGGACCGGGTCTCGCTCTACTTCCCTTTCCCGGAAGGCTCGTCCGAGACCGACGGGCGCTGGTTCGTGGAGGCGTTCCGACGGGCGGCGGCCTGAGGCCGCGCTCTCCGACGCACCGGACGGGAGGGCCGTGGCGGGGAAGAGACGGTGGACGGACGCGGCGCGAGACGAGGAAGGGGCGGGTCATGATCACGATGCGGGCGGCGATCGAGCGGGCCGAGCGGCACTTCGGCCCCCGCCCCGCCGTGGTGTCCGTGTGCGGCGCGCCGCCCGTCACCTGGGCGGAGTTCGCGGTGCGGGTGCGGCGGGCCGCGGGCGCGCTGCGCTCGCTCGGGGTGGGGGTCGGCGAGCGTTTCGCCATCCTGTGCCGGAACGACCCGCGCCAGTCCGAGCTGATCCACGCCGCCTGGTGGATGGGGGCGGTCGCGGTCCCCATCAACTACCGTCTCGCCCCGGTGGAGATCGCCGCCATTCTCGACGGCGCGTCCCCGCGTCTCGTGGCCGTGGAGGACCGCTGGCGCGGCCTCATGGCCGATCCGGTCCTCGCCGGGCGTGGCGAACCCGTGCTGCGGATGCGCTCGGACGAGTCGGGGGCGGAGGCGGCGGAGGGTGGGGACGAAAGCGAACACGGGGGCGATGCCGCCGGGGCGCCCGACTACGAGACGCTCCGCGACGGGGCGGACGAGGACGAGGGGCGGGTGAGCGCCGAAGACGACGACGCGATCCTCCTCTACACCGGCGGCACCACGGGGCGGGCCAAGGGGGTGCGGCTCTCGCACCGGAACGTCGCCGCCAACGGGCTCCAGCTCGTGGGGCCGTTCGGGGCGGAAGCGGGCGACGTCATGCTGCACGTCGCCCCCATGTTCCACTCCGCGGACCTCCTCGGCGCCGCGTTCACCCACTCGGGCGGCGCCCACGCCTACCTGCCGGACTTCACTCCCGACGCCTTCCTGCGGGCGGTGGAAGCGAGCCGCGCGACCTTCACCATGCTCTCCCCGACCCTCGTCGTCCGGCTGGTGCGCGAGGGGCGCTTTGCCGACTACGACCTGCGGTCCCTGCGCCGTTTCACCTACGGGTCCGCGCCGATGGACGCGGTGTGGGTCCGCCGCACGGTCGAGGCGCTGCCCGGGGTCGAGCTGATCCAGACCTACGGCCTCACCGAGACCTCCCCCATCCTCTCCACCCTCGGCTGGGACCAGCATCTGGCCGGCCTCGAAGACGGCGGCAGCAGCAGCGGCGAGCGGCTGCGCTCCGTGGGGCTGCCCCTGGTGGGGGTGGAGTTGCGCATCGTGGACGACGGCGGGCGCGAGCTGCCGCCGGGGGAAGCGGGAGAGATCGTGGTGCGCGCCCCCAACGTGTCGTGCGGCTACCTCGACCGGCCGGAGGAGACCGCCGCCGCCTTCCGCGACGGGTGGTTCCACACCGGAGACGTGGGCCGGCTCGACGCCGAGGGCTACCTGTACGTGGTCGACCGCAAGAAGGACGTCATCATCACCGGCGGCGAGAACGTGTGGTCCACGGAGGTCGAGGCCGCGCTCTACGCGCACCCGGACGTGATCGAGGCGGCGGTCGTCGGCGTGCCCGACGAGACGTGGGGCGAGGCGCTGCTCGCGGTCGTCGTGCCCGCGCCCGGCTCCGCCCTCGCCGCCGGAGGCGAGGACGCCGAGGCCGCCCTCGTCGCGCACTGCCGCGGGCACATCGGGGGCTACAAGGTGCCGCGCCGCTTCCGCTTCGTCGAGGCCCTGCCCAAGAGCGCGATGGGCAAGACCCTGAAGGCGGAGCTGCGGTGCGCGTACGGCGCCGGCGCCGGCGGGGAAGGGGCATAATGCGCCTTCGTGGCCGCGGCGGCGCGGCCGGACGCAGCGGGGGACGGACGAGATGAAGGATACGCTTTCGCCGGGGCTCTCCGGCACGAGGCGCCAGGCCATCGACCGGGAGCGCACCATCGGCTTCATGGGCGAGGCGCTCCGCGTCTACTCCACACCGTCGATGCTGCTCGACGTCGAGACCACCTGCCGCGAGCTCGTCCTGCCCCATCTGGATGAGGGCGAGGACACGGTCGGGGTGCGGGTCGAGCTCGACCACCTCGGCGCCACCCTGCTCGGCTCGGAGGTGGAGGTGGCG
>CAYUVU010000208.1:0-7481 GCA_964448205.1 uncultured Acidobacteriota bacterium
ACCGTCTGGATCGCGCCGGCGACCTCGGCATACGGCAGCGCCGGGTGATGCCGGCGCCGGACGCCGTTCCTGGGCAGCGCCGCGCCGATGGCGTCTCCCGCAGGGTTGTCGTCCCGGTAGCCCTGGGCGACCGCCCAGCGCATCACCGCCGAGATCCGGGTCCGCACCCGCCGAGCTGTCTCCCGCTTCTCGTTCCAGATCGGGAGCAGGACCGCCATCACGTCCGAGGTGCAGATCCGGTCCACGGGACGCCTGCCGAGCCGTGGGATCGCGTAGTCCCGCAGGCTCGAGCGCCAGAGCTGCTCGGACCGGCCGCCGTCCTTCCAGCCGGCGGAATGGACCGCGATGACCTTCTCGACGGCTTCGGCGAAGCTGGGGACGGTCCGCGGCTTGCCGGTGACCAGCTCGCCGCGCTGGCGCGCCAGGAGATTGAGGGCGCACTTCTGGCGCGCCTCGGCGAGACTGACGTGGGGCCAGGAGCCGAGTCCGAGGTTGCGGGGCCGACCGTCCACGGTGATGCGCTGTCCCCACGACTTGGCGAGGTATCCGCGCCTGGTGAGCTTCACCCGGAGGGACAATCCCCCGGAGCCGCGGCCGTCGCCGTACCATCCGGGTTCCCGGATGGTCTCGACGAATCTCACCGAGAGGCGGTAGGGTCGTTCGGTCATGGAACGGGGCTTTTGGAGCGGCGGCTGGGCGGCACAAATCGTCCGGGAATGGGGGAGCCAGAGGCGTTCCGGTCGGGAACAGTATAGCACTGTAAGCTGTTGAATAATGGACCGTATAGGGGAACATCATGGCACTCTGCGGAACCCCTTGGAACCGGGAAAGTGCGGTGCGGAGCACCGCGCGTGCCGGCTGAAGCCGGCGTTCCAAGCCGATACGCCGCCGGGCGGCTTCCCGTGGTTCAGGGGCCGGAACTACCAACCTCGGTAGGGCGTCCGGCGGTGATTCCCGGCATGTTCGTGCCGCTGCCAACCCAGCCTGACGGCAGCAGGGCCGTACGGCCCGCTGCGCCTTGCCGATCAGGATCGGAATCCTCGCCCTCTCCTTGCCGCTGGGCCTCCTTGGCGGGTGCGGCGGGGACGGGACTACGGCCGGCGCGACGAGTCCGGGCGGGCCAACTCCGCCGCCGTCGGTCACCTCTCTCGAGTTGACCTCCGCCCACGAGTTCCCGATCCTCCTGGGCGAGACGGCGGAACTCCGGCTCACCGCGGTCCGGTCCGACAACTCGCGACTTCCGGTGGACGGCGCGCTGGCCACCTGGAGGTCGTCCAACCGGGTGGCCGCTACCGTATCGGCGGGAGTGGTGACCGCGGTCGAACCGGGGAACTCGGAGATCACCGCCGGCTACCAGGGATTGTCCGCCGAGATCCCGGCGCCGGTACGGATTCCGCCGACCGCGCGGGGGAAGGTCCGCGTCATCTACGCCGCGCCGGCGGACCGGCCGTTCCGGGCCGACTACGCCAGCGGCATTTCCTGGGCCATGACGGAGGCGCAGACCTGGTACCGCCGCGAACTCAGGGGACTGACCTTCGAACTCCACGACGGCTCGCCCGAGTACTGCCAGATGCCCGAAGACTCCGATCACTACGCTACCGGCGACGCGTGGGACAAGGTCGTCGAGGGCGTCCAGGACTGCGCTCCGGTGGCTTTCGATACGCCGGGTATCTCTTGGTACGTCTTCGCTGACGTTCAGGAACGCTGCGGGGAAGACCACGATCTGGGGAAGGGCGGCAACGGTGCGGCAATCGTCCCCAGGCACGATCTGGAGGTGTTGGCGAGGTCCACCGGCATCCAGGGCTGCGATGGACCGGTCACCCGGGGCCGTCAGAGCATTGCCGGAGGTTTCGTGCATGAACTTGCCCACAACTTCGGTCTGCCTCACCCGCCGGGATGCGACGACGGGCTTGGGCACTGCGACCTCGATGCCCTCATGTCGCTTGGGTACCTCGAGTATCCCGACACCTACCTGCGGCCCGGCGAGCAGGAGTTCCTGATGCGCTCCCGTTTCCTGCGGAGAACCGGTCCGCGCGGCGCCGGCCCAGGCGAGTTCGCGATCCGGGGGGTGGTCCGGGACGCGTCGGGCGCCCCCCTCCACGGGACCCGGGTGTCGATCCTGTCGGACACCTACTGGAACTGGGAGGAGACCGGCGTGACCGGAGCCTTCTCGATCGGATTCCCTGACCGGGAATCCGGTCCGTTCCTGGTTTCCGTGCACGCCGGCGACACGGCAGCGGACTGCAACTGGCTCGGCTACCACGGTCCCGACGGCCTGCACGCCTTGCGCCGGGAGGCCACCCTGGTGAGCGTGGCGGACGGGGACCCCGAACCGATCGCAGTGACGCTTCCAATGGCGCCTGACGAACTGTGCAACCTCGACCGGACGCTCAGCGGAGTCGTGGTGGGCCCCGGCGACCGGCCCATAGCGGGAGTCCGGGTCTGGTTTCATCGCTTCGGAATCAGCACCGCCCGGGACGGGAGCTGGTCGCACCGCCTCTTCGAGGGATGGTGGTCGCACCACCTGCACCGGCCGCTGTCGATCACGCTGCCGCAGTGCGACAAGGAGATCTTCTGCACCCTGGACGGATCCTCCGAGGATCGGCACTGGGCGTTCAAACTCGCGCGGCGCTTCGAAGTCGCCCCGGTCGGCATCACCGACGTCAGGCTGCGGCTTCGGGCCAGCCCGGAACAGCTCTGCCGGGAAGGCTGACGGTCCTTGCCGCCACTGGCGTCAGTACGTCACACCTTGACCCGGCTCCGCAGCCACGGCTCCAGATTCTCGAAACGGAATGTCCCGGTCTCGTACAAACCCGAGACAAACGAGTAAGCGTCCGTCGCGTCCGCCACCAGTTCGGCGCCGTTGATCTGGAGAAAGGTGTGCATCGCCGCGAACGCGGTGCGCCTGTTTCCATCGAGGAACGGGTGACTCTGGGAGAGGCTTTCCCACAACGCAGCAGCTTCCTCGACGAGATCCGGGTAGTAGCCGGTTTGCAGTCGATAGAGCGCCGCTTCCAGCAGTCCGGGATCCCGGATGCCCTCTGTCGCTCGGTGAGCCTCGATCTCGTCGGTATGAATGGCGAGGATTTCGGCAAGCGTGAGGAGATCCCTCACCGGGCCAGCTTCCTGTAGAGCTCGTCGTACTTCTTGCGGCTCTTCCGATAGGCTGCCATGACGTGCGGCCGGACGCGGCCCTGCTGCCGCTTCTCGACAAGGTCCGCGAGCGCCTCGTCCACGAGCGCCTGGATCTGACGGCCTTCGCGTGCCGCGATCTCACGAATTCGCGCCAGGATCTCGGAGTTGACCTGGGTGGCGAGCTTCTGACGAGAAGTGGACATGGTCTGTTTCTCCGGGCTGAGCGTCGGTGTCACGATAGATCATGATGCTTGGGCACTGTCCCGGGCTCCCCCCCAGGACACGAACGCTCGAGGATCTCCCCCGGGACGAACTCGTCCGCCGCCTGCACTAGCACAGCGCAACGGCTTGGAGCGCCGGCTTCAGCCGGCACGCGGGCCGCGGGTCCGCGAAGCGCGTAACGCTGCTTGTCCTGATGGCGGAGCGGCTTGGAACGCCGGTCTCCATCCAGACCGGCACCGCGGTGCTCCGCGCCGCGCGCGGCGCAACTCCAGACCGCGCTCAACGCACGGGCCGCTTGGACCGCCGATCGCGACCGGTGACGCACACGGCCGGGACCGCCACCGGGCGGCCCCGATGGCTCAGGGGCCGACCGGATCTCGTAGGTTCGAAGCTGGAACCAGGTGCGTCTCGATCAGCGTTTCGATTCGCGTCATCCGCTCGGAGAGCTTGCCGATTTCCTCGTGCATCTCCGCGCGCAGGCCGCCGACCTCCTCGCGCATCTCCGCGCGGAGGCCGCCGATCTCTCGCTGCATGTCCAGGAGTTGGGCGCTGGTCTCCTGCTGCAGGGCGCCGATCTGTTCCTGCATGTCCAGGAGCTGGCCGCTCAGCGTGGTGAACCCGAGCGCGCCCGCCGCGAGCATCGTTCCGAACATGGTCACGAACACCGTGACGAGGAGTCGTTCGGGTCGGGTGAGCGGGTCGTGGGAACGTCCAGCGGGTCCGGTGTTCCGCCCCGCTTCCGTGCTCGTCATCGCTCTGTCCTGTTCACTCGCTCCCGGAGTATAGGAGCGGCCCGGCTGCTCCGGCAACGGGACGGCGGTCTGCGCCGCGTCGGTGGTTCGTTCGTTCATGGGGAGGTCCTCCACCATGTACAGACGTAAATCGGCGCGGTTTTGTCCCACCTTCGGCCCAATTGTGGAAAAGTCGAAGCGAAGCGGCGCTTTGCCGGAAAGGAAGTGGCGTTCCAGCCCGTTCCGCCATCAGGACAAGGAGCCCTACGCGCTCTGCGGGCCTGCGGCCCGCGTGCCGGCTGAAGCCGGCGTTCCAAGCCGGGGGCGTCATGAGGACGTGTAGCCCTACGCGCCTTCCGGGCCGTCTACCAACGTCGGTAGGGCGTCAGACGGCGATTCCCGGCATGTTCGTTCGGCTGCCAGACAGCCGGACGGCAGCAAGGCCTCGCGGCCCGACGCGCCTTGCCGCACAGAATCGGAATCTTCGCCCTCGCTTCGCTCCTCGGCGTGTTTGCCGGGTGCGGCGGGGGCACGGACGGGACGACCACCCCGGGTCCAACACCGCCGCCCGCGCCGCCCCCGCCGCCGGTTCCGACGACCGTGACGGTGACTCCGGAGAAGGTGGAGTTGCTGTCACCCGGGGCGACGGCGCAACTCGCGGCCGAGGTCCGCGACCAACGTGGTCAGGTCATGACCGGGGTATCGGTGACCTGGGCCAGCAGCGAGGAGCGGACCGCGCGGGTGGACGCGGCGGGGCTGGTTACGGCGGTCGCCGGCGGGATGGCGACGATCACGGCGATGGCCGGGGAAGCCTCAGGGACCTCCGAGGTCATGGTGATCATCATGGACTGGGCCACCGACTTCGTGGCCCGGACGCATGTCGTTGACGGTGTCGCTGGGCTCAGCATGCGTGTCGATCCGGACTGCGCCGCGGAGGATTGTGAGCGCGCCCGGTTCCCGGGCGACGGCTCGGGCGACTTCGGGACGTTCAAGGCCGTTACCGGGGTCGATGTGGTTGTGGACAGCATCAGCGGGAGCGTGGGCATGCCGGGGTTGGTGGGGTCCCGCGACCGGATCGATGACGGGACGTTTGCCAACGCGCGGGTGGTGCGGACCTACGCGGATATCGAAACCGCGCGCGCCGAGGGTGACCTGGCCATCATGTTCTACGTGCAGCGGCGACCAACAGATTCCGGCTGGGAACTTGACGGCGACGCTGCCAACCTGCGGCAGTGGTTCGACGAAGGCTTGAGAGTGCTCCAGATCAGTTACGGGCACAACCCACCCGCCAGGCCCGACGCCCACACACCGGACGAGCGGCTCGGATACGGAGGCCGCGAGGGCAACGAAATGGGCCTCACGGAACTGGGGCGCGCCGCCATCCCCGTGATGAATGCCATCGGCATGATCGTGGACTGCTCGCACTGCACCCGACGGACGACTCTGGACGCCGCGGAACTGTCCACGAAACCGATCCTCACGAACCACGCGAACGCCGAGGCGCTCACCCCTCACCGGAGGAACAAGGACGACGAGGAACTGCTGGCCATCGCCCGTACCGGCGGCGTGATCGGGGTCACCACGATCCGCTGGATGCTCGACACGGACGACGACGGCCGGGCCGGAATGGACGACTTCATCGCCCACATCGAGTACATCGTGGATCTGGTCGGCATCGATCATGTGGGCGTCTCTTCGGACGCGGACGTCAACGGCTGGCCCCAGGAATCAGGCCACTACGCCGACGCCGACCTCGCCGCGCCGGACCGCTGGGTACGGCTGACCGCGCGGCTGCGCGGCCGGGGCTGGAGCGAGGAGAACCTCGCCAAGCTGCTCGGCGGCAACTTCCTGCGGGTGTTCCGGGAGGTTCTGCCGCCCCGTTAGATCTCCTCGCGCCGGTCCCATGGGACCGAAGGAAACACCATCCCGGCTCCGTCCTTTCCCGGACCTCGAGGTTGATCTCCTTTCACAGCGCGCCACAGCCCCGTCCGGGGGTCACTGTTGCAAACCGTTCCGCCGTCCGGACGTACAGCTCCACGGGCCTTGCGGGCCTCCGGCCCGCGTGCCGGTCTGAAGGCCGCTACCGCGAGAACCGACCGGCGTTCCCAGCCATACATTGCTGCCGGGCGACCCCGCGCGTTTTAGAGGCCGGCCAAGTCTCGGGGGATCCGAAACTCCAGGGCGGCTACCCGTTCCCAGGCGGTCGCGTCGTGATGTGAGGCGACACCCAAAACTGGGCCACGGTCCCGGCCTGGCCGGTACCCGGCACGGACGTTCGAAGCTGGAACCAGGTGCGTCTCGATCAGCGTTTCGATTCGCGTCAGCCGCCCTCGGGGAAGATGCAGCGAAGGTTCTCGATGTCCGTCCAGGTCGCGTAGAAGGTAAAGGATCCCGTCTCCCACGGACGGTCAAGCGCGCCCGGCGACATCTGGACGCCCGTGAGTTCATGCTGGTCGTAGTAGTGCTTGAACCCCAGCAGGTGGAACAGCTCGTGGACGAGGGCCTCTCCCTCCCGCCGGTTCGCATTGTGGCTGCAGCAGGGATCGTCACCAGTCCAGAGCGGTCCCAGGCTCCGTTTGTTGTAGGTGATCGTCCCGCAGCAGGGGTGCCCGCTCATGGGAGAGCCACCCAGTCCATCCCAATCCTGCGGGTTGTCGTCGTCCATGTAGAACACCACGATCTGGCCGCGCTCGCGAACCAGGTACGAATGCGAATACCGGGAATACTCCTGATCCCAACCGGGCGCCGCGGCGGCCGGCACATCGATGAGGTCTCCCATCTCGAGGATGCGGTATCCCAGTTGGGTCTCGATCTGATCCGCAAGCCGGCCGATCGGATCGAGCAGTTCCTGGAGATCGGCGTCGGTGACGAAGTCCGGAAAGTTCCGCACCATGTCCACCCGAAACGGCGTTCCGTCCCACTCCGCGACCATCCCGTAGCGTCCGAACTGGGCGTCGTGGCCCAACGCCAGGGTTCTCTCGTCGGTGCACGCCCGCAGCGGTGGCGTCCCCACCACCAGTTGATCCCCAAGGTTCTCGATGGCGTGGGCGCCGAGGCTCACATCCGCATCCACACCTGCATCGTTCCGGATCGTCGCATCCCCCAGGTCCACGGCGTCCGCGCCGATGCTCAGGCCGTCCTCGTCCCGATCCCCGTGGCGAACCTCGTAGCCGAACACCACCGAAGCGCCGTCACTACTCTCCGCGTCGTACGCCGCCGGCGCGTCGGACTCCCCGATCGTGAGTGTCAGCGCCGGGTCGCCCGAAACGGACACGCTCTCGTCGAACGTCACCTGGACCCGGATCGACTCGCCCACCACGTACCCGATCGGGTCGAAGGGAGCGGTGAGGACGGTGACCTCCGTCACGCCCGGCGCGGGCGGCGGGGGTGGGG
>CAYUVU010000209.1:0-9647 GCA_964448205.1 uncultured Acidobacteriota bacterium
CGTCTGGGCGAGGTGGTGGACGCCCTCCGCGGCCTGACCCCCGAGCGCCTGACCGGGGATCCCCGCGGCATGGAGATCCTCGAAGCCGAGGTGCTCGACACCCTCCGGCAACTCGAGTTCGAGCTGCGCCGCGCGCTTGCCGGGGGTTCCGGAGCGGACGTCCTCACCGGCTCCGACGACCGCGCCCCCGACGCCTACCGCGACATGGTCGAGGAGTACTTCCGGGCCCTATCCCGCCGCCCGACTTAGAACCCTCGGAGCGCCGGCCTCCGGCCGGCATCGCAGCCCGAGAGGGCTGCGAAACAGCACATCGCAACCAGGCCTCAAGGGACGCACCGGCTTGGAACGCCGGCTTCAGCCGGCACAGCGGGCCGGAGGCCCGCGGCTGCGCAACCTGCACCACCCTTGCGGGCTACGCGCTACTCCCCGCTACCGGCGCGCCGTCGGAAACACCACGACGCTCTCGTTGCCGTCCGTCCCCACCGACGCCACGCCGAACAGGTAGTTGTCGATCACCAGGTTCTCGAACGTGTACTCGGTGACGTCCCCCACGAACCGCGAGTGCTCCCACTGGGGCGCGGTGGTGTCCCGCCAGTAGACGCGGTAACCCGCGAGGTTGTCGGAGGCGACCGGATCCCACGACAGGACGGCGGACGCCCGTACCGCCCCGGCGATCCCGACGCCGCCGGGCGGCGCCGGCGCCCAGGCGAGCCCGGCGAGGGTGATCACGTTCACGCCGGTCAGCTTCGCGGCATAGTCGAAGTTCACCCCCTCGATCACGTCGCCGTACTCGATCCCGTCCTCCACCCGGAGGTCCTGGTGCTGGCGCCGGTAGTGCTCGTGGGTCTCCATGATGCGGACGCCCGGGAACCCCGCGTCGTTGAAGGGGCGGTGGTGCCCGCCTCGCCCGAAGCGGTCGAGGCGGTAGATCATCTTCGCCTCGAGATTGGGGATGTAGAGATCGGCCATCCGCGCCACGTAGCGCGCGAGCTGCCGGGAGACGCCGTCCACCTCGCCGCCCGTGACGCGCCGCCGCCGCCGCGCCTCCTCGGTCTCGGTGACGGGCGTCGGTTCCGAGAACACCCGGAACACGTCGTTGCGGATGACCCCGTCCACGCCTTCGATGTTCCCGATCATGTCGTTGTTCAGGACCGCCTCGATGTCCCACCCCTCGTCGAGGGCGACGCTCGCCATGTGCCGGCCGCCGTAGAGCCCCTGTTCCTCCCCGGAGAGCCCTGCCAGGATGATCGTGGCGGAGAAGGAACCCGCGTGGCGGCTCAGCACCCGGGCGGCCTCGATGGCGCCCGCCATGCCGCTCGCGTTGTCGTTGGCGCCCGGCGAGTCGTCGGTGAAGTTGTTCGCGTCGGAGACCCGGCTGTCGATGTCACCCGACATGATGACGATCCGGTTCGGCTCGCCGGTCCCCCGCAGGGTCGCGAGGACGTTCACGACCTCGGTGTCCACCGGAATGCGGCTTCCCTCCCGGCCCGGAACCACGGTTCGCTGGTAGGAGACCTCGAGACAGCCTCCACAGGCATCCGAAATCAGGGTGAACTCCGCGTGGATCCAGCGCCGCGCGGCGCCGATCCCCCGGGTCTCGCTCTCGGTCTCGGAGAGCGTATGCCGCGTGCCGAACCCCACCAGGGTGCGGATGTCCGACCCGATGCGTTCAGCGGAGACAGCCTTGAGGAGGTCGTACATCCGCGGATCCCGTCCCGGAGGTTCGCCGGACTGGGCCCGCCCCGCTGCCGGAGAGGTCAGCGAAACGATCAGGAGAGTCAGGGGGAGGAGGGGCGTCCGCATGCCGGCGGGTTGTATCACCGGCGGGTGCGCCGGCCGGGACCCTCAGCCCGACGACGTGTGGTCGTGGGAGATCTTCCAGCCGTCCCCGGTGCGCTCGAAGAGCAACGTGAAGAGCCCGGTGGGGGCGTCGTTTTCCCGCTCGAGGTTGTAACGGCCGAAGACGAACACGTACTCCTCGGACAGCACCCGCACGTCGAGGTCGGTGAAGGACAGCACCCCCATCGCCGCCCGGTCCGGATAGTTCCGCCGATAGCGGTCGAGCACGTCCTCCGCGCCGTAGCGCACGTTCCCCCCCGAGACGAACCGCATCCGCGGAGAGTCCAGGTAGTCCGCCACGAACGCGACGAGATCCCCCTCGTTCCAGGCGCCCGCCTGCTGCTCCAGGAGCGCGCGGATGTCCGACTCGATGCGCCCCGCTTCCTCCGGCGTCACCGCGCGACGCTCCTCCGGAGCCGCGCTGCCGGACCCATCGGGACCGGAGGGTGCTCCACACGCGCCGCTGACGAGGATCAAGAGTCCGAGGGAGATCACCTGGTTCCGCATCCGGAGCATGGTAGCGGCCGGGCCGCGCTACGATGCGGGCAATCAGCTGAGAGGCAGGAGGCGAGCGCGAATGGCGTTATACGACAGCCCCGCGGGCAACGGTCCCTGGACGGGGCTCGGCGGGGAAGGCCCCGCAATGCCGGATCTGGAGGGGCTCCTGAGGCGTTTCGGCGGGAACGCCCGACGGACGGCCCTGCGGATCGCGGCGGGGGTCGCGGCGGTGGCTCTCTTTTTCATGTCCGTCTATCAGGTCCAGCCTGACGAGGCGGGGGTCGTCACCCGGTTCGGCCGCTACTCGCGCGTGACGGACCCCGGGCTGCACTTCATCGTGCCCTTCCTCGAGACGGTGACCAAGGTGCCGGTGGAGCGCCAGCTCAAGGAAGAGTTCGGCTTCCGCACCGTCGAGGCCGGGGTGCGCACCACCTACGACGAGCGGCAGTTCCTTGGGGAGTCGCTCATGCTCACGGGCGACCTGAACGTCGCGGTCGTCGAGTGGATCGTGCAGTACAAGGTGCAGGATCCACGGGCGTACCTGTTCAACGTCCGCGACATCCGCTCGACCTTCCGGGACATGAGCGAGGCCGCCATGCGCGATGTGGTCGGAGACCACAGCGTGGATGAGGTGCTGACCGTCGGGCGCGAACAGATCGCCGCCCGGGCGAAGGATCTTCTTCAGGACATGAACGATCGCTATGAAACCGGGATCAGCGTCCAGCAGCTCGTTCTGCAGGACGTGAATCCTCCGGATTCGGTGAAGCCGTCCTTCAACGAGGTGAACGAGGCGATCCAGGAGAAGGAGCGACTCACCAACGAAGCGCTCGCCGAGTACAACCAGGCGATCCCGCGGGCTCGCGGTGACGCCGAGCGGGTTCTGCAGGAAGCCGAGGGCTACGCGGCCGAGCGCGTGAACCGGGCCCGCGGCGAGGCCTCGCGCTTCGAGGCGGTGTATGCCGAGTACCGGAACGCGCCCCGGGTGACCAGGGCCCGGATGTACCTGGAAACCCTCTCCGAGGTCATGCCGAAGCTCGGGCAGAAGGTCATCCTCGACGAGAGCGGAGCCAACATCCTGCCGCTCCTCAACCTGAACGGCGAACGGCGGCAACCGCCCGATCCGGGAGGGTCGGGATCGGGCCGACAGCCCGAAAGGGAGGACCCGAAGTGAAACGCGCGCTACCGGTCCTGGTGACGCTCGCCGGACTCGTCCTCCTCTTTTCTGCGACCTATACCGTCCGCGAGACCGAACAGGCCATCATCACCCAGTTCGGCGAGCCGGTGGGCGGCGCGGTGAACGAGCCGGGCCTCCACTTCAAGCTGCCCTTCATCCACCGGGTGACCCGCTTCGATCAGCGCTGGCTCCCCTGGGACGGGGACGCGAACCAGATCACGACCCGCGACAAGAAGTTCATCTGGGTGGACACCTACGCGCGCTGGCGGATTTCCGATCCGTTGCTGTTCTTCCAGTCGGTTCGCGACGAGCGCGGCGCCCAGAGCCGCCTCGACGACATCATCGACGGCGAGACGCGAAACGCGGTGGCTACCTACGACCTCATCGAGATCGTTCGGATCACCAACCGTGATTTCGAACTGACCGAGGATCTCGTCTCCTTTGCCAACGAAGAGGCGGTGCGCGAGATCGAGTTCGGGAGGAACGGGATCACCCGGAGCATTCTGGAGAAGGCGTCGGAAGTTACGCCCACCTTCGGCATCGAGCTCGTGGACGTTCGGATCAAGCGCCTGAACTACGTGGAAGAAGTGCGGGCCAAGGTGTACGAACGGATGATCTCGGAACGCCAGCGAATCGCCGAGCGGAGCCGGTCGGAGGGTGAAGGCCGCGCGGCCGAGGTTCGCGGCCAGCGCGAGCGTGAACTGAAGTCCATCGAATCGGAAGCCTTCCGTCGGGCCGAAGAGGTCCGCGGCCGCGCCGACGCGGAAGCCTCGGCCATCTACGCCCGCGCCTACCAGCGGGACGCCGATTTCTACCGGTTCATGAAATCGCTCGAGACCTACCGCACCGCGCTCGACGAAGGCGTCACGCTGGTCATCGGCAGCGACAGCGAGTTCCTCGACTTCCTGCGCCGGTCGCGCTGACATCCGGCCCGCCGGCTCCGGGTCTCCCGACCCGGAGTGCGGCGCCGGAAGTCCGCCGGCGCGCGGCTCATTGCCGCGCTCCGGGAGTTTCCGGCATGATTCGGGGCCACGCCTTCTCTTTCCGCAAAGGTTGAGTCCCATGATGACGACGATGCTTCCCCTCCTGCTGAGGTCGGGCCTCCTGCTGTTGGCCGCCGCGCTCCTGGGTGCGCCGGCTCTGGCCCAGGACGCGCCTCCCGCCATCGAGGAAAAGACCGCGGGCATGACCGCGATTTCCGGGTTCGTACCCCTCTACTGGGATGAGCGCACGGGACACCTGTTCGCCGAGTTTGCCGAGATGGAGGAAGAGTTCCTCTACTCGGTCTCCGCGGCTTCCGGCCTCGGCAGCAACCCGATCGGGCTCGACCGCGGGCAGATCAGCCGCCGCGCCGTGCTGATGCCGATCCGCGTCGGGCCGCGCATCCTGCTCATGGAACCGAACTACAGCTACCGGGCCGTCAGCGACAACCCCGACGAGGTGCGGGCGGTCCGGGACGCGTTCGCACCCTCGGTGCACTGGGGGTTCGAGGTCGAGGCCGAGACCGGCGCCCGCGTGCTCGTGGACATGACGGACTTCTTCCTGCGCGACGCCCACGGCTCGGCGGCGCGGATCGCGCGGGCCGGGCAGGGGACCTTCCGGCTCGACCGGAGCCGCAGCGTCTTCTACCTGGAGAACACCAAGGGTTTCCCCGACAACACCGAAGTCGAGACCATGCTGACCTTTACGAGCGACAACCCGGGGCGGCTGGTCTCCGGCGTCGCCGCCAGCGGGGACGCGGTGACGCTCCGCCACCACCATTCGTTCGTGCGCCTGCCGGGGCCGGGATTCGAGATCCGGGTGGCCGATCCGCGGATCGGGGTGGGCGGCCCGACCTTCATGGACTACGCGACCCCGATCGATCAGCCGATGACCGTGAAGCTGGCCTCCCGCCACCGTCTTGAGAAGGTGGATCCCTCGGCGGAGCGCTCGGAAGTTGTCGAACCGATCGTCTACTACCTCGACCGCGGGGTTCCCGAGCCGGTGCGGACGGCGCTCATCGAGGGGGCGCGCTGGTGGAACGAGGCCTTCGAGGCCGCCGGGTTCATCGACGCGTTCCAGGTCGAGCGCCTGCCGGAGGGCGCCGACGCCCAGGACATCCGCTACAGCATGATCCACTGGACGCATCGCCGCACCCGCGGCTGGTCCTACGGCGGAGGAGTCCGGGACCCCCGGACCGGCGAGATCATCAAGGGCAACGTGAACCTGGGCAGCCTGCGGCTCCGGCAGGACCACCTCCTCGGGGTGGGCATGGTGGCGCCCTTCGATGCGGCCTCCGGCGCGCTGCCGGTCGGTCTGCCGCCGGACCCCGACGGGCCGCACTCCTGCGGGCTCTCGGCCGCGCCGGGCTTCTCCTACCTCGCGCAGGTGGGGGAGGGGGCCACCCCGGTGGACCTGGCCCTCGCGCGGGTGGCGCAGCTCTCCGCCCACGAGGTGGGACACGCCATCGGGTTCCCGCACAACTACATGGCCTCCACCTACGGCGGCCGGGCGAGTGTCATGGACTACCCGGCGCCGCTCGCGGTGCTGGAGGACGGCGTGGTGAAGCTGGACGACGCCTACGGCGTGGGGATCGGCTCGTACGACATCCTCTCGGTCCGCTGGGCCTACGGCCACTTCCCGCCGGAAGAGACCGCCGCGCGGCTCGACGCGATCATGCAGGAAGGGCTGATGTCGGAGACCCGGTTCATGGCCCACACCGACAACTACATCGGCGCCGGCGCGCATCCGCTGGCCTCGGTCTGGGACAACGGCCAGGACCTGGTCCGGCACCTGGGGCGTGAGATCGAGATCCGGCAGGCCGGCCTCGACGCCTTCGGGGAGAACGTGATCCGGACGGGCGAACCCATGTCGCTGCTGGAGCCGGTGCTGGTGCCGCTCTACCTGCACCACCGCTTCCAGATGAAGGCGGCGCTGAACACGGTCGGCGGCCAGGAGTACTACTACGCGGTGCGGGGGGACGGGCAACGGCCCGTCGCCCCCGTCCCGGGCGAGCGCCAGCGGGAGGCGCTGGAGATGGTCCTCCGCACGCTGGAGACGGACTTCCTGGCGCTGCCGGAGCGGATCGTGGAGCTGATCCCACCCCCGGCCTACCGGGAATCGGGCGGCGAAGGGTTCGACGGGCACACCGGGCTCGTCTTCGATCCGCTGGCCGCGGCGGACACCTCGGCCGACTACACCGTGGAGCTTCTGCTCCATCCGGAGCGGATGGCGCGGCTCGTCAACAACCACGCCATGGATCCGGAGCAGCCGGGGCTGGCGGAGGTCCTGGACCGGCTGGTGGAGAAGACCTGGGGCAACGCGGAGCCGGATGACACCTACCGCCGCATGGTGCAGGACGCCGCGGAGCGCAGCGTCCTGAACGGCATGATGCGGGAGGCCATGAACCCCGACAACCCGGCGCGGGTGCGGGCGATCATCGAGGATCGGCTCATGGCGCTCGGGCGGACGCTCGCCGACATGGCTGACGGGACGCCGCACGAGACGCTCGCCGTGGCCGACATCCGCCGCTTCGCCGATCGCGACGAGAGCCTCGACCCGAACGCCAGCCGGCCGGAGCGCCCCCAGGGTTCGCCGATCGGCGGCGCGAACGCCTCGGGAGAACGACGCCTCCCGGGCCGCTGACCGGAGCGCCGGCGCCGGTCTCCGGCGCAACGAAATGGCGCATGGCCATCGGCCCGGAGGACGCTTGGGCTTGGAACGCCGGCTTCAGCCGGCACGTGCTGCGCGGCAGCGCAGCGCACGGCGCGGCGTGCAACAGCGAGATGGTGCGTTCGTCCAAGTACTTCCGTAGCGGAAGGTCCGTTCCCGACCCACGGACGGCGGCACGTCGCCCGCGGGCCTGCGGCCCGCAGTGCCGGCTGAAGCCGGCGTTCCAAGCCGTAGCGCCATCCGGCGCCGCGCTCGGATCAGTGGTGCGCGGGAATCGGTAGCGCCAGGACCGACGCCCGAGCCCGGATCATCATGTGGACAGCGGGGTCGGGCCGGAAGAAGGAGCCGGCGTGTCCCTGGTCGTACCCCAGGACCAGGAGATCCCGAGGGCCGGTGAGGCGGGCGAGTTGCCGCGGGGGGTTTCCCTCGGCGCGCACGATGGGAACGCGCACCCGGTAGAGGTCCGCCATCCGCTCGATGGCGGCGAGCACCGAGGCCACGTCGGCGCCGCCCTCGAGTCCCCGTCCGATGAAGGACGGAGGAGTCACGACCACGGCGGCCAGCGGAATGCCGAACTGACGCGAGAGGCCGATCGCGGTGTCCGCGGCGCGCAGCGTGCCCTCCACGTCGGTGACTGGAATCACCAGGCGTTCCCACGGAAAGCTGGCGCCGGGGATCAGCACCGGGCAGGAGAACCGCGCCATGGTGGAAAGGAAACGCGCCGCGTTCAGGCCGATGCGCGCGAGGAAGGACGGCTCTCCGTGGTCGATCACCACGCAGCCGGCATCGGGGCGCGCTACCGCGAAGGGATCGTCGCCGGGCACGATGCGGGCGAGGCGGTCGGCGGGGACCCCGAAATCGCCCGGGGGCTCCACGCCCTCGGGCGCCACGATCCGGAAACGGCGCGCCCGGGAGGTGCGGAACAGGTATTCGGCCTCCCGCCAGGCGACCTCGGGGAGTTCCCGCTCGGCGAACACCACGATGTGGCTGCCGAACTGGAGCGGGAAGAGGGACTTCCCCTCGCGCAGGAACTCCGCCGCGCCGGGGGCTACTTCCGGCTCGCCGGTGATCAGCAGGCGGTCTCCCGCTTCGATCACCGCATCGCCGTCCGGGACGACGAAGCGGTCGCCCCGATAGATCCCCGCGACCAGCCACTTCCGGGCCCCGAGATCGCGGAGCTTCACGTTCACCGCCGGCGAGGTCGGCAGCACCTGGATCTCCCGGATCTCGCCGCGGCCGAGGCCAAGCGAGGTCGCCACCTGGTGCGAGCGCTCGATGCGGTTCCGGATCTGGTTCGCGATGACCCCGGGACGGGCGATGCTCTCGGCGCCGGTCGCGCGCAACATTCCGGTGCGGTGCGACTCCCGGAGCGTGCCGATGGTGGACGGGCGGGGTTCCAGTTCGGCCGCCACCCGGCAGACCTCGATGTTGACCGCATCCTGGTCCGTGGCGGCGATCACCCACTCGGCGCCGTCCCCGGCAGCTTCTCGGAGCGCGAGCGCGCTCGTTCCGTCGCGCAGCAGGGCCTCGAAACTCTGGTGCGGCGCGTCCTCGTGCAGGCGTTCCAGCTTCTTCGGGTCGGTGTCCAGCACCACCACCCGCCGCTCGCCGGCGAGCTGGCGGGCGAGTTCCCGTCCGGTTTGCCCGGAACCCACGATGACGACCCGGGGAAGGTCGTGCGGCCGCGCCGTTCCGTTCTCCGCGGCGGGTTCCGGGCGGCGTTCAGGCATGGCGGCGCAGAGACCAAGCCCGGGCGGACTCAGTCCCCGGAGGCGGTCGCCCGAGGAAGCGGGCCGGAGTGGGAACCCCGGCCCGGCCTCAGGCGAACGCGGGAGAGAACGCTACTCCTCGAGCGTTGCCGTGATTTCCAGGACCGCGTCGGTGTCCCAGGGCGGCAGCATCACCCTGCTGATGGGCTCCTGAGGGTCCGTAGGAGTGTCCGGGCCGGTTTCCTCGGTACCGCCGACCGCCATGTAGGGTTCGCCATCGACGACTCCGGCGTCGTACATCTCGGCCCGGACCGTGAGCGTGTCCTCCCAGTGGAGTTCACCATCGTCTTCATGGGCGGCGCAGATGTTGAAGCCGATGAACCAGTCGGGGCTCGGCGTGAGCTTCTGGGCATAGCTGAGACAGGGGAACTCCGAGCTCAATGTGATTTCCCCGGTCTGCAGAATTCCCTGCACCGTGCCGAAGTCCTCCGCGAGGACCACCCAGCCCATCTCCTCGGCCTCGTGCGCCAGGTCGTGCCCGTGGCCGTCCCAGGCCAGGTGCTCGAGACCCTCGGACGCCATGCCGCCTTCCTCCCACAGCGATTCGCCCAGCGGGTGGGCGACGAACGCGAGTTCATCCGAGGATCGCGCGCCCTCGGGGTAGGGCTTGGCTCCGAGAATCTGCACAAATATCCCATCAGCGCTCCCATAGTTCGCCATGACCGAGCCCAGCGGAAACTTGTAAGTCACCATGGTGGGCTCATCGGGTTCCGGGG
>CAYUVU010000210.1:0-7794 GCA_964448205.1 uncultured Acidobacteriota bacterium
GATCGCCGACCTCGCCCAGGCGCTGGGGTAGCTCCCGGCCCGGACCGCCGGTCTCCAGACCGGCACGCACGGAGCTCCGCGGCGCGTACGGCTTGGAACGCCGGCTTCAGCCGGCACCCGCCGCGCGGAGCGCGGCGGAACCGCGTACCACTGCTCCCCCCGGATGACGCGCCCGGTACACAAGTGAACCCGGCGTTCCAAGCCGTACGCGCCACCTTGCGTTGGCAGCGTTGCGACGTGCGCGGTGCGGAGCACCGCGCGTGCCGGTCGGAGACCGGCGGTCCAAGCCGACTGTGTCGCCGGGAGCTAGCCCAGCGCCTGGTCGAGGTCCGCGATCAGGTCGTCGGGGTGCTCGAGGCCGACGGAGACCCGGATGAGGTCGCGGGGGGTTTCGGAGTCCGGCCCCTCGACGAGCGCCCGGTGCTCGACCAGGCTTTCCACGCCGCCGAGGCTCGTGGCCCGCAGGAAGAGCCCGACGCGCGAAACCGTCCTCCGGGCGTGGTCCTCGCCTCCGTCCACCCGGAACGAGAGCATCGCGCCGTAGCCCTCGGCCTGGCGCGTCTGGACCGCGTGTCCGGGATCGTCGGGGAGTCCCGGATAGAAGGTCTCCGCGATCCGGGGATGACCGTTCAGGAACTCCGCGAGCCTGCCGGCGGTGTCCGATTGGGCCCGGATGCGGATGGGCAGGGTCTTCATGCCGCGGCGCAGCAGCCAGGCGTCGAAGGGCGACGGCACCGGCCCGGTCTCGGTCTGCACGAACCGGAGACGCCCGGTCAGTTCCAGCCCGTCCCGCACGACGACGGCTCCCCCGGTCACGTCGCTGTGCCCGCCGAAGTACTTCGTGGTGGCGTGGATCGCGAGGTCCGCGCCGAGCTCCAGCGGCCGCTGCAGGACCGGCGTCATCCAGGTGTTGTCCACCGCCACGAGCGCCCCGGCGGCATGACACCGTGCGGCCACCGCCGCGATGTCCGTGACCCGCAGCGTCGGGTTGGACGGGGTCTCCAGGATGGCGAGCGCGGGACCCGCGGCCAACCCGGCTTCGACGTCCGCCGGATCCAGGAAGTCCGTGAACCGGGTCCGGAGTCCCCAGCGCGCCAGCGACTCCTTCGCGAGCTTCACGGTGCCGTGATACGCGTCTTTCGGCGCGAGGACGAGATCCCCGGGAGCGAGGGTGAGGAGAAGCGAGTGGATGGCGGCGAGCCCGGAAGCGAAACAGACGCTCTCCGCACCGCCCTCGAGGTCGGCGATCGCCCGTTCGAGCGCCGCCCGGTCCGGATTCCCGCTGCGGCTGTAGATGAAGTCCGAGGCGAGTTCGCCTTCGGCATCCCGCTCGAACGTCGTCGACAGGTGGATCGGCGGCGCCACCGCTCCCGCGGGATTGCCCGGGACCCCGGCGTGCACGCTGCGGGTCTCGATCCGGTAGGTCTTTGGCTGGTCCATGGGCGGATTATGGGTGCGCGCGGACCGGCGACCCGCCGCACTACACTGCCGGCCACTCGTGCCCGACGCGAACAAACCGGTAGGTCCGGCGCGTCTTGCTTCCGAAGAGCGAGACCATGCGCCGGTTCAACCAGTCCGAGACGAGAGGGCCCGGGAGGATGCGGAAGAGCGCCGGCTGCTTCGCAGATTCCGCGATGAGGGCGACCTTCGCGCCTTCGATGCACTCGTTCGCCGTACCGAGATCCGCGTTCGTTCCGTTGCCCTCGCGATCCTGCGGGACCGTTCCGAGGCCGAAGACGCCGCCCAGGAGGCCTACCTGCGCGCCTTCCGCCGGGCAGCCGGCTACCGCGGCGAGGGACCCGTGGGCGCGTGGCTCTGCCGGATCGCGGTGCGCGCGGCCCACGACGCGCTCCGCCGGGCGGGCCGGCAGCGGCGGCTCCTCGAGGTGGCGGGGCCGCCGGGAGACCCGGAGGAGCGGGCCGGCAGCGCCGGGCCCGAGGAAGACCTCCGCCGCCGCACCGAAGTGGAGTCGGCGCTCCGGCGGCTTCCCGGCGAAGAGCGGGAAGCGCTCGTGCTGAAGGAGGTGGCCGGGATGACCTACCGGGAGATTTCGGAGTCGTGCGGGGTTCCGCTGGGGACGGTGCAGTCCCGGATCCACCGGGCGCGGCAGCGGCTGGCCGAGGCCCTGCGCCCGCGGAGGTAAGGAAGGAATGACCGACCGGGAACTCCTTTCCGCGTATCGGGACGGCGAACTCTCCCCGGACCGGGTGCGCGAGGTCGAGGAACGTCTCGCCGCCGATCCGGAGTTCCGCGAGGAGCACCGGTACCTGACCCAGGCGGCGGCGATCCTCCGGGTCGAGTGCGAGCCCGATCCCGGATTCCTGGTCCGCCACCGGGAGCGCCGCGAGGACCTGTCGCCAGTCCGGTTCTGGACCTGGCGTCAGCTGGGATACCGGTTGTCCGCCGCGGCCGCCGTGCTGCTGGTGGCCGCCGGTCTCAGCGTCTGGCAGGCCGGACTGCCGGAGGCGCAGCCGCTGGCGGATGCCGCTACGGCGGCGGAAGAGCTGGATCTGCTCGCCTTCGAGGGCGAGGTCCTGGCCGCCCCGGGTCCCGAGACCGGCTTCGAGGCCGAATTCCAGACCCTGGCGGCCAGCGATTCCGCGGCTGAACCGGTACTGGTGATTGCGCTGGGCGGGGGCTTCCTGCCCGCGGGAGAACGCTGATGCCCGAGCAAGACATGGCTCCCACGGCTGACACATCCAATCGCCGCTGGAAGCGGCTGATGCCGCTGCTGCTGCTCCTCGCCGGGTTCGGCGCCGGGGTGCTGGCGAGCGCGGTGCCCCGCCTCATGCACCGGGGCGGGGAGCACCGCATGAGCCGCCGCGACGACGACGGCCGCCGGGCGATGCGGCGCGGCGGCGAGCGCGCCGATCGCGGCCGCTCCGGCGGACGCGATGCGCGGGACGGCGGAGACCGGGCCCGGCGGTTCCGCGAGCAGCTCGTGAACCGGCTCGAACTCGACGAGGCGCAGCAGGCGCAGATGGACGCCTTCATCGAGGCCAACCGCGCCGAGGCGAGCGCCTTCTGGGACGACACCTACGCGCGTTACCGCGAACTGCGGCTGAAGTTCCGCGAGCAGATCAGCGAGATCCTCAACGACTCGCAGCGGGAGACCTTCGACGCCCTGATGCGCGAGCGGGGACGGAACGATCGGGACCGCGATTCCGTAGAGGGTGACTCCGAGCAGGGTTCCCCCGAAGGAGCGCCCCGGGGAGGGATGCGACGATGAGCGGACTGGAAGGACACCGCCACTCACACGACCAGGAGCAGGTCCCGGAGCGGGGCAGTTTCCTGGCCCGCTTCGCGGTGGACCGGCGGGTGACGATCAGCATGATCGCGATCGGGCTCGTCGTGCTCGGCTACGTCTCGCTGACCCGGCTCCCCCTCGAATTCCTGCCCTCGTTCGGCTCCAACAGCCTGTGGGTGAGCATCGACTACGAGTCCTCCTCTCCCGAGGAGACCGAGCGCCTCATCGTCCGCCCGCTGGAAGAGAGCCTGGGGACCATCCCCGGGATCACGGTGCTTACCGCTACCGCGAGGGCCGAGAGCGGCAACGTCAGCGTGGAGTTCGACGAGGGCGCGGACATGGACCTCATGGTCGTGGAGGCCCGCGACCGCGTGGACCGGATCCGTCACCTGCTGCCCGACGACATCGAGCGCATCAACATCCGGCGGTTCCAGAGCACCGACATTCCCATCCTCCAGTTCCACCTGGGGGCGCCCTGGGAGCGGGAACGCCTCTTCGACTTCGCCGAAGACATCGTGCAGCCGCGGCTCGAGCGCCTCGAGGGCGTGGCCAGCGTGGACGTCCGCGGCGTTCGCCGGCGGGAACTGCGGGTCAGCATGGACCAGGCGCGGATGGCGTCGCTGAACGTGGATGTCCGCGACATTTCGACGGTGCTCTCCCAGAACAACGTCAATGTCTCCGGCGGCACCATCACCGACGGCTCGCGGAAGCTGATCGTCCGCACCGTCGGGGAGTTCCAGCGGCCCGAGGACATCCGGGAAACGCCGATCGGCGACGCCGGGTTGCGGCTGAGCGACGTGGCCGACGTCACCTACGAGTTCCCGACCCAGACCTCCTTCGATTACCTGAACGGTGAGGAAGCGGTCACCTTCCGCATCTACAAGGCGTCCAACGCCAACGTGCTGGAGGTCGCCGACGGGGTGAAGGCGGAGATGGACGAGATCGCCGCCATCCCACGCTACGACGGGATCGAGATGCGCTACATCCAGGACTCGTCGCTCGACGTGCGCGGCGGACTGTCCCAGTTGACCCTCGCCGGACTCTTCGGCGGCGGCCTGGCAATGATCATCCTGCTGCTCTTCCTGCAGAAGGTGCGCACCACCCTGCTGGTGGCGGTGGCGATTCCGCTCTCGATCATCACGACCTTCGTCATCATGTACCTCGGGCGGCAGACGGGGGCGGTGGACACCACGCTGAACGTGATCAGCCTCTTCGGGCTGATGGTGGCCGTCGGCATGCTCGCCGATCCGGCGATCGTGGTCATCGACTCCATCTCGCGCCACTTCACCGAGTACAAGGAGGACTCGCGGACCGCCGCCATCCACGGCGCCTCCGCGGTGACCATGCCCATCATCGCGGGCGCGGCCACCACCATGTGCGTGTTCGTGCCGCTCATCTTCCTCGGCGCGACGATGGGCGGCTTCTTCCGCATCTTCACCGACTTCGGGTTCACCCTGAGCGTGGTGATCGTGGCCTCGCTCCTCGTGGCGCTCACCGTGGTGCCGATGATGGCCGGGGTCGTGCTCCGGAACGAACGGCGGGTCTATTCCCGGACCATGCGGCTCCTGGGCCGTCTCCACGGGAAGGTCATCCGGCGCACCCTCCACCATCGGTTCGTCTCGCTGATGGTGGCCATCGGCCTGCTGGGCGTTGCCTGGTTCCTCTACCAGAACATCGAACGCTCCAGCTTCGACAACACGGTGGAACGCGAGGTGACCATCAACGTGGACGTGCCCCGGGCCTATTCGATCGACGAGACCCGGGAGGTGATGGAGTCGGTCGCGGCGCTCATCGAGGAGCGGCGGGAGGAACTCGAGATCGCCGACGTCGTCTACGAATTCCGCCGGGGCGGCGGGCGGTCCCGCGGCGGCGGCTACGGCGGCGGCGGCCGGCGCTTCGAGCTCTACCTGGTGGACGAGTCCGAGTCCGAACGGAGCGTCCAGGAGATCACCGACGAGATCCGGGACATGCTGCCGACGATCGCCGGAGTGGATTTCCGGATCGCCGAGAGCCGGGGGCGCGGTCCCGGGCGCGGCAGCGGGATCCGGCTGGATCTCAAGGGCGACGACATGGACGTCCTCGAGCTGATCTCCGGCCGGGTGGTGGAGCGCCTTGGCGCGCTTCCGTGGATCCGGGACGTGGACACCTCGCTCGAGAGCGGGACGGAGGAGTTGCACATCAGCCCGAACGCGGAGCGGGCGCTCGCCTCCGGAGCCGGGACCTTCGCCGTGGCCCAGACCGTCCGCAGCGCGCTGACCACCCGGCCGGTGGGCACGATCGAGAGCGACCAGCGGGAAGTGGACATCGTGGTCCAGTACCCCGAGGAACAGCGCGAGCAGCTCGACCATGTCCGCCGCATGCCGGTCTTCGTCGGCAGCGCTCGGATCCCGGTCGGCGCCATGGCCGACTTCGAGATGGTGAGCGGCCCCCGGAGCATCGAACGGGAGGACCGGCGTCCGAAGCTCACCATCAGCGCGAACACCACCGTTCCCGGCGCTTCGTTCCGGCTGATGGGCCAGGTCCAGGAGCAGCTCGCCGACATCGCCCTGCCCCCCGGCTACGAGTGGAGCTTCGACCGCTGGTCCCGGATGGGGCAGACGGACTTCGCCGCCGCGGGTTTCGCGTTCGCGTTCGCGTTGCTGCTGATCTACCTGATCATGGTGGCGCTCTTCGAGAGCTTTATCCACCCGGCGGTGATCATGTTCTCGATCCCGTTCTCCTTCATCGGGGTGGCCATCACGCTGAAGCTCACGGGCCAGACTCTCGGCAACACCGCGATGCTCGGCCTGGTGCTGCTCGCGGGCATCGTCGTGAACAACGCCATCGTCCTGATCGCCCACGTCAACTCCCTGCGCAAACAGGGGATGTCCCGGGACGAGGCGCTCATTCTCGGCAGCGAACACCGGCTGCGGCCGGTCATGATGACCGCCCTGACCACCTTCTGCGGGCTGCTGCCGCTCGCCGCGCCCTACTTCCTGCCCGGCCTCTTCGGATCGGTGGACGGCCGCGCCGGGCAGTGGGCCCCGATCGGCCTGGTGCTCGCGGGGGGGTTGCCGACCTCGACGCTGCTGACGCTGCTCCTCGTGCCGACGATCTACGCGGTGACCGACGACCTGAAGCGCCTGCTGTGGCCCTACACCACGGCCCCTGAAACGCCCGCGGCCAGTGAGCCCGCAGCCTCCGCCGGTGCCCCGGCCCTGGCTCCAGTAACGCAATGAGGGAATTCGTGCCCCAGATCAAGACAACTTCTCCCGGGGGCCGGAAGGTCCCCGGGCGGCCGCTACTCCAGGTGCTCCTGCTGGCCGGGCTCGCCGCCGCCGTGGCGTGCGGTTCCGGGGACGAGGCGGCCGGGCCGGGCGGCGGCAGCGGCCGGGGCGGTCCTCCGGGCGGCGGCCCTCCCGGCGGGTTCGGCGGCGGGAGCGCTCCCGTAACCGCGGTCCCCGTCGAGGTCGTCGAGATTCTCCCGGGGCCGATCTCGGCCTTCATCGAGACCAACGGAACGCTCGAAGCCGAGCGCGAGGTGGACATCGTGGCCCGCACCGGCGGGCCGCTGGTGGCCCTCAACACCGAAGAGGGAGTCCAGGTGCGGGCCGGCGAAGTGCTCGCGCAGATCGACGAGCTCGAGGCCCGCGCGCAGGTGGAGATTTCCCGGGTGGCGCTCCAGGACGCGGAGACCGCCTACGAGCGGGCGAAGGCCTCCCTGGAGAACGCGATCGTGAGTCAGGAGGTGTACGACCAGGCCTACTCCGCCTTCGAGTCAGCCAAGGCGCAGCTTGCCGGAAACGAGATCCAGCTCGGCTATACCCGCATCACGGCGCCCTTCGACGGCCTGATCATCCAGCGGGCGGTGAAGTTCGGGGAGACGGTGACCGCGGGACAGCAGCTCTTCCGTATTTCCGACTTCGATCCGCTGCTGTGCGTGATCGGGGTGCCGGAAAGGGATCTCGCCCGGCTCTCCATCGGCCAGCCGGCGATCCTGGCGGTGGAAGCGTTTCCGGACGAGCAGTTCCGGGGCCGCGTCCTGCGGATCAGCCCGGTGGTGGACGCCGCCACCGGGACGATCCGGGTCACGCTCGAGGTGAACCGGCAGGGACGGCTCAGCCCGGGGATGTTCGCCGGGGTGCGGCTCGTGACCGACGTGCGGGAGGAGGCGCTGATCATGCCGAAGCGGGCGCTCTCGCTGGAGAGCCTTGCCGATTCGGTGTTCGTCGTCGAGGACGGGGCCGCCTACCGGCGGAACGTGACCCTCGGGTACGAAGAGGACGACCGGGTCGAGGTCACGAGCGGCCTTGATCGGGGCGACCGGGTCATCGTGGTCGGCCAGGACGGTCTCACCGACGCCACACCGGTCCAGATCCTCGTGGGGCCGGGCGCCGAGGAGCGTCCGGCGCGCACCGCGGGCGCCGCGCCCGGCGGTGGGTTCGAAATGACCGAGGAACGGCGCGCCGCGATGCGCGAGCGAATGCGGGCGCGCGGCATGACCGACGAAGCGATCGACGAACGGCTCGCGGCGATGGCGGCGGGCGGGGGTCCGCCGGGCGGACCCC
>CAYUVU010000211.1:0-3301 GCA_964448205.1 uncultured Acidobacteriota bacterium
GCGTTTCGGTCATCTACCGCGGCGACGGAGCGGCAGAGTTCCACGCCGCGCTTCAGGCACCCACCGGGTGGACGGTTGCCCCGGAGAGCGTTCCGGTCGCCTTCACCGGCCCCGGTGAGACCCGCGTCGAGTTCGAGGTGAGCGCTCCGGCCGGAGCGGCCGACGGCGGCTACCGGCTCGCCGCTTCGGCGCGGCCCGCGGCGGGCGGCGACGCCTTCACCGAGACCGTCCAGGAGATCGCCTACCACCACATCGAGACGCGCTACCTGTTCCGCCCGGCGGAAGCCGCGGCCCGCGTGCTGGACGCCACGGTCGCCCCCGTCCACGTCGGCTACGTCGAGGGAGTGGGGGACGAAGTCGCCGAGGCCATCGCGCAGCTCGGAGTGCCCCTGACCTTCCTGGACGAAGCGGCGCTCGCTGAGGGGGATCTCTCGGTGTTCGACACTATCGTCCTGGGAGTGCGCGCCTACCTGGCCCGCCCCGATCTCCGGACGCACAACCAGCGTCTCCTCGACTACGTCGCCGGAGGAGGGACGCTTCTCGTCCAGTACAACAAGTTCGAGTTCAACGCCGGCCCCTGGGGGCCGTATCCGATCTCGGTCGGGCGCGGCCGGGTCACTGACGAAGACGCCCCGATGCGGGTACTGATTCCCGATCATCCGGCCTTCACCGGGCCGAACCGGATCGGCGACTCCGACTGGGCCGGCTGGGTCCAGGAGCGCGGGCTCTATTTCCTGGCCCCGGGCGGGGACCCCGCCTACCGGGACCTCCTCGCGTCAGAGGATCCCTTCGAATACAACGCCGGGGAGAAGCGCGGCATCCTGGTGGAGGCCCGCCACGGCGAGGGCCGCTGGCTCTACCTCGGCCTCGGCCTCTGGCGGCAGCTTCCGGCCGGAACGCCGGGCGCCTACCGGCTGCTCGCGAACCTCCTGAGTCTCGGGTACCAGCCGGAAACCACCGACCAGCAGTAGCGGCCGGCAGCGCCGCCGCCCCGAATGCCTCCGGGGTTTGGGGACAACACATTGCCGGTCGAATGACATACGCTCTCGCGCCCCCGGCCGGCGACAGTGGCCGGCCGGCATCGAATTCCGACGATCAAACGGATGAAGCGCGAGCGGATCGGACTCGTCCTCGGGCTGGCCCTGCTGGTGGGCATCGCCGTCGTCCCGATCCCCGGCATCCCCGACGAGGCGCGCCGGATGCTGGCGGTGGCCGCGATCATGGCCACCTGGTGGGTGACGGAAGCGGCGCCGCTGGCGGTGACCTCGCTCTTGCCGCTGGTGCTGCTCCCGGCGTTCGGGATCACGAACGCGGCAGGGGCGGCGGCGCCCTACGCCAACCACCTCGTGTACCTCTTCCTCGGCGGGTTCATGATCGCCCAGGCGATGCAGCGCTGGAACCTGCACCGGCGGATCGCGCTCCGGACGGTGATGGCGATGGGCAGCTCGCCTCCCCGGCTGGTGCTCGGCTTCATGGTGGCGTCCGCGTTCCTGTCCATGTGGGTCTCCAACACGGCCACCACCGCGATGATGATGCCGATCGGAGTCGCGGTGATCGCGGAGATCTCGAGGGCGGTCCACGGGCCCAGGCGTCCCGCTCCGGGGGATTTCCCGTTCGCGGTCTGCCTGATGCTCGGCTGCGCCTACGGGGCGTCCATCGGCGGTTTCTCGACCCTCATCGGAACGCCGCCGAACGTCTTCCTCGCCGGTTTCCTGAGCGAACAACTGGACATCCAGATCACCTTCGTGCGCTGGCTCGCCTTCGCGATGCCGCTGACGATCCTGTTTCTCCCCCTGACCTGGCTCTGGCTCACGCGGGTGGCGTTTCCGATCCGGATCAAGGACATTCCCGGCGGCCGGGAGCCGGTCCGCGCCGCCTACCTGGCGCTCGGTCCGCTCTCGATCCCGGAGAAGCGCCTCGCGATCCTGTTCGGAGGCACGGCCCTGGCCTGGATGTTCCGCCCGGTGTGGACCGGATTCCTGCCGACCGGCGGGCTCATCACCGATTCCACCATCGCCATGGCGGCGACGGTCCTCGCCTTCCTCGTCCCCGCCGGGAACGGCTCCGGAGACCGCATCCTCAACTGGGAATGGGGAGTGAAGATCCCCTGGGACGTCCTGATCCTGATCGGCGGCGGTTTCTCGCTCGCGAACGGTCTGGAGGTGAGCGGGCTCTCCCAGGTCCTGGGCGACCGCCTGGCCGGCGCCTCGGCGCTGCCGTTCCCGCTCTTCGTGATCATGGTGGTGGTCTTCATCATCCTGCTCACCGAGCTGGCCTCGAACCTGGCCTCGACCGCCATGATGGTCCCCATCCTCGCCGCGGTCGCGACGGGCGCCGGCATCCCGCCGCTGATGCTGCTGCTGCCCGTGACGGTCGCGGCCTCCTGCGCGTTCATGCTGCCGGCGGCCACCCCGCCGAACGCCATCGTCTTCGGAACCGGACACTTCACGATCCCCCAGATGGTGCGCGCCGGCATCGGGGTGAACATCATCGGCGCGGTCCTCACCTGCCTGTTCGCGGTCTTCTGGGTCCCGGTGGTGTTCGGCTAGCGACGGCTCGCCGCACTAGCATTTCTCCGTCATGACCGCACCGCGCGAAGACCGCCTCACCTCCCGGCTCTGGGCCGGGATCGACTCCATCTACCGGGACATCCTCCGCCATCCCTTCCTCGACGGACTCGCGGACGGGACCCTGGACCGTCAGGTCTTCCGCTTCTACGTGCTCGAGGATGCGCTCTACCTGCACGAGTTCGCGCGCGCGGTGGCCATCCTGGGGGGGAAGGCTCCGCACCCGGACATCACCGAAGCGCTTTGCGGCGACGCCGTGGAGACCGTCCGGGGCGAGCGGGAACAGCTCGGCCGGTTCATCACCGAACTCGGCGGCTCCCGGGACGAACTCTTCACGCGCCAGGCGGCGCCCACCAACGTCGCCTACACGAGCTATTTCCTCTCGCAGGTCCATTCAAGACCCTTCCACGAAGGGCTCGCCGCCGTCCTTCCCTGCTACTGGATCTACGCGGAAGTCGGCAAGGAGCTACTGAAGCGTCCGCCCTCCCCCGACCCGTTGTACCGGCGCTGGATCGAGAGTTACGGCAGCGCCGAGTACGACGCGGTGGTGCAGCGCGTGGTGCAGCTCACCGACGACGTCGCCGACGGTCTCGGCCCGGACGCCCGGAATGCGATGGCCCGGCACTTCGTCATGAGTTCCCGCTACGAATGGATGTTCTGGGACATGGCCTGGCGCCAGGCCATGTCCCAGAACATCCATTCGTAGCGGGAACTCATGACGAAGTGCCGGGCCA
>CAYUVU010000212.1:0-2366 GCA_964448205.1 uncultured Acidobacteriota bacterium
TTCCGGAGGGTGGAGGCCGCCTCCCAGCCGGCCGCAGCAGACCTCGGGCGCCAACACCACGCGGTAGCCGAGCGCCCAGAGCACCCGGCAGGCGGCGATCCCGATCTGCGGCTCGAAGTAGTTCGTGAAGGTGTCGGGGAAGAGCGCCACCTCGCCCCGCGGGGAGGCCGGCTGGGAGGTGGCCTCGACGCTGCGGAACCAGCGGGCGAAGGGCTGGCGGGCGAGGCTCGGCAGGCTCCGGCGCCGGTCGAAACCGATCGTCCGCGCCAGCAGCGAGGCCCCCCAGCCCCGCCGGTCCACCCAGCGGGCGAGCGGCCCGAAGCGGCTTCCCCAGCGGGCCAGCACGTCGGGCGCGCCGAAGATGCGGTCGGCGAGCGGACGCTTCCGGTCCCGGTAGTAGCGGTGCTGGAAGTCGGACTTGAGCCGGGCCATGTCCACCCCGGACGGGCACTCGGCCTTGCAGGCCTTGCAGCCGAGGCAGAGGTCGAGCGCCTGGAGCACCCGGTCCTCCGACTCCCGCTCGGGCGGCAGCCGCCCGTCGAGGAGCGCCCGCAGCAGGTTCGCCCGGCCGCGGGTGGAGTGCTCCTCCTCCTTGGTCGCCATGAACGAGGGGCACATCGTCCCCACCAGTTCCTTGCGGCAGACCCCGGCCCCGTTGCAGAGCTCGACCGCTCCGGCGAAACCGCCGTGGCGCTGGTACGGATAGACCACCGGCAGTTCCTCCGCCCGGTAGTCCTCCCCGTAGCGCAGGTTGTCGGTCATGGCCGGCGCGTCCACCACCTTCCCCGGGTTCATGATGCCCGCCGGGTCGAACGCCGCCTTGAGGCGCTTGAACGCGTCGTAGACCCTCCCCCCGAAGACCTTCTCGTTGAAGTGGCTGCGGGCGAGGCCGTCGCCGTGCTCGCCGCTCATCGCGCCCCCGAAGTCGAGCACCAGGTCGCAGATCTCCTGCGCGAGGGTGTCCATCTTCCGGATCTCGGCGGGGTCCTTCAGGTTGATCAGCGGCCGGATGTGGAGGCAGCCGGCGCCGGCGTGCGCGTAGAAGCTCCCCTCGGTGTCGCGGCCGGCGAGGATGTCCTCGAACCCGCGGATGAACTCCGGCAGCCGGGAGGGTTCGACCGCGGTGTCTTCGACGAAGGCGATGGGCTTCTTGTCGCCGGGGAGGCTGAGGAGGAGCGGGAGCGCGGCCTTGCGGACCGCCCAGACGTTCTTCTGTTCCGCCGGGTCGAGGACGCGGAGGTGGGGACGGCCGCGGTTTCCGAGGCGGCGTTCGAGATCGGCCAGCTTGGAGGCCACTTCCGCCTGGCTGTGGCCGGCGAACTCGACCAGGATGAGCGCCCCGGGCTCGCCCTCGATGAAGTGGAGGCGCCGCGAGTACTCGAGCGACTCGCGGGCGAGTTCCATGACCATCCGGTCCACGAGTTCGACGCAGGTCGGACGCAGTTCGAGCGCCACCACGCCCGCCTCGAGCGCCGGGAGCATCGCGTCGAAGTGCAGGACGGCGAGTCCGACCGCGGGCGGCAACCGGTGGAGCTTCACCCGCGCCTCCACCACGGTGCCGAGCGTGCCCTCGGAGCCGACGACGAGGTGCGCCAGGTTCACCCCGCCGGGGTCGAGCAGCACGTCGAGGTTGTAGCCCGAGACCCGCCGGGGGATCCGCGGGAACCGCTCCCGGATGTCGTCCGAATACTCCTCCTTGAGCGCCAGCAGCTCGCGGAGCAGCGGGGCGAGCACGCCGTTCCCCCGCGCCCGGCGCCGGATGTCCTCCCAGCTCAGCCAACCGAGGCGCTCGCAGCTCCCGTCGGGCAGCACCACGGTGGCGTCGAGGACGTTCTCGACCGTCTTGCCGTAGACGAGCGAGCGGGCCCCGGCCGAGTTGTTGCCGATCATGCCGCCGAGGTTCGCGCGGTTCGAGGTCGAGGTCTCGGGGCCGAACCGCAACCCGTGCGGGGCGAGCGCCGCGCCGAAGGCGTCCTGGACCACCCCTGGCTGCACCCGGGCCCACATCTCCTCCCGGTTGATCTCGAGCACGCTCCGGAAGTGCACCGACAGGTCGAGCACCACCGCTTCGCCGACCGCCTGCCCGGCGAGCGAGGTGCCGCCGCCGCGCGGCAGCACCGGCGCCTCCGCCTCCGCGGCGGTCCGGACCGCCTCCGCCACGTCCGCGGTGTGGCGGGGGATCACCACCCCGAGCGGCTCGACCTGATAGATGCTGGCGTCGTTCGAGTAGAGGATCCGGCTCGCGCGGTCGAACCGGACGTCCCCCTCGATCCGCGACGCGAGTTCGCGCGCCAGCTTTCCCATGGGGAGGGGAGGGTACCGGAGCGGGCTTGGAACGCCGGCTTCAGCCGGCACAGCCCGCCGAA
>CAYUVU010000213.1:0-29495 GCA_964448205.1 uncultured Acidobacteriota bacterium
GGACGTGCGCGGTGCGGAGCACCGCGGTGCCGGTCTGGAGACCGGCGTTCCAAGCCGGCGTGCCGCGACGCCTGATCCGGTACGCTGGCGGACTTGGCTCAGGGACTGCGGCGGGAACTCAGGCTCGGCGACGCGCTGTTCGTGAACATCGGGACGATCCTGGCGTCGGCGATCTTCGTGGTGCCGGCGTACGTGATCGCCTCGACGGGTTCGGCGGGCGGTGCGGCGCTGATCTGGGTGGGGGCCGGGGCGATGTCGCTGTGCGGCGCCTTCGCGATCGCCGAACTGGCCGCGCTCTATCCCCACGCCGGCGGGGAATACGTCTATCTGGAGCGGGCCTACCACCCGCTCGTCGGGTTCCTCTACGGCTGGAGCCTCTTCGCGGTCATCCAGACCGCCTCGATCGCCGCCGTGGCGGTGGTCTTCGTCGAGTACGGCGCCCAGTTCGTGCCGCTCGGTCCGACGGCGGCCAAGGCGGTGGTGGTGATCCTCATCCTGGGGCTCTCGCTCTGGAACTGCCGCAGCGTGCGCTCCTCCGCCGACACCCAGAACCTGACCACGATCGCCAAGCTGGTGATGGCGGGCGCCATCGTGGTGCTCTGCGTCTCCTGGGGAGACCAGTCGGTCGAGACCATCGCCAGCTCCCGGCTGCCCCTCGAGGGTTCGGCGGCCGCCCGCTGGGGCGCCGCGATGGTGGCGGCGCTCTGGGCCTACGACGGCTGGATCAGCATCACCTTCGTGGGCGGTGAGGTGAAGAACCCCCAGCGCTTCCTGCCGCGGGCCATCTCGCTCAGCCTGCTGCTGCTGATCGGCATCTACCTGCTGCTCAACTTCGCCTACCTGAAGGCACTGCCCTTCGCGGGCTTCTCCGGCACCGAGACGGTCGCTGCCGACGCCGCCAGGCTGGCCGGCGGGCCGCTCGGCGGGCAGCTCGTGACGCTCGCGGTGATGGTCTCCTGCTTTGCCGCCGCGAACGGCTTCATCTTCACCGGCGCCCGGGTCTATTACGCCATGGCGCGCGACGGCGCCTTCCTGCGCTCCTTCGCCCGGCTGAGCCCGGGAGCGGTCCCGAAGAACGCGACCCTGGTGCAGGGCCTCTGGGCCGCCGGCATCGCGCTCACCGGCACCTACGACCAGCTCTTCACCTACGTGGTGGTCGTCTCCTGGCTGTTCTACGGCCTCGGGAGCGCCGCCGTCTTCGTGCTCCGCTGGAAGCAGCCCGACCTCGACCGGCCCTACCGCGCCTTCGGCTATCCCCTGCTCCCCGCGATCTTCACCATCTTCTCGGCCGTGCTGCTGGTGAACACCCTGATCACCGATCCGCGGGACGCCCTGATCGGCCTCGGGATCACCGCCGCCGGCATTCCCGTATACCTTTATTTCCGTCGACAGAACGCGGACGCTGCCGAATAGCGCCCCATCCCGCCCGGAGGACACCCCATGCGTCTTGGATTCAGCCTTTTCCTGAACCTTGCCCTCGGACTTCCCGCCGCGGTGCTCGCCCAGCCCGCGCCCGACGAGCTCGGCGGGCTCAAGTTCCGGCACATCGGCCCGGTCGGGAACCGCACCCTCGCGGTCGCCGGCGTGCCGGGCGACCGGAACGTCTACTACGCCGGGGCGGCCACCGGCGGAATCTGGAAGACCGAGGACGCCGGCCTGAAGTGGCGGCCGGTCTTCGACGACCAGGACGTCCACGCCGTCGGGGCGCTGGCGGTCTCGGAGTCCGACCCGAACATCGTCTGGGCCGGCACCGGCGAGACCTTCATCCGGGCGAACGTCTCCATCGGCCTCGGTGTCTTCAAGTCCACCGACGCCGGGGAGACCTGGCAGCACATGGGCCTCGACGCCACCGCGCGGATCGGGCGGATCATCATCCACCCCACGAACCCGGACATCGTCTACGCGGCGTCGCTCGGGCATGCCTACTCGCCGCAGCCCGAACGCGGGGTCTACCGCACGATGGACGGGGGGGAAACCTGGGAAAAGGTCCTCTTCGTGGACGAGGAGACCGGGGCCTCGGACATGGTCATGGACCCGAACAACCCCCGGATCCTGTTCGCCGGCATGTGGCAGCTCGCGCTCCGGACCTGGGGCCGGATGAGCGGCGGGCCCGGCAGCGGGCTCTGGATGACCCGCGACGGCGGCGACACCTGGACCGAGCTCGAGGGCAACGGCCTGCCGACGTCCGACGTCGGGAAGATCGCGCTCTGCATGAGCAAGTCGGACTCCCGCCGGGTGTACGCGCTCATCGAGACCAGCGACGGCGTGCCCTACTTCGGCGTGGACTCGGCGGACTGGAGCACCGGCGAGGTCGAGAGCGGCGAACTCTGGGCGTCGAGCGACGGCGGCAAGACCTGGACGATCCAGACCCACAACCGCAACCTCTCCGGACGGAACGCCTACTACGCCCGCTGCGCGGCGGCGCCCGACGATCGCGACGAGGCCTACTTCCTGACCGCGTCGTTCGCTTCGACGCTGGATGCCGGCGTAACGCACCGGGTGCACGGCTTCAACGACGCCCCCGGCTGGGACCATCACGACATGTGGATCGACCACACCGACGCGGACCGGATGGCCGTCGCGCACGACGGCGGCGTCTCGATCTCGGAGAACCGGGGCAAGTCCTGGTTCAAGATCCAGCTCCCGCTCGCCCAGATGTACCACGTGACCGTGGACGACGCGATTCCCTACAACGTGCTCGGCAACCGGCAGGACGGCCCCTCGACCCGGGGACCGAGCCGGGCGTTCACGGGCGGGTTCTTCAGCGCCGGGATTCCGCGCGGCATGTGGCACGGGGTCGGCGGCGGCGAGAGCGGGTTCGCCACCCCGGACCCGGTGGACCCGAACATCGTCTGGTCGAGCGCGTCCGGTTTCGGCGCGGCCGGCGGGATCGTGGTCCGCTACAACGAGACCACCCGGCAGTTCCGCCAGGTCGAGGTCTGGCCCGAGAGCACCATCGGCTGGCCGGCGGAGACGCTCCGCTACCGGTTCCAGTGGGTGTTCCCGCTGACCATCTCGCCGCACGACCGGAACACGGTGTACGTCGGCAGCCAGCACGTCCACCGGACGACGAACGGCGGCCAGAGCTGGGAGGAGATCAGCCCCGACCTGACCTCCAACAACAAGGACCGGCAGACCGTCTCCGGCGGCCTCACCCCGGACAACATCGGCGTCGAGTACTGCTGCGTGGTGTACGCGGTGGACGAGAGCCCGGTCGAGGCGGGGGTGATCTACGCGGGCACGAACGACGGCCTGATGCATGTGACCCGTGACGGCGGGGCGAACTGGACGGACGTCACCGCGAACATCCCCGGCATGCCCGAGGAGGGCGTGGTCCGGAACGTCGACGCCTCGAAGTGGGAGGCCGGGAAGGCCTACATGACCGTCGAGGCCCACCAGGTGGGGAACTTCGCGCCCTACGTGTACAGGACCGAGGACTTCGGCGCGTCCTGGGAGCTGATCGTGAACGGCGTCAAGGACAGCCCGCTCAGCTACACCCGGAACGTCCGCGAGGATCCGGCGCGGCCGGGACTGCTCTACCTCGGCACCGAGAACTTCCTCTACGTGAGCTTCGACGACGGCGCCAACTGGCAGCGGCTCGCCAACGGCCTGCCGCCCAGCCCCATGTACTGGATCACGGTGCAGGAGCGCTTCAAGGACCTGGTGGTCGGCACCTACGGCCGCGGTTTCTGGATCATGGACGACATCTCGCCGCTCCAGCAGTGGACCGACGAGGTCGAGGCCGCTTCCGTGCACCTCTTCGAGCCGCGGTCGGTGTACCGGTTCCACCCGATCACCGCGCCCTTCTCCCAGTTCGACGACTGGTCGGCCGGGGAGAACCCGCCCTACGGCGCCCCGATCAGCTACTGGCTCGACGACGAGGCCGACGGGGTCAAGGTGGTCGTGAAGAACGCCACCGGCGACACGATCCGGACCATGGACGGCAGCGGGGACGCCGGGCTCAACCGGGTCTGGTGGAACCTCCGCGAGGACCAGTCCACGGAGATGCGGCTGCGCACGCCGCCCACCGGCGCGGACTGGGTCGAGCTGGACGAGGACCGGTCACGGTCGGCGCCGGGCGGCGCCCGGGTCGCGGTCCTCGCCCCGCCCGGCGCCTACCAGGTCGAGCTGCAGGTGGGCGACGAGACGCGGCAGGCGAGTCTCGAGGTCATGAAGGATCCCCACAGCGAAGGCACGCTCGAGGACATCGCCGCCCAGACGGCGCTGGTCCGGGAGCTACGGACCGACATGGAAACCGTGGCCGGCATGGTGAACGAGATCGAGTGGCTGCGGCGGCAACTGCTCGACGTGAAGTCGCTGGCCGAAGAGACGAACCAGGTCGAGGCGATCGCCTCGGCGGTGGACGGCCTCGAGGGCTCGCTCATCGCGGTCGAAGAGCGGCTCATCCCGATGGCCGTCACCGGCACCGGACAGGACCAGATCCGCTGGCCGAACATGCTCGCGGGCCGGATCGGCTACCTCGCGGGCGCGGTCCAGAGCGCCGACTTCCCCCCGACCGACCAGATGCGCGAGGTGCACGGCATCCTGCGGGAGCGGCTCGCGGTCCAGCAGGCGGAACTCCAGCGGATCCTGGAGACCGAACTGCCCGAAGCCAACCGTTCGCTCGAGGGTGAAGGGGTGCCGGGGGTGGTCCGCGTCCCGCCGGGGAGCACGGGACCGCGGTAGCGCCAGCCGCCCGGCGGCTGGGGAGCGGGGCCGCCGCCGGGCGTGATGGCGCACCGGCTTGGAACGCCGGCTTCAGCCGGCACGCGCGGCGCTCCGCGCCGCGCACGGCGCGATGCTGACCCGCACGATGGTTCCTTCTTCGGCTCTCCGAACAGACGGGAAGTTCCGTTGATGAGCCGCGAGAATTACCACGACATAGCCATTGAGGGGCCGGTCCGGTTCTTCAGGAATGGCTTCTACACCGTGGACATGCTCTACCGCGAGTTTGGACACTTCGAGAGGTGAACATGGGCAGGGGTAAGAGCAGAAGAAAGACGGCGCTGACAAAGAAGCTTCGTGAGGAGGGCTACTACGCCTGCCCGATTTGCGTCAGGAGATTTGGGGAGGACCTGAAGCCCACTATAGATCACGTCCCACCGCCCGGTTTGGGATTGGATTTGCAGGGCTTCGAGTGTTTGACCTGCGGTAGGTGCAACAATGAGAACAGAGGGGAGAGTAGAGGCGCTGCCTTTGTTCAAGGGAGAGGGGACAGAGTAAGAGGACAGGCAGACAGATTTGGAGCGAGCCTGAGTTTCAACGACGATGATGGAAAGTCCGTCCCTTTCAGTTCCTTAGGGATAGTGAGAGCCGAACTGTCTCCCGCTAGGGAGGGGGACCCACCACTCATCTTCGATGTGGGTAGACTCGGGAAGGAAACTGACCTCTACGTTGGCCTCTTGAAGGCCGCCTACTTGGCTTTCTTCTTTTTGCTGGGGATGGAGGAGGGTTACAAGTGGGTGAATACGGAAGCAGCACGGCACCTTGCTAGAGTGATAAGCGGAGAAGAGGAATTCGACATCCCAGTGCAAAGGAGAGGAGACAACACCGATAGCTTCATCCTAATCTGGGAGGGGTCGGTATTGGTGAAACTGGGAAAACACCTCGTTCCCACGTCCGTTTCATCACAAGAGCAGCTTGATCATTGGGAGGCAGGTGGGCCCATCAAAGGCATCAGAATTCCCTTCCCGACTCGATGGGGAGGGGAGCGCACTTTCAAGATCACAATGTCCGCGTGCCGATAGGCATCCCGCGCCCGCATTGCGAGGGCTATCTCTCCTGCAACTGCTACCGACTCGCGAAGGACACCGAGTTCAATCTCATGTGCCGCCTCTACGCGCGGCCTCAGATGCTATTTCCATCGCGCAAACTCGGCGGGGACGAGCTCTCCCATGCGACCCTCGGGAACTGACACTAAGTCGAAGGTCAGATCCAGTTGGGTTAACAGCAGCCCCATTCTGCGGATGCTCCCTCCACCCTTTCCTGCAACGCCCCGCCGTGGCCTTCCCGTGGTGGGGTCCGCGTACAGACCCGCCACAGCTGACACCACTCCCGCATTGAAGAAGACGCCCGACCGCGATGCCATTTGTTCGAAGATTTCGCCGCGCCTCCGCAGCGAGTCCAGTCGCGCCGACCCCGCCAAGAGCATGAACCGGGCTCGCTCACCGTGGTCACGGACCAACTGCCAGCAGGGCCTAACCATGTGCCTGTAACCCTGACGCCAGTCCGTGCTCAGCACGAACAGGTACTCCGGAGTCGGCCTTCTTTTGCCGCCCGGCCCGCGCGGACAAATCTGATCGAACCACACTAGTCCAAGCGCGGACCACACCCCGACATCGTTCTCCAATCCACGCGTCGTAAGCGGTTTCAAGCGGTCGCATAGGTAGAGTCCGAACTCGTAGCGGTTCGCAAACTTCTTCGTCTCATCGACCGCTACGCCGTTCCCGAGCGCTCTTGACGTACCCGTATCCTCGATAAGGTGAAGCGGCGGCGACCGGTGCGCACCTTTTCTCATCCAATCAATAAACTCCCTCAGTCCACGCTCGTTCAAGGCCCGAAGTCTCACCGCCATCCCCCCGCGTCCAAGACTCGATTCGCACCCTTCACCAAGTCATGTTTCCTGCAGAATGCACGTACTACGCCTTCTTCCCACTCCGCATAGTCCTGATCGTCTTGAGGTAGATCGTCAGAAACACCCAGCCATTTGCAGAAGTTCAACCAGTCCGTCTGCCAATCCCGATCGCCATCTCCACTGACAGGGCGGCCTCTTATTTCCCTGAGTACATCGCGCAAGACTATGGGCAAGACCAAGCTCGTTACCAAAGCGCCCGCCTGCAGCCTCTCTTTCAGGCCGAAGAGGCGGTCGTTATAGAGGAGAACAGGCGGCCCGGTTTCTTCTTCCTTTGGGGTCAGGGCGGGCGACGCAGCCAGTGCTCGGCGGGCCGTCGCAGGAACGTCTCGAGGGGGATCCCGTCGCCCCCCACGAGCAGACTGCGGGTGGGGGAGAACGCCTTCGAGAAGGCCGCCATCCCGCGTAGCGAGCCGGGGGGGCGGCCACTCTTTACTTCGATGGCGGTCAGCCGGTCGGCCTCTCGCAGTACAAAGTCCACTTCGCGGTTCCGATCCCGCCAATAGGAGAGCTCGCAGTCGCCGCTGAACGCGGCGTTCGCCAGGTGCGCCCCGACCGCGGACTCGACCAGACGGCCCCACAGCGCGGGATCTTCCCGCGCCTGCCGCAGGGTGCGCCCGGACCGGGCGCCGATGAGCGCCGTGTTGAGGACCTGCAGCTTCGGGCTCGAGGCCCGGCGGCGCACGAGGCGGTCCGAGTACTTGGGCAGGCCGGTCACCAGACCCGCGCCGGAGAGCAGGTCGAGATAGTGGGCCAGCGTGGTGGTGTTGCCCGCGTCCTGAAGCTGGCCGATCATCTTCGTGTACGACAGGACCTGCCCCGAGTACTCGCACGACAGATCCAGCAGCCGTCGGAGCAGCGCCGGCTTGTCCACCCGGGACAAGAGGAGCACGTCGCGGGAGATGATGGGCTCGATGAGCGCGTCGCGGACGTAGCGAGCCCAGCGCCGCGGCTGACCGATCAACGGGGCCGCTCCGGGATAGCCGCCGTGGAAGACGTACTGCGGGAGCGACCAACCGAACGCCGCCTCCATCTCGGCGTAGCTCCAGTGCGGGAGCCGCAGGATTTCGAAGCGTCCGGCCAGGCTCTCGCCGACGCCCCGCTCCACGAGCAGCGGCGCCGATCCGAGCAGCACGACCCTCAGCGGCCGGCCCGCGCGGGTGTCCGCGTCCCACAACGCCTTGACCGCCTCCGACCACCCGATGACTTTCTGCACTTCATCGAGGACAAGGAGCGCCCCGGCCGGGCCACCATCGTCGGCGAGCAGGCGGGCCGCTTCCCACTGCTGCTCGATCCAGATGGCGTCGCGCAGCGTCGGCTGGTCGGCGCTGGCGTAGTGCGCAGGTAGCGCGGACAGTTCCGCCGCCTGGCCGACCAGCGTCGTCTTTCCGACCTGTCGCGCTCCGGCGACGACCTGGAGAAAGCGGCGGGGTTCCTGGAGGCGCGTGACGAGGTCTTTGACCTGCGGCCTCTGAAAGACTGCCTTTTTACTCATTTGATTGAGTATTTTTACTCAAACTGACGGCTGCGCCGAGCGGAATCGACTCGGAGGACGAATCCGGGCGATGCGCTCCGCGCCAAGGCGGGAGTCATCTTGTCTGCGTGGGGTGGGGACGTGCGCAGCGCCGAGCGCTGCGCGTGCCGGTCGGAGACCGGCGTTCCAAGCCGTACGTGCCACTGGGCGGGTCTGGCTCTTCACTGCCGCGGGGATTCCCGGGTACCTTTGTTTCCAGAGGACAACTCCCATGCGTAACGCGATGCGCCATCACGGCGCCCTCTTGCTCAGCCTCGCCCTCGGGCTTCCCGCGGCGGCGCTCGCCCAGCCGGCGCCCGACGAACTCGGCGGGCTCCGGTTCCGGCACATCGGGCCGGTCGGGAACCGCACGCTCGCGGTGGCCGGCATCCCGGGCAACCGGGACATCTACTACGCCGGGGCCGCCACCGGCGGCATCTGGAAGACCGAGGACGGAGGCATCAAGTGGCGGCCGGTGTTCGATGACCAGGACGTCCACGCCATCGGGGCGCTGGCGGTCTCGGAGTCCGACCCGAACATCGTCTGGGCGGGCACCGGCGAGACCTTCATCCGGGCGAACGTCTCCATCGGCATCGGGGTCTTCAAGTCCACCGACGCCGGCGAGACCTGGAAGCACATGGGCCTTGACCAGACGGCGCGCATCGGCCGGATCGCCATCCATCCGACGAACCCGGACATCGTCTACGCGGCGTCGCTCGGCCACGCCTACACCCCCCAGCCGGAGCGCGGCATCTACCGGACCACAGACGGGGGCGAGACCTGGGAACACGTCCTGTTCGTGGACGAGAACACCGGGGCCTCGGACCTGATCATGGACCCGAACAACCCGCGGGTCCTGTACGCCGGGATGTGGCACCTCGAGCTGAAGACCTGGGAGCGGGTGAGCGGCGGACCCGGCAGCGGGCTCTTCATGACCCGGGACGGCGGCGACACCTGGACGAAGCTCGAGGGGAACGGCCTTCCGGAGCTCGACGTGGGGAAGGTCGCGCTCTGCATGAGCAAGGCGGACTCCCGGCGGGTGTACGCGCTGATCGAGACCGCGGACGGGGTCTCCCTCGCCGGTGAAGCGGCCGAGAGCGGCGAACTCTGGATGACGAGCGACGGCGCGAAGACCTGGACGCTCCAGACCCACAACCGCAACCTCTCCGGGCGCAACGCCTACTACGCGCGCTGCGCCGCGGCCCCGGACGACCCGGACGAGACCTACTTCCTCACCGCGTCGTACGCCGTCTCGCTGGATGCCGGCAAGTCGCACGACCTGCGGCGCTTCGAAGACGCGCCCGGCTGGGACCACCACGACATGTGGATCGATCCTACGGATGGCGACCGGCAGGCGGTGGCGCACGACGGCGGCGTCTCCATCTCGCTGAACCGCGGAACGTCCTGGTACAAGATCCAGTTGCCGATCGCCCAGATGTACCACGTGACCGTGGACAACGACATTCCCTACAACGTGCTCGGGAACCGGCAGGACGGCCCCTCCACCCGGGGGCCCAGCCGGGCGTGGGTCAGCGGGTTCATCGGCGGCGGCCTCTCGCGCGGCATGTGGCACGGGGTCGGCGGGGGCGAGAGCGGCTTCGCGACCCCCGACCCGGAGGATCCGAACATCGTCTGGTCAACCGCTTCGGGCGCCGGCGCCGCCGGCGGGATCGTGACCCGCTACGACGAGCGCGCCCGGCAGTTCCGCCAGCTCGAGGTCTGGCCCGAGAGCACCCGCGGCCGGCCCGCCGAGGACCTCCGCTACCGGTTCCAGTGGGTCTTCCCGCTGCTGATCTCGCCGCACGACCGGAACACGGTGTACGTGGGGAGCCAGCACGTGCACCGGACCACGAACGGGGGCCAAAGCTGGGAGGAGGTCAGCCCCGACCTGACCACGAACGACAAGTCGCGCCAGACCATCTCCGGCGGCCTGACCCCGGACAACATCGGGGTGGAGTACTGCTGCGTCGTCTACGCGATCGACGAGAGCCCGGTGACCGAAGGGGTGATCTGGGCGGGGACGAACGACGGGCTGATCCACCTGACCCGCGACGGCGGCGCGAACTGGACCGACGTGACCGCGAACGTGCCGGACATGCCGGTGGACGGGGTGGTCCGCAACATCGACGCCTCCAAATGGGACGCCGGGAAGGCCTACATGACCGTCGAGGCGCACCAGGTGGGGAACTTCGAGCCCTACGTGTACCGGACCGACGACTTCGGAGCTTCGTGGACGAAGATCGTGAACGGCGTGGCCGACAGCCCGCTCAGCTACACCCGGAACGTGCGGGAGGACCCGGTGCGGCCCGGACTCCTCTACCTCGGGACCGAGAACTTCCTCTACGTCAGCTTCGACGACGGGGACAACTGGCAGCGGCTCGCGAACGGGCTGCCGCCGAGCCCGATGTACTGGATCGCGGTGCAGGAGCACTTCGGCGACCTCGTGGTGGGCACCTACGGGCGCGGGTTCTGGATCCTGGACGACGTCTCGCCGCTCCAGCAGTGGACCGACGAGGTGGGAGCCGCCGCTGTCCACCTGTTCGAGCCGCGCGGGGCCTACCGCTTCCATCCCATCACGCCGCCGTTCGCTCACTTCGACGACTGGTCCGAGGGCGAGAACCCGCCCTACGGCGCCCCGATCAACTTCTGGCTCGCCGAGGGGGGTCAGGACGTCTCCATCGAGATCCAGAACGCCGCCGGAGAGACGGTCCGAACGCTGGAGGCCACCGGTGAGAAGGGCCTGAACCGGGTGACCTGGGATCTCCGCGAAGAGGCCTCGACGCAGGCGGTGCTGCGGACGAAGCCCCTCTTCGCCGACTGGGTGACGCTCGACGAAGAGCGGACCCGCGCGGGGACGATCGGGCGGATCTCGATCCTCGCCCCGCCGGGCGAGTACACCGTGGCGCTACAGGTCGGCGATACCGAGGCGACCGCGCCCATCGAGGTGCGGAAGGACCCGAAGAGCGAGGGCACGCTCGAGGACATCGCTGCCCAGACCGCGCTACTGCGCCTGCTGCGGGCCGACCTCGAAACCGTGGTCGGGACGGTGAACGAGATCGAGTGGCTGCGGCGTCAGGTGCTCGATCTGAAGATGCTGGCCGAAGAGACCGGGCGGGTCGAAGCCATCGCCTCGGCGGTGGACGGACTCGACGGCTCGCTGCTCGCCGTGGAGGAGCAGTTGATCCAGCTGCTCATCACGGGAACCGGCCAGGACCATCTCCGCTGGCCGACGCAGCTAGCGGGACGGATCCTGTACCTCGCCGGCGTGGTGGCGACGAGCGACTTCCGGCCGACCGACCAGATGCAGGAGGTCTACGAGCAGCTCCACGAGCAGGTGGAGGCCCGCGTCGCGGAGTTCGCCGGGATCGTGGGGTCGGAGCTGACCACCGTGAATGGCGCGCTCGGCGCCGCGGGGATGCCTGCCGTGGTCCGGGTGGAGGGGAAGGAGTCGGGCTCGCGCTGAATCGCGGGGACAGGGGCCGGCCGAATCCCGGGTTTTCAGCGGGAGCGCTGCGGAAAAAGGGGGTTTTTCCGCAACTGTCCTGCGGAAAACCCGGACTTCGGGGCAGGTCCGTTGCGGAAATCCGGTCCGCGCTAAGGTCCCGCCTTCTCATTGACTAACGGGAGGACGTGGCAATGGCGCAGTTCGAGGTTCCGGTGGTCCGGGTGGACCGCATCGAAGAGCATCCCGGGGCCGACGCGCTGGAGATCGCGGTGGTGCGCGGCTACCGCTGCGTCACGAAGATCGGCGCGCACCGGGCCGGCGATCTGGTCGCCTACATCCCCGAGGACGCCATCGTTCCGGAGGCGGTCATCCGCGACCTGCGGCTCTGGGACGAAGCGAAGGGACGGGGGATGCTGGCCGGGAAGCGCGGCGACCGGGTGAAGGCGATCCGGCTCCGCGGCGTGGTCAGCCAGGGGCTCCTCTACCCGGTCGAAGGACGTTCGGAGGGGGAGGACCTCGCGGAGGCGCTCGACATCGTCAAGTACGAGCCGCCCATCCCGGTGCACATGCAGGGCGAGGTCACCAACGTGCGCGGGCACACGCTGCCGTACGACGTCGAGAGCCTCCAGAAGTTTCCCGACATCCTCGAAGAGGGCGAGGAGGTCGTGTTCACCGAGAAGCTCCACGGCACCTGGACCTGCTTCGGGTACTGGCCGGGGCTCGACAACCCGGACCTCCTCGACGGCGGGACGATCATCACCTCGAAGGGGAACAGCGACACCGGGCTCGCCTTCAAGTGGACCGACGCCAACGCGAGCAACCTCTACTTGATGAGCTTCAAGGGGGCGATGCTCGACGGCGGGCGCTGGGACCGGGTGCGCGCGGCGTGCGAGCGGACCGGCGAGCCGATCTACATCCTCGGCGAGACGTTCGGGAAGAAGGTGCAGGATCTCGACTACGGCCAGCCCGGACGCGCGTTCCGGGTGTTTGACGTGTACATGGGCCGACCGCGACGGGGCCGGTATCTCGACTACGACGAGCTGCTCGCGCGGGTCAAGGGCGAGTGGGGGCTCGACACCACGCCGAGGCTCTACCGGGGGCCGTTCTCGATGGAGGCCGCGGAGCGGCACCGGGACGGGAAGACCACGTTCCGGGGCGGCCACGTGCGAGAAGGCATCGTGATCTCGCCGGTCCGGGAGCGGGAGTGTCCGGAGCTGCCGGGCAACCGGGTGAAGCTGAAGTACGTCTCGCCGAAGTACCTCCTCCGCCGGGGGAACGTGACGGACTTCAACTGAGGGGGTTCGGAGGTCGCGACAGCGCCTACTCGCGCTGCTCCTCGAGCCACTGGACGAGCATGTGCTCCGGAACACGGAGCACGTGCCCCTGCCCCGGGACCACGCTCAGCTCCACCTGGGCGCCTGCGGCCCGGAGGCGTTCGGCCGTTGATTCCGAACCGGCCACCCAACGCCCGTCGTGCGCCCCCACCATGAGCAGGACGGGCACTCCCGCCAGCGACTCCAGCGAGGCCTCTCCTGAGGTACGCCCCGGCATTGCGAGGATCGCCGCTACCCGGCCCGGCATCGCGAGCGCCGCGTGGAAGACGCCGATGCCTCCCGCGGAAGCTCCGGTGAGGACGATCTCGCCCGCCGCCTCGGGAAGGTTCTGCTCGATCCACTCGAGCAGCGCGGGCACCACGACCGGGGCGCTCTCGGCGAGTCCCGGACCGTAGATCTCGACGCCAACCACGGCGTAGCCGGCCGCGGGCGCCGCGTCGTCCCAGTAGGTCTCGACCAGCCCCGCGAGGAGGCCCGCGTCGCCCGCGCCCCAGGGGAAGGCCAACACGACGCCCTTGGCGGGTCCCGGCGGCCGCGCCACGAGCAGATTGAGTTGGCCGCCGTCGGGGAGCGGGAGCGAGACCCATCCCTGCGTGTCCGGTGGGGGCAGCGCCTGGCCACCGCTCGTGGCGCAGGCGGGCAGCGGCGCGGCGAGGAGAGCCGTCGCGAGTACGGCGGATCCGGTGCGCGAGGCGCGCGGCGTCCCGACCATGGCTCCGAACGTCACGCCTCGTCCGTCGCCGTGCACACCCACAGGTAGGTGGCGGCGCCGTGCTCGCTGAAGGGGTAGTCGAGGCGATCCGCCTCGAAGCCGGATTCCTCGAGCAGCCGTTCCCAGGTGCGGATCGGGAACAGGCCCGTTCTGTGCCGGTCCACCTCGACCTGCAACGCGCCGTTCTCCCGGTGGAAGAACACATAGACCGTCTCGATCTCCGTGTCTTTCGGGTCCGGGTCGGTCGAGTACTCCACGTAGGTGAGCTCGGCGCCGTCCCCGCGCCGGGTCTCGTGCGCGACGTGGGGCGGCGTGAACGTCTCGACGTAGTCGTCGGGAATGGCGAGGAAGACACCGCCCGGACGGAGGTGGGCGCGCGCGGTCGTGAATGCGGCGCGGAGGTCGTCCTCCGTGGTCATGTAGTCGATCGCGTCGTGGATCAGCACGGCGTCGAAGGTCTCGCCGAGGCGCACCGTCCGCATGTCGCCGAGGTGGTGGGTCACGTCGGGATTCAGTCGGCGCGAGTGGGCGAGCATCGCCTCCGAGAGGTCCACGGCGGTGGCCTCGAAGTCGCCGGCGAGGTGATGGAGCAGGTGGCCGCCGCCGGTCCCGAGTTCCAGGAGGCGCCGCCTGCCGGGACCGAGACGGGTGCGGAGTTCGCTCCGCAGGCGGGCGCCCTCGTCCGCGTAGTCCTCCGGCGGGCTCATGAGCGGCCAGAGGTGGGCGAGGTCGGCGTAGAGGCGGGGACCGGAGGGCATGGGCCAGCAGCCTACTGCGGGGGTGCGATCAGGCGGAGTACCGGATTGCGGTATGGCGGCCTGCGGCCGCGATGCCGGTCTGAAGGCCGCTACCGCGAGAACCGGCCGGCGGTCCCAGCCCCTACGCCTCGCCCAGGCGTTCCAGGATCAGTTGGTCGATCTGCCAGAGCTGGTCTTCGCGATTCGAGTAGGGGCCCGGGCGGTAGGCGGAGGACGCGACGCCCTGCTGGGCGAGCTCGGACACATGCCAGTCCTGGAGGTTCGTGGTGTGCCAGAACTCCACGGCGCGGCCCGGATCGAATCCGTCGCGGGAAAGTGCTTCCCCGCTGAACAGCCAGTCGCAGCGGATGGTGGTGCGGTCCACCGCGAGCGGGCGCATCAGGTAGCGCACCACGTAGTCGGGGTGGAGGCAGAGCATCACGTTCGGGAGCAGGATGTCGTAGCCCACGCGCCGCCGGCCGGCCGCCGAAAGGCCCGGCAGCGGCGCTCCCACGAGACGGCCGTCGGTGGACATCGTCTCGACCCCCTCCGCCATGTCCATCGCCGAACCGACGGCGCCGGGGGTCACCGGGTAGTTCTCGCCGCTCAGGTAGTGGGAGAGGCGCTGGAGCTGGGGATGGATGACCGGGCAGTGCAGACACTCGGAGAAGTTCTGGACGACCAGCTTCCAGTTCGCCTTCAGGTCGTAGCGCTCGGTGTGCGCGGAGCGGAGATCGCCGATGCCCCACGCCTCGAGGCGGGGGGCCGCCGGGCCAAGCTGGTCCAGCAGTCCTGCTCCCTCGTCCGCCACCCGCACGAAGACGATCCCGCCCCACTCCTCGCACTGCGCCGACGCCAGCGGGTAGTCCTCAACCGAGAACCCTTCCACCCGGTCCATGTGCGGCGCCCGCCGGAGGCCACCGTCCAGACCGTAGGTCCAGGCGTGGTACGGGCACTGGATGGAGCCCGGCAGGCATCCGCTCTCGGCTTCCACGAGCCGGGTCCCCCGGTGGCGGCAGACGTTGTGGTGGGCCCGGACCCGGCCGTCCTGGCCGCGCACCACGATCAGGCAGTCGCCCCCGATCTCCACCAGCCGGTAGTCCCCCCGCTCCCGGAGGTCGTCCACCGGACAGGCCGCGTTCCACATGGCCCGATGGATCCGTTCCCCCTCGCGCTCGAACACCGACGGGTCGCAGTAGTAGCGGGCGGGCAGCGTCATCGTCCCGGCCGGAGCGGACGGCCGGACGTCGGCATACGCCCCGTCGGACGTCACGTTGCTACCCCGCCGGAGTGGCCCGCTTCCGGGGCGGATCGAAGAACGGCAGCGGCGCCACCCGGGAGCGCGCCCGCCGCCGGGCGTATTCCACGGTGATCTCGATGTCCAGCGGGGTCCCCGGCGCCTCGTAGCCGCGGTCCACGGTGGCGAGCGCCAGTTGGCGCTTGAGGAGCGGCGACCAGGCGACGCTCGTGGCCCGGCCGACCTGCTCGCCCCCCGAATAGACCGGAACGCCGTCGCGGTTCACCTCGTCGCAGACCTCGGGCGCGAGGTCGTCCAGCGCGAACAGCCGCTCGAGCTCCATGATCGAGGTCTCGATCCCGACGAAGAACCGCTCCGGACCCCGCGCCCGCTCGGCCATGAGCGCCTCCTGGCCGACGAACGGCCCCTTCTTCGCGCTCACCGCCCAGCCGAGGCCGAGCTCGTAGGGCGTGGACTTCTGGGCGTCGGTCAGTGCGAAGTCCGCGTTCCAGAAATCCACGTCGATCAGCGGGAAACCGGCTTCCACCCTCGCCCGGTCGAGCGCGAGCATCCCCGCCGGAACGAGCCCGCGCGGCTCGCCGGCCTCGAGCAGCAGGTCCCAGAGCGCGACCGCCGCCTCCCGGTCCACCCACAGTTCGTAGCCCAGGTCGCCGGTGTATCCCGTGCGGGTCACGACGACCGGGATCCCGCCGAGCTGCGCCTCCCGCAACCGGAAGAACCCGAGGTCCGAGAGGTCCCGATCGGCCAGCGCGTTCAGGATCCGGCAGGACGTCGGCCCCTGGAGCGCGAGCGCCCCGAGTTCCTCGGAGACGTCCTCGATCTCGACGTCCATCCCCGCCGCCACCCGCTCGAACCAGACGAGCGCGGGATCCACCGCGGTGGCCCGCACGAAGTCCGTCGCGAAGCGCTGGAAGCAGCCGTCCTGGAGGAGCTTCCCGCGCTCGTCGCACCAGCCGGAATAGAGCACCTGCCCCACCCGGGAGCGCTTCACGTTGCGGGTGATGAGCCGGTCGGTGAGCGCGGTGGCGTCCGGTCCGACGAAGTTGTACTTGTAGAGCGGCGAAACGTCGATGAGCGCCGCGCCCGAGCGCACCGCGTGGTATTCCGGATCGTGGAACGGATCGAAGGCGTTCACCACGAAATACCCCGCCCACTCCTTCCAGCGCATGCTGGTGCAGAGCGGCTCGGTGCGGGGGTGAAAGGGGGTGCCGCGGGCCATGCTGCCTGAAAACCGGGAGAAGGAGAGCCGGCCAATGGTATTCCCGGTTTCCCTTGTTACAGTGCGCCGTTCCGGAGGACGGACACTCATGCGCAAACAGGAACCCGGCTGGCTCCTGCTGCTGGCCGCCGTACTGCTCGCCGCACCCGCCGCCGCCCAGCCGCTCGCCGAGGCGAGCGCCGACGACGTGGCCCACGGCAAGCGGGTCTTCGACATCCACTGCTCCCGCTGCCACGGGCTCGACGGCGTCGGCGGCGAGGGGCCGAACCTGATGCGGGAGAACCTGCGGCGCTCCACCCAGGACGACGAGCTCATCGAGATCGTGGACAACGGCATCGCCGGCACGGACATGCCGAGCCACGGCTCGCTGAACACCCGCGAGATCCGGAACGTCGCCGCCTACGTCCGCTCGCTGGGCGTGGCGCCGCGGGAAGAACTGCCGGGGGATCCGGTGGCGGGCAAGGAGCTCTACGACATGACGCTCTGCTCGACCTGCCACATCACGAACGGCGAGGGAATCGCGCTCGGGCCGGACCTCTCCGACGTGGGCCTGCTGCGCGGGAGCGCCTTCCTGCGGGAGTCCATCCAGGATCCACCGAAGATCGTGAACCCCCGCTACCGGACGGTGCTCGTCGAGACCGCGGACAGCCGCACCGTCATGGGGGTGCGCACCGGCGAGGACACCTTCACCATCCAGATGATCGACGAGGCCGGCCGGCACCGGTCGTTCCGCAAGAGCGAACTGCGTGAGTTCCAGTTGCTGACGGACGAAAGCATGATGATGAGCTACGCCGACTTCACGGACGCGGAACTCAACGACCTGGTCTCCTACCTCATGACCCTCCGCGGCCCCGAAGGAGGCTCCGAATGACCTTCCGCAGACTGGTTGGCGCCGCCAGCCTCATCGCCCTGACCGCCGCTCCGGCGCTGGCGCAGGTCTCCTACTCGCGCCTTCTGAACGCCGACGACGAAGCCGACGCCTGGCTCATGTACTCCGGCAACTACAAGTCGGAACGGTTCAGCCGGCTCGACCAGATCAACAAGGAGAACGTCTCCCGGCTGCGCCCGGCCTGGATCTACCAGACCGGCACCACCGGCCGGGTCGAGGTGACGCCGCTGGTCGCGGACGGCGTCATGTACATCGCCGAGCCGCCGAGCACCATCGCCGCGCTCGACGCCCATACCGGCCGGCGGCTCTGGCGCTACGACCCGATCATCCCCGACGAGACGCTCAACATCGGCTTCCCGCGCACCAACCGCGGGATCGCCATCCTGGGTGACACGATCTTCTTCGGGACGCTCGACGCCCGGTTGATCGCTCTCGACCGCACGCACGGCGACGTCCGCTGGGAGACCCAGATCGCGGACAACGCGGTCGGCTACGCCGTCACCGCGGCGCCGCTCGCGGTGGACGGCAAGGTGATCGTGGGGATCAGCGGCGGCGAGGCCGGGGTGCGCGGGTTCCTCGACGCCTACGACGCCGAGACCGGAGAACGCGCCTGGCGCTGGTGGTCCGTCCCCGCCGAGGGAGAACCCGGCAACGACACCTGGGGCGGCGACAGCTGGAAGACGGGAGGCGGGGCCACCTGGCTGACCGGCTCCTACGACCCCGACCTCGGACTCCTCTACTGGCCGATCGGGAACCCGGCCCCGGACTGGAACGGCGACTCCCGCCCCGGCGACAACCTCTACACGGACTCGCTGGTGGCGCTCGACGTGAACACCGGCGAAATGAAGTGGTACTTCCAGTACACCCCGCACGACGTCCACGACTGGGACGCCAACCAGATCCCGGTGCTGGTGGACGCGGAGTGGGAAGGTTCGATGCGGAAACTGGTCATCCACGCAAACCGCAACGCCTTCTACTACGTGCTCGACCGCGAGACGGGGCAGTTCCTGCGCGCCACGCAGTACGCCACCCAGACCTGGGCGGAGCGGATCGACGAGAACGGCCGCCCGGTGCGCGTTCCCAACATGGAGCCGAGCGAGGAGGGCACGCTGGTGTGGCCGAGCCTCGCCGGCTCGACGAACTGGTACAGCCCCGCCTACGACCCGGACCGGAGGTCGCTCTTCGTGCCGACCCGCGAGATGTCCTCCATCTACTTCAAGAGCGAGGCCGAGTACGAGCCCGGCACACCCTTCCTGGGCGGCGGCGAGCGGCGGCCCGACGCCGACGAGACCTACGGCGCGGTGCGGGCGCTCGACGCGCTGACCGGAGAACTCAAGTGGGAGTTCAAGCAGCTGACCCCCGCGGTGTCCGGAGTCATGGCCACCGCCGGCGGCGTCGTGTTCTCCGGAACGCAGGAGGGCAACCTCTTCGCGCTGGACGCCGACACCGGCGAGGCGCTGTGGGACTTCTACGTGGGCGGCGGCGTCCGGGCGGCGCCGATGAGCTTCGCGCTTGACGGAACGCAGTACGTCTCGATCGCGGCGGGGCAGTCCATCTTCACCTTCGCGGTGGCGCCGGGCGCCGAAGCAGGCGGGAACGACGACTGATGCGGCGGGCCGCGCTCTCTTCCGCAGCGCTGCTGTGGACGTTCGCGGCCGCCTGCGGGGGTTCGGGGGACCCGGAGCCGGCGGCGGATCCGGCTCCGGCCCCGGCTGACCCGGCCGCCGGCCCGCTGCTGCTGGTCTCCAACGAGGACGGCGGCACCCTGAGCGTCGTCGCCACGACCACCCACGAGGTCCTCGCCGAGATCGAGGTCGGGCGGCGACCGCGGGGGGTACGGGCGTCCCCGGACGGCGGGATGGCCTACGTGGCGGTCTCGGGCTCGCCCAAGTGCCCCCCCTGGATGGAGGAAGAGGGCTGCGCCGAGCCCGACAAGCGCTTCGACGGCATCGCGGAGGTGGACCTTCGCGCCCAGGTGCGGACGCGGATGCTGCCCGGCGGCTCGGACCCCGAGAGCTTCGACATCACCCCCGACGGCGCCCGGATCGTGGTCTCGAACGAGGACACCGACGAGGCGAGCCTCGTGGATCTGGAATCGGGGGAGATCTTCCGGACGGTGCCGGTGGGAGCGGAGCCCGAGGGAGTGCGCATCAGCCCCGACGGCACCCTCGCCTACGTGACGGGGGAGACCGACCACGACGTGACCGTGCTGGACACCGCCACCGGGGACGAGATCACCCGGATCACCGTCGGCCACCGGCCGCGGGACCTCGTGTTCACCCCGGACGGGACCTACGCCTACGTGTCCGCCGAGATCGCCGGCAACGTCTCCGAGATCGTGGTCGCCGAGAACCGCGTGAGCCGCACGATCGCGCTGCCGGAGGGCTCCCGCAGCATGGGGGTCGCGCTCTCGCCGGACGCGGGCACGCTCTACGTGGCGAACGGCCGGTCGAAGACGGTTTCGGTGATCGACCTGGCCTCCGGTGAGGTCACCGCGAACGTGGAGGTGGGCGAGCGGCCCTGGGGCCTCGCGCTCTCGTTCGACGGAAGCCGGCTCTATACCGCGAACGGGCCCTCGAACGACGTCACGGTGCTGGACACGGCGACGCTCGAGATCGTGACCCGGATCGAGGTGGGCGCGGGGCCCTGGGGCCTGGCGCTCGTTCCGTAACGCTCACGCGGTTGGCGCGTACGGCTTGGAACGCCGGCCGGTTCTCGCGGTAGCGGCCTCCAGACCGGCACGCGCGGTGCTCCGCACCGCACACGGCGCAATCCCACCCGGACCGGGTCGCTCCCGTCGCGGCGCCCCGCTTCGTACATCTCCGGGAACGACGGGCTGGTCAGTTGTCCTTGCAAATCGTGCGTCACACGACAAATCTGCAAGGACAAAATGCCTACCGCAAGGCGGCGAGGACAGTTTCCGCGGTGATCTCGTGGATACCGGTCACCTGAAAACGCCGACGGGAGGGCGCCGGAACGAAGCGGGCGTGGATCACCTCCGCGGTTCCCACGCCGGGCAGGTGGGCCGTCTCGGGCATTCCCGGAGACGGCGGCGATGAGCCCTCCGTCCACTTGACCTCTCCGACCAGCAACCGGCGGCCGTCCACCGAGCGAGCCACCAGGTCCAGCTCAGGCTCGTTCCGCCGCCAGTAGCGCTGCGCGGGTTCCCACGGACCGAGCGCGCCCAGCGGGGAATCCGTGCGGTGAAGAATGGGAACGGCCAGCCGGCAGAGTTCCTCCCACGCGGAGGACTCGAGGGCCGTCCGGGCGCGTTGCCAGTAGGCGAGGCGTGTCTCCCGGGGGGCGCCGGCGAGCGCCGCACGGCGGGGCGCCACCACCCGGAACCAGAAGCGCAGGAACGGATCGTCAATGCGGTAGAGACTGCGTTTGCCGGAACGCGGCGGGCTCCCGAATGGAATCTCCCGGCGCAGGAATCGCATTTCACAAAGTGTGGCAAGCGAACCTGACAGGCTCGACGCGGGCTTTGCCAACCGGCCGGCGATCTCGCTGATCCGGTGGGCGCCGGCGCCGATCACGTCCAGTAGCGGCCGGAGGGCGGACGCGGGCGGCGTTTCCTCGCGGAGGAGACGGTCCGGTTCGTCGTGCAGCGGCCCCGCAGGGTCGAGAACCAGCGTGTCCACCGCCGATTCGAGGTCGCTGCCGTAGGGAGCGGAGAGTTCCCAGTACCGCGGCGTGCCGCCCCAGAGCGCGTAGAGCGTCACCTGCTCGCGCGGGCTGGAGCCGGGGAAAGCACCGCCGAGGTATCCCGGGCGGAGCGGCTGCACCGCGAACGCCTCCACCGCACGACCGTAGAGCGGTGCGGCCGCCCCAAGGAGCGCGCCGTGCATCATTCGCCAGCTCGACCCGCTGACGACCAGCGATGGCCGCGGTCCGGGGCGGTCGAGCCAGTTCTGGAGGACGCTGGCGAACGAAGGATCGGCGGCAAGGAGATAGGGCAGTTCGTCCAGGATGAAGGGCCCCGGCCAGTTCGCGGCCGCGGCCTCGGCGCGCAACCGGTCCAGAAACGATCGCCAGTCCGGGTATTCGACGGACGCAAACTCCGGGAACCGCTGCGCCGCCGCCTCGGCCAGGTACCGCCGCTGGACCGGTGCGGCCGAGAGGTCGGCGACCGTATAGAGGCCGTTGTGGCGGGATGACCATTCGAGGAGCAGCCGCGACTTCCCGACCCGGCGGCGTCCCCAGATCGCCGTGAAGCTCCCCGGTTGGCCAAGAGCCGCATCGAGGCGGCGGAGTTCGTCGGTGCGGTCGAGGAAGCGCATCTATTTTATGTTCTACTACATTATACTACATGACATAATATTGGACCGAACCAACGATCCCCCGAAACCGGGATAGGATCGCGCGGCTTTCGCGCCCGCCGCGTCCCGCACCGCCGAGAAGCCCCAGCCGACCACCTTGAACCGCTACGACGACATCGTCATCGGGGGCGGCCACAACGGGCTGATCGCGGCCGCCTACCTGGCGCGGGCCGGCCGGAACGTCCTGCTCGTCGAGAAGAACGAACGCGTGGGCGGTGCGACCTACAGCGAGGAGATCCTGCCGGGATTCACGGTCACGGTCTTCTCCTACGTGGTCAGCCTGCTGCGGCCGCAGATCATCGACGATCTCGACCTCGCCCGGCACGGGCTGCAGCTCCAGGCGCTCGACGGGACGTTCACTCCGCTCCCGGACGGGCGGGCACTGACCCGCTGGCACGACCCGGCGAAGACCCGGGAGTCGCTCCTCCAGTTCTCCCGCCGGGACGCGGACAACTACCCGCTCTTCGGGCTCCGGATGCACCACCTCGGCCGGGGCATCCGGAAGCTGCTCACGATGACGCCCCCGCGGGTCGGTTCGGTCCGCCCGAAGGAGCTCCGCGGCCTCGTCGAACTAGCCTCGCACTTCTCCGGCCTCGGAGACCGGCGTTTCCACGAGCTCGCGCGGCTCATGACGGCGAGCGCCGGCGACTACCTCGACCGCTGGTTCGAGACCGATGCCCTGAAGGCCACCATGGCGGCGAGCGGCATCGTCGGCACCTTCCTGAGTATCTCCTCGCCGGGGACCGCCTACGTGCTGCTCCACCACTACATGGGCGAGATCGACGGCGCCTCGCGGTCCTGGGGCTTTCAGCGCGGCGGGATGGGCGCGGTCGCCGAGGCACTCGCGAGCGCCGCCCGGAGCTTCGGCGCCGAGATCCGCACGAACGCCGGCGTTGAGCGCATCCTGACGAGCGGCGGACGGGCCGCCGGGGTGGTGCTCGAGGGCGGCGAGGAGGTGTTCGCCGACCAGGTCGCCTCGAGCGTGGATCCGCGCCGCACCTTCCTCGGCATGCTCGACGCGGACGAGCTGCCCGGCGAGCTCGTCGAGGCCATCCGGCGGTACCGGTTCCAGGGCTCCTCCGGCAAGGTGAACCTGGCGCTCGACGCGCTGCCCGACTTCGCCGCGATGCCCGGTTCCGGGCCGCACCTCCGGGGCGCCATCTCGATCAGCCCCGACACTCCCACCCTCGAACGCGCCTACGACGACGCCAAGTACGGGCGCTTCTCCCGGAGGCCGTTCCTCGACGTGATGATCCCGTCATTGATCGACCCCGGCATGGCGCCTCCGGGGAAGCACGTCATGTCCATCTTCGTCCAGTACGCGCCGTACCACCTGAACGGCGAGGGCGGGGACTGGGACGCCCAGCGGGACGCCTTCGGGGACGCCGTCATCCGGACGCTGGCCGAGTACGCCCCGAACCTGCCGGACATCATCCTCGAGCGGCAGGTGCTGACCCCGCTCGACATCGAGCGCCGCACCGGGCTGACCGAGGGCAACATCTTCCAGGGCGAGCTGGGGCTCGACCAGCTCTTCTTCCTGCGTCCGGCGGCCGGCTGGGCCCAGTTCCACACGCCCGTCCGCGGGCTGTTCCAGTGCGGCTCCGGCGTCCATCCGGGCGGCGGCGTGATGGGCGCGCCCGGAAAGCTGGGTGCGGAGGCGATGCTGCGCGCGGCGGGCGCGGCGTGATGCGGGACTCCTACGACGTCGCCGCCATCGGCGGGGGGCCGGACGCGCTCGTCGCGGCCGCCTACATGGCCGACGCCGGGCACTCGGTCCTGGTGGTCGGCGAGCACGGCCAGCCCGGTGGCGCCGCCGCGAACGTGCAGATCGCGCCGGGATTCCAGTTCCCGGTGTTCCCGGAGACCCTGCCGTCGCTCGATCCCGCGGTCGCGCTCGATCTCGACCTCGGACGCCACGGCCTGGAACTCGTGGCTTCCGATCCGGTGCTGACCGCCGTCGGGCCGGACGGCGCCGCCTTCGCGCTGCCGCGCGACCCGGAACGAGCCCGCCTCGCGGTCGCCGGACTCTCGGCCTCCGACGCGGCGCGCTTCCCGGAGTTCGTCGCCGAGCTGCGCGCCTTCGGCGGCTTCCTGCGGAGACTCTTGGACCAGCCGCCGCTGCAGCTCGACGCCGGCCTGCCCGACGCCATTCCCGCCGCGTTCGCGGCCCTGGGGCTCGGAGCGAAGCGGGTGAACGCGCTCCTGCGGGCGCTGCCGATGCCCCTCACGGACTATCTGAACGACTGGTTCGAGAGCGACGCCCTGAAGGCGGCGCTCGCCGGCTCCGCGCTCACCGGAACCCGGCTCGGCCACCGCGCCCCGGGAACGGCGGGACTCTTCCTCCACTTCCACGCCTTCGGCCATCCGGAGCCCCTCGCCTGGATCCGCCCCGCCCGCGGCGGTTCTTCGGCGGTCGGCCGGGCGCTCCGCGAGGCGGCGCACGCCGCTGGCGCCCACCTCGAGTCGGAGTCCGGAGGGGTCCGCCGGATCGGGGCCGGCCGCGCCGGCGTGGCCGGCGTGGAGCTCCTGGACGGCCGCACGATCGCCTGCGACATGGTGGTCTCGGACGCCGCGCCGGGAACCACGCTCCTCGGCTGGACCGGCGCGGGGACGTTGTCACCCGACTTCGTCCACGAGGTCGAGAACATCCGCTACCGGGGGACGGCGGCGCGGGTGGGCCTCGCGCTTTCGGGACTGCCGCGTTTCGCTGACGGGGCGGACGACGATCCTCGTCTCCGCGGGGTGGTGCAGATCGGCGCCCGGATGGACGACCTGGAACGGGCTGCGGACGCCTGGAAGTACGGCCGGATCGCTGCGGAGCCGCTCGTGTTCGCGGCGCTGCCGTCCGTTCACGATCCCGAGCTTTCGCCCGCGGGCGGCGCGGTGCTCGCGGCCACCGTCCAGTCGGTTCCCCGGGACGCGGACGAGGACGAGGTGCTCGAAGCGACGGTCACCGCCCTCGAACGGGCCTTCCCCGGGATCCGGGACCTCGTGATCGCATCACGAGTGCTCACCCCGCGGACACTCGAACGGGGCTTCGGGCTGATCGAGGGGAGCTTCCACCAGGGCGAGCCGGCGATGGACCAGTTCTACTCCCTGCGCCCCGTCCCCGGCTTCGCGCGGCACCGCACGCCGGTCGCCGGGCTCTACCTCGCCGGGCCGGGGACTTACCCTTATGGCGGACTCCACGGCGTCTCGGGACGGAACGCCGCTCAGGCCGTGGCAGAAGACCTGGCGTAAGGAGGTTTCGATGCCCCGCTTCAAAGCCGGACCGGGTTTCCTGGTCACCGCCGCCTTCATCGGGCCGGGCACCGTCGTCACCGCGAGCCGCGCGGGGGCGGGATACGGAACGACCCTCCTCTGGGCGGTCCTCTTTTCGGTGTTCGCCACCATCGTGCTCCAGGACATGGCGGCCCGGGTCGGCATCGCCGGCCGGCGCAGCCTCGCCGAGGCGATCCGCGACAGCCTCGCCAACCCCGCGGTGCGGATCGCCGCGCTGGGCCTCATCGCGTTCACCATCCTGATCGGGAACGCGGCCTTCCAGACCGGCAACCTGCTCGGCGCCTCGCTCGGGCTCAGCCTGCTCACCGGATTGCCGGCGGGACTGCTCGTCCTGATCGTCGGCTCGCTCGCCGGCGCCCTGCTGATGACCGGGACCTACAAGATCATCCAGAACGCGCTGGTCTTCCTCGTGGGGCTGATGAGCGTGGTGTTCTTTCTCGTCGCCTTCCTCAGCGCTCCGAGCCTCGGCGACCTGTTCTCCGGATTCCTCATTCCCCGCATTCCGCCGGACCCGCAGGGCCTCATCACCGTGATGGCGCTGATCGGCACCACGGTGGTCTCCTACAACCTCTTCCTCCACACGAGCGCCACGCTCGAGCGCTGGCCGGACGCCGAGCGAACCGCGGAGAGCATCCGCGAGAGCCGGCAGGACACCCTGTTCTCGGTCGTGCTTGGCGGACTCATCACCGCGGCGGTGGTGGTGGCCGCCACCCCGCTGCTCGGGCAGGGCGCCGACGCCGCCGACGCGGCGGCCGTCGCCTCCCAACTGGAGCCGCTGCTCGGGCGCGCGGCCCCGATCTTCTTCGGGATCGGCCTCTTCGCCGCCGGCCTCACCTCCGCGATCACCGCGCCCCTCGCCGCGGCCTACGCGGCCGGCGGAGCGCTCGGGTGGGGTTCCGACCTGAAAAGCGGCCGGATCCGGCTGCTCTGGGGATTCGTGCTGCTGACCGGAATGGGCTTCGGGATCTTCCTCGGCGCCTCCCCCTACCAGATCATCCTGCTGGCGCAGGCCGGGAACGGGATCTTCCTGCCGCTCGCCCTCATCCTGCTGCTCATCGTCGTGAACAAGACCGGGATCATGGGCAAGTACACGAACTCGACCCTCGCCAACGTCCTCGGCGCGTTCGTGGTCCTCGTGATCTCCGGCCTCTCGCTCGTCCAGTTGGCGCGCGTCCTGGGCATCGCGGGATAGCGGGACGGCCGGGACCGCCGGCTCGTTCCCGTCGCGCAACCTCAAACGGTCGGGTGGCACCCCCGGCTTGGAACGCCGGCTTCAGCCGGCACAGCGGCCCACAGGGCCGCGGGCGGTTCGTCGCTGCCCCTGGTTCTTTGGTGCGCGCAGCGGAGCCATCCCGGCGAACGAGGTCCGTCCCGCCGCCCGCCTGCGGCGGGCTGTGCCGGCTGAAGCCGGCGTTCCAAACCGGCGGCGCCATCGCTGACCGCGGCGGCGTAGCATTCCCCGCGTGAGCGTCCCGGTTCCGGCTCGCCGCCCGGATGGGACGCGGGCCGCTCCCTATCGGGCGGTCCCGGAGACATCACGGGACGCGCGCGCCGACGCCGCGGCGCCACCCCGGACAGACGACGATTCCCTCCACGGCCTCCTCCGGCGGCACTTCGCCCACGACGCCTTCCGTCCCCTGCAGCAGCGGGCCATCCGACTCGCTCTCGCCGGACGGGACACCGTGGTGCTCATGCCCACCGGCGGCGGCAAGTCGCTCTGCTACCAGCTTCCGTCGCTCGCGAGCGACGGGCTGACGCTGGTGGTCTCGCCGCTGATCGCGCTCATGAAGGACCAGGTGGACGCGCTCCGCACCCGCGGCATCGCCGCCGGTTGCCTCAACAGCTCGATGCGTGCGGACGAGGTCGGGGAGGTCCGGCGCGCGGCGCTCCGGGGTGATCTCAAGCTGCTCTACGTGGCCCCCGAACGGGTCGCGCTGTCCGGCTTTCCGGACTTCCTGCGACGGCTGCGCGTCGGTTTCGTCGCGGTGGACGAGGCGCACTGCATCTCGCAGTGGGGACACGAGTTCCGGCCCGACTACCTGACGCTCGGCGCGCTGCGCGAGGAGCTTCCCGAAGTCCCCCTCATGGCGCTGACGGCGACCGCGACGCCCCGTGTCCGGGCCGACGTCGCGGCGCGCCTGGGGATGGACGACCCCGAGTTCCTGGTCGCGAGCTTCAACCGCCCGAACATCCGCTACGGGGTCCGGCCGAAGCGGCGTTCGCTGCCCGTGCTGACCTCCATGCTCCGCGAGCGGGAGGGGGAGTCTGCGATCGTGTACTGCCTCTCCCGCCGGGAGACGGAGAACGTGGCCGCCGCGCTGCGGGACGCCGGGATCGGGGCCCTGCCGTACCACGCGGGGCTCGAGCACGACGTTCGGCGCGACACCCACGAACGGTTCACGAGCAAGCGGACCCCCGTCATCGTGGCGACGATCGCCTTCGGGATGGGGATCGACGTGCCGGACATCCGCCTCATCGTCCACCACAACCTGCCGAAGTCCCTCGAGGGCTACTACCAGGAGACCGGGCGCGCCGGCCGGGACGGGAAGCCGAGCGACTGCGTCCTCTTCTACACCACGGCCGACCGGAGCACCCAGGAGAAGTTCATCCGCGAGATCGAGGACCCGGAGGAACAGGAACGGGCGCTCGCCCGGCTGCGCCGGGTGCTCGGGTACTGCCAGCTCCGGACCTGCCGCCGCCGCCACCTGCTCGACTACTTCGGGGAGGCGACCCCGGAGGGTCGGGACAACTGCGGCAACTGCGACAACTGTCTCGATCCGGAGGCGGACGCGGCGGAGTTCGACGGCACCGAGATCGCCCGGAAGATCCTCTCCGCCGTCCATCGCACCGGCGCGCGGTTCGGCATGGCCCACGTGACCGAGGTGCTGCGCGGGTCCCGCAGCCGCAAGGTGCTCCAGTTCCGCCACGACCGGCTCAGCGTCCACGGGATCGCCCGCGACGTCCCGGCCGAGGAGCTCCGCGACCTCGCCGACCAGCTCGTGGACCGCGGCCTGCTCCTCCGCGCCGCCGGGGAGTTCCCGACGGTCTCCATTGCACCGGCGGGTTGGAGGTTCCTGCGCGCCAGCGAGCGGATCACCCTCACCCGGCCCCGGTCCGCACCGCCCGGCCCGCGGAAGGGCCCAGCGCCGGCGGCGGCCGCCGTGGCGGCGCCCGGCGGAGCCGCCGCTCCGCCACCGCCGGAGATCGAGGCGGATCTGTTCGGGACGCTGCGGGACCTCCGCCGCCGGCTCGCCGAGCGCGACGGGCTCCGTCCCTTCCACGTGTGCGGCGACCGCACGCTCAGCGAGGTGGCGGCGTTCCTCCCGCAGGGCGAGGAGAGCCTGCTCCGCGTCCACGGGTTCGGCCCGGCGAAGCTGGAGCGCTACGGAGCGCCCTTCCTGGAAGCCGTTCGCGCTCACGCGGCAGCGAAGGAGCTACCCGACCGCACGTCGGCCCTCGGTCCACCCACGAAGGCCCGGACCTCCGGCCCCTCGAAGCGGAGCGCGACGCTCGACACCACCCGGGAACTCCTCGAGGAGGGCCGCTCCGTCGCCGAGATCGCGGAGACCCGCGCCGTGAGCGTGAACACCGTGCTGAATCACCTCGAACGTCTGGTCGGGGATGGCGCGACGCTCGACCTGTCCCCGAGCCTGCCCCACCCGGAGCGCGCCGCCCGCATTCGCGAGGCGCTCGCGACCGCGGGACCGGAGGCGCTCCGCCCGGTGCGCGACCGACTCGGCCCCGCGTACTCCTACGAGGAGATCCGCATCGTCCGGGCAAGCGTGCGGGCACGGACGCCGGACCCGCCGGCGGCGCACGACGACTAAGGACCAGTCGGTACGTCCCCAGGTCCAGGCTACCGGAACTCCACAACCTCCCGACCTGCTTCACTCGTTGGCGCGGCGCCGGCATATCCGTGGTAGGTGTGCCGGGAGTTCTGTTGGCGGCGAAGGCGGCGGGCCACCTGGCAGCGGTGAGTCCGGTGATCGAGGATCTGGCGGGCGTTGGCTATCGCCTTTCGCGCCGCCTGGTGGAAACGGTGCGGCGCCGCGCCAACGAGTGAAGCAGGTCGGGAGGTTGTGGAGTTCCGGTAGCCTGGACCTGGGGACGTACCGACTGGTCCTTAGTCGTCGTGCGCCGCCGGCGGGTCCGGCGT
>CAYUVU010000214.1:0-17143 GCA_964448205.1 uncultured Acidobacteriota bacterium
TTCTTCGACATCAACTGCATCCCCAGCTCGGAGACCGGGTCGGCGGCGATCTACGCCCGCCTGCTGAACGCCGGCTTCCGGCTCGCCGCCGCCGGGGGCTCGGACACCTTCTCGGACACCTCGCGCGACCCGCCGCTCGGCACCGGGCGGACCTACGTGCGCCTTCCGGAAGGCGCCGGCCCGGAGGAGTGGCCCCTGGCTCTCCGCGCCGGCCGGAGCTTCTCGACGAACGGGCCGCTGCTGGAACTGGACGTGGACGGCCACGGGATGGGTGACGAGATCGAACGCTCCGGCCCCGCCCGCCTTCCGGTCCGGGCGCGCGCCGTCTCCGCGGTGCCCATGGAGCGGCTCATGGTGCTCGTGAACGGCGAGGTGTGGCGCGAAGCAACCGGCGACCCGGCCGCCGATCCGGTCGCCGGCTCGCCCTTCGAGCTGGAGATCTCCGGGGAACTCGAGCTCGATGACAGCGCCTGGATCGCGGTGCGGGCCGAGGGACCGCGGTCCGTCTGGACCACCGACAGCTCGCTCTTCGCCCACTCCACCCCGGTGTTCGCCCTGATCGACGGCCGCGACATCGTGGTGGAGGCCGACCGGCGCTACCTGGAGACGATGATCGAGGACTTCGGAGCGGCCATGGCCCGGCGGGACGACTGGCTGAACGAGGAGCAGCGCGACCTCGTCCTCGCCGGGGTGGAAGAAGGTCTCGCCCGGGTGCGCGCCCGGCAGCGGTAGGCAGCCGGTCCGGGGCACCATGGCCGACGTGGCCATCGTCGGCGCCGGTCCGGCGGGATCGCTGGCGGCCCGGCAACTCGCCGCCTTCGGGTTCGACGTGGTGCTCGTGCACCAGCCCCGGCGCAACCGGCAGCATCTCGGCGAGAGCCTGTCCGCTTCGGCGCCCCGCCTGCTCGCCTCCTACGGTCTGGAGTTGCCGGCATCGGTGTACGCCCCGCGTCCCGGCGACCATTTCGTCCGTTGGGGCGGGCGCGAAGACCGGATCGCCGCCCAGCCGGAAGCGGGCGGCGGCGAGGGGCAGCGGCTCATTCGCCGCGACCGCCTCGACGACTGGGCCCTGTCCGAAGCCCGCGCCGCCGGCGCGCGGGTGGTCGAAGGTTCGGCCGCGCGGGACCCCGAAGCCGGACACGCGTCGCTGGTGATCCGGCGACGGGGCGAAGACGACCGGCACGTCACCGCCCGGGCGCTCATCGACGCCTCCGGGCGGAGCGGTGTCCTCACCCGCGGGGAGCGGGATTGGCCGGACTTCCGCACCACCGCGCTCACCGCGCACTTCGCCCCTGGCGAGCGGGAAGGGACGGTGATCGAGACGTTCCGGGACGGCTGGGTGTGGAGCGCGCCCGTGGTGGGCGGCCGCCGGGACGTGACCGTGATGCTCGACGCGGAGGACGCCGCCGGGAGCCCCGGGGAGCGCTTTCGGGAAGCGGTGGACCTGGTGGATCTCGCCGGGCTCGTCACCGGCGATCCCCTGACGGCGGTCCGCGCGGCGGACGTCACCCCGTACCGCGCGCGGTCCGCCGCCACCTCCGGCGCAGGACTGCTCATCGCCGTCGGCGACGCCGCGAGCGGCCTCGATCCCCTCTCGGGCCTCGGAACCATGAAGGCGATGGACTCCGGTCTCACGGCGGCGGTCGTGCTGCGCACCGCGCTCGCGCGGCCGCCGGACGCTCCGCTCGCCCTCGGGTTCCACGAAGCGAAGGAACGGGGACTGGCGCTGGAGGCCGAAGCGAGGGTCGCCGGTTTCTACGCCGAGGAAGAACGCTTCGGCAAGCGGGAGTTCTGGCGGCGCCGTTCCCGGCGGGCCGCAGCGGCGGCGCCTCCCCGGCGACTCCCCGGAGACGGCCGGCTCACGCCGGCCGCGGGAGCGCGGGTCGAGGCGCACGGGGTGCTGCGGGGCGACTGGATCGCCCGCGAGGACGTGGTGGTCCGGCCGGGGCGCCCCCGGCCCGCCCACCGGATCGCCGGGATCGCCCTCGCCGATCTGTTCCGGACCGCGTCCGCGGCGGGCAGCATCCGCGGGACTCTGGCGGCGTTTCCGGCCCCGGAGCCGGCCGGACGCGCCGCGCTCGCCTGGCTGGTTGCGGAGGGGTTCCTGATCGCCGCCGGCGGGAAGCCGGCTTCCGCCGCCAGCGGGACTTGAAAGAGAATCCCATCCCCGGATTCTTCGAGGAGGTGATTGTGGAACCCGAGCAACCTGTGCGCCGCCCAGCGTCGGCGGCGGAACCGATCGCGGTCATCGGAATGGCGTGCCGCTTCCCCGGGGCGCCGGACATCCCCTCGTTCTGGCGGCTTCTCGAAACGGGCGGGAACGCTGTCACCGAAGGCGTGCCCGGCTCGGGCGTCGGGCGCGTGGGCCAGTTGCTGCCCGAGAGCGCCGCCGGCAACACCGCGTGCCGGTTCGGGGCGTTCGTCCCGGACATCGACCTCTTCGACAACGGGTTCTTCCGGATCTCGCCGGTGGAAGCCGACTTGCTCGATCCCCAGCAGCGCATGATGCTGGAGGTCAGTTGGCAGGCGCTCGAGGACGCGGGGATCGATCCCGACCGGTTGAAGGGAAGCCGGACCGGTGTCTATGCCGGCATCAGCAACGACGAGTACCGCATGCTGGTGGTGGACGGGGAGAAACCGGCCGAGGCCGCGGGTTGCCTCTACGCCCTCAGCGGCACCAACCTGAACGGGGCCGCCGGGCGCGTCTCGTTCGTGCTGGGGGTCATGGGGCCGGCGAAGGCGGTGGACGCCGCCTGCGCGTCGTCGCTCGTCTCGGTCCACGACGCGGTGGCGGACCTCCAGGCGGGGAAGGCGGACCTGGCCCTCGCCGGCGGCGTCCAGGCCATCCTGAACGGACGCATCTACGAACTCCGCGCCGACTCGATGATGCTGTCCCCCGACGGGCAGTGCAAGGCGTTCGACGCGTCCGCGAACGGCTACGTGCGCGGCGAGGGCTGCGGCGTCGTGGTGCTGAAGCGGCTCCGCGAGGCCGAGGCCGACGGGGATCCCATCTGGGGAGTGATCCACGGCGCCGCGGTGAATCACGGCGGCGCCAGCGTCGGCCTGACGGTGCCGCACGAGCCCGCGCTCGTCCGGGTGATGAACGAGGCGCTGTCCGACGCGGGCGTCGCTCCGTCCGAAGTGGACTACATCGAGGCCCACGGCACGGGCACCACGGTCGGTGACCCGATCGAGATCAATGCGGTGGCGGCGGCCTACGCCAGCGAGCGCGAAGCCGAACACCCGCTGCTCGTGGGCTCCGTGAAGACCAACCTCGGGCACCTCGAGTCGGCGGCCGGGATCGCGGGGCTCATCAAGGCGGTGCTGGTGGTGCGGCAGGGAGTGATTCCGAAGCACCTCCATTTCAGGGACCCGAACCCGAGCCTTGACTGGGAGCGGCTGCCGATCCGCGTGACCTCGGAGATGATGGAATGGCCGCGCCGCAACGGCCGGCCCCGTCTCGCCGGGGTGAACTCCTTCGGGATCTCGGGGACGAACTCGCACCTGATCGTCGGGGAGTACCGCGACGCCGAACGTCAACCCCGGCCGGTGGGACGGCTTGCGGCATCCACGCGGCCGGTAACCGTCGGTGAAGCGCTGCCGCCGGACGGAGAGTTTCCCGAACGCGCCACGCGGGTTCTGCCCCTGTCGGGCAAGACGGCGGGATCGCTCCAACAGTTGGCGGACGGCTACCTGGAATGGCTCGACGAGGCCGGGGACGGGGATTCGGCGGAGCGCCGGCTCCCCGACCTGGCCTGGACCGCGGGCATCGGCCGCAGCCATTTCGATCACCGGGCCGCGCTCGTCTTCTCCGACGCCGCATCCCTGAGCGAGCAGCTCCGCGCGCTGGCCGACGCCGGCGACGGGGTGGAGCCGGGCGGCAGGACGAAGGTGGCGTTCGCCTACACCGGACAGGGCAGCCAGTGGGCGGGCATGGGGGAGGCGCTCTACGAGTGCGAGCCGGTGGTGCGCTCGGTGCTGGACCGCTGCGAGGCGGCGTTCCGGGAGGCGCGGGGGACATCGCTCCTGGACGTGATGTTCGGGCGTGGCGCATCGGACCACGACCTCGGAGACACCGCCTGGGAACAGCCGGCGCTCTACGCGCTCGAGTGCGCGCTGACCGCGCTCTGGGCGAGCGTGGGCATCCGCCCCGACGTGGTGATGGGACACAGCGTCGGCGAGATCGCGGCCGCCCGGACGGCGGGAGTGTTCTCGCTCGAGACCGGAATGCGGTTCGCCGCCGCACGGGGAACGCTCCTGTCCGGAACCGCTCCGGGCGCCATGGCGGCGGCCTTCGCTCCGGCGGAACGGGTCGCGGCGGCCGTCGAGGCGTGGAACGCGACCGCTTCCGGGCTGCCGGTGAACATCTCGGCGGACAACGGCGCCCACCAGGTGGTGAGCGGGCCGGCAACCGGGATCGAAGGCGTTTCGAAACGGTTGCAGGACGACGGGATCCGGGTCCGGCGGCTCAACACGACCCGCGCGTTCCACAGCGCGCTGGTGGAGCCGGCGCTCCCGGACCTGGAGGCCGTCCTCGACGGCCGGGAGATCGGGAGTCCCGCCGTCACCCTGGTGAGCAACCTGACGGGCCGGCCCGTCGGGCCCGGGGAAGCTCTCGACGGAGCCTACTGGCGGCGCCACGCCCGGGAGCCGGTGGCCTTCGCGCAGGGCGTGGGCGCGCTCGCCGAACTCGGCGTGGACCTGGTGGTGGAGATCGGCCCGCGCCCGGTGCTCGCCCCCATGGTGATGTCGGCGTGGCCGGCGGCGGCAGCCGCGAACGCGCCCGCGGTGATCGCCAGCCAGCGCGCGCCGTCCGGTGACGAGGCGTCCGCGGGTCACGCCCACTTCGTGAAGGGAGTCGCGGAGGCCTACGAAGCCGGCCTTCCGGTCCGTTTCGAAGGTCTCTTCACGGGAGAGTCCCGCCGGCGCCTCTCGCTGCCCGGCTATCCGTTCCAGCGCGAGCGCTACTGGCTCAAGGCGCCCCGGCGCTCGCGCCAGGGCGCGGGACACCCGCTGCTCGGCGTCCGGCACGAGTCCGCGCGCGGGGAGACCACGTTCGAAACGGAGGTGTTCCCTTCCGATCCGGCCTGGCTGAACGACCACCGGGTGTTCGAGCGGCGGATCGCACCGGGCGCGCTCTCCGGCGCGATGGCGGTGGCGGCGTCGCTCGCGGAGGGCGGCGGACCGGTGGCCCTCGAGGACATGCAGCTCCACAACCCCCTGGTCTTCCCGGAGGACAAGGCCGAGGGCGAAGAGGACGAAGCAGGCCGGAAACTGCAGGTCGCCCTCGACGCTCCGGAGCCGGCGTCGCCGCGCCGCGTCCAGGTCTTCAGCAAGGGACCGGAGGGCGAATGGACCCTGCATCTCGAGGGCCGGGTTTCGCCGGAGCCGGGAGTTCCCGAAAACGGCGGCCGGGCTGATCTGGAAGGCCTGAAAGCTGGGCTGACGCCGGGGGACGTGGGCGCCTACTACCGGGCGCGCTCGGCCACCGGGATCGATCTCGGCCCGTCGTTCCGGACGCTGGAACGGGTGTGGTCCCGCCCCGGCGAGGCTGTCGCGGAAGTGTCCTTCCCGGAGGCGCTCGGCCGGAACGAGCTGGAGGTCCATCCACTGGTGCTGGACGGGTGCTTCCAGACGGTCGGCGTCGCCCGGCTGGCCGGCGGCGCCGACGAAGCCACCTACCTGCCGTTCGGCTGGGACCGCGTCTGGCTCAGCGGCCGGCTGCCGGACCGGGTCGTCTGTCACGTGCTCATGAACGAGCCCGCCCCGGACTCCGGGACGGACGCAGCCGAGCCTCCGGAGGTGCTGAGCGGGGAGATCCGGATCTACGACCCGGCCGGCGCGCCGCTCGGCGGGTTGAGCGGCTACGCGGTGAAGCGCGCCACCCGCGAGGCGCTGCTCTCCGCGGTCGAGGGCGTGGACGAGCTGCTCTACGAAATCGTCTGGCGGGACCGCGCCCTCCCGCCGGGAATCACGGCCGCGGACTTCCTGCCGGCGCCGGCCGAGGTGGCCGCGGACTCGCGGCTGCTGGCGGACTACCTGACCGCCGAAAGCGTCGGTCCCCGGGACCGGAACGCCCTGCTCGCCGACCTGGAACGGTGGTCCCGGTCCCGGGCGCTCGCGACCCTGGAGGAACTGGGCTTCCGGCGCGAGGCGGGCGCCACGGTGGACCCGGAGGTCCTGCGCGAGGAACTGAACGTCCTCCCCGAACACAAGCGGCTGTTCCGCCGGCTGCTCGAGATGCTCGCCAGGTCCGGCGTCCTGGCGGAGGCGGGCGACGGATTCACGGTCACCGTGGGATCCGGAGACCCGCTGCCGGAGCACCTGCCGCGGGATCTCGACACGTTCGCGGACCGGATGGTGGAGCGGTATCCCCACGGGGTCACCGAAGTCGGGCTGTTCCGGCGCTGCGGCGGCGCGCTCGGGCAGGCGCTCCGCGGGGAGGCCGATCCGCTGACCCTCCTCTTCAGCAGCGGCGACCCGACCCCCGCGGATCTCTACCTGAAGGCGCCGGTGGCGCGCGCCGCGAACAAGATGCTCCGGGACGCGGTGCGCGCGCTCCTGGCCCGCCTGCCGGAGGGACGCCGCCTGCGGGTGATCGAGGTGGGGGCGGGGACGGGTTCCGCGACCACCTTCGTCCTGCCGGAACTGCCCGAGGGCCGGTTCACCTACACCTACACCGACATCTCCGCCGGCTTCTTCGCGGAGGCCGAGTCCCGCTTCGGGGACGGCGGCGGATGTATCGAGTACCGCCCGCTCGACGTGGAGAAGGAGCCGATCGCCCAGGGCTTCGAACGGCACGGCTACGACCTGCTGATCGCGTCCAACGTGCTGCACGCCACCCGGTACCTGCAGGAGACGCTGGGGCACTGCCGGGACCTCCTCGCCCCCTCGGGGGTGCTGGTCGCCCTCGAGAACCTGAGCGGGCTCGGCTGGATGGACCTGACCTTCGGGCAGCTCGACGGCTGGTGGCGGTTCGCCGACGACTACCGCCCGCATCACGCCCTCGCGAGCCCTGCGGTATGGCGGCAGGCGCTCGGGGACGCCGGCTTCACCGGCGCGGAAGTCCTGGGCGTGGACGAGTCGGACGCGTCCGTGACCCCGGACAAGGGCGTGATCGTGGCCCAGGGACCTCGGGACGTGAAGGAACCGCGCGGCGTCTGGATCCTGACGGGCGACCGGGAGGACCTCGGAGGCAGGCTCGCGGCCGACCTGGCGGCGCGCAACCAGACGGTGGTGCTGGCGAACGGGGCCGCGCCTGGGGACGATGCGCCGGCGCCGGCGGGCCCCGGCGTGTTCGGCGCCGCGGTGGAACCGGAACGGCGCGCGTCGTGGGGATCGCTCATCGAGAGCCTGCCCGAAGACGCGCCGTTCAGCGGCGTGGTCCACCTCGCCTCCCTCGACGGCCACGGGACATCGGCCACCACCGCGGAGATCGCGGAGGACGTGCGCCGGGCGACGGCGAGCGCGCTGGCGCTCACCCAGGCCGTGGCCGATGCCGACCTGTCGCCCGCGCAGGGCATGTGGTTCCTCACCCGGGGCGCGCAGGTGCTGGAACGGGAGAACTCCGGGGAGATCGCCGGCGCGACCCTGTGGGGCTTCGGCAAGGCGGTGGTCCGGGAAGCGCCGCACCTTCAGGCGCGGATGCTGGATCTGGATCCGGCGCCGTTGGCGCCCGAGCCCGACCTCCCGAACGAACTGCTCCATCCCGACGCGGAGAACCACATCGCCTACCGGCGCGGCGCCCGCCGGGTGGCGCGCCTGGTCCGGGCGGGCGACGAGGTCGAGCGCCTCACGCTGCCCGAGGATCCGGAGTGGGCGCTCGCGCCGGACCCCGAGGGTGTCTTCGAAAAGCCGTACGTCATGCGGCTGGCGGCGCCCCCGCTCGGACCGCGGGAGGTGCGGGTCGGCGTCGAAGCCGCCGGACTCAACTTCTGGGACGTGTTCCGCTCGCTCGGCTTCATCCCGGAGGGCAACCTCGGCCGCGAGATGTGCGGCCGCATCCTCGAGACCGGTTCCGAGGTGTCCCGCGTTTCCGTGGGTGACCCGATCGTCGGGCTGGGCTTCGGGGCGTTCGCGGCGGCGATGGTGACCCACGAGGAACTGGTGGCGCCCGCGCCGCCGGGGTTCTCCGTCACCGGACTCGCCACGGTGCCGAGCGCGTTCGTCTCGGCGGCGCTGTCCTTCGAGTTCACGGGCCTCGCGGCCGGCGAACGCGTCCTGGTCCACGCGGGGGCGGGCGGGGTCGGACTGGCGGCCATCCAGTGGGTGCAGGCCGCCGGCGCGGAGGTCTTCGCCACCGCGAGTGCGCCGAAGCAGGGCTACCTCCGCTCGCTGGGCGTCGAGCACGTGTTCGACAGCCGCCAGACGGCGTTCGGGGAAGAGATCCGGGAAGCCACCGGCGGCGAGGGGGTGGACATCGTCCTCAACAGCCTCACCGGCGAGGGCTTCATCGAGGCCAGCCTCTCCTGTCTCCGGCAGGGAGGCCGCTTCGTGGAAATGGCCCGGCGGGACATCCTGAGCGTGGAGGAGATGGCGGCGGCGCGTCCCGACGTCCGCTACCACATCCTCGAACTGGACGTCCTCAAGAAGACCGCGCCCGAGAAGGTCGGGAGGGTCTTCCGCGACGTCATGGCGCGGGTGGCGGCGGGAGAGCTGCAGCCCATCGTCCACAGCCGGTGGCCGCTGGCGGAGGCGGGCGCCGCGCTCGGTTTCATGCGGTCCGCGCGCCACCTCGGGAAGATCGTGGTGACCGCGCCGCCGCTCCGGCAGGGGCGGCTGCGGCCGGACCGCACCTACCTCGTGACCGGCGGCCTCGGCGGGATCGGCTGCGCGGTGGCCGAGTGGCTCGCGGACCGCGGCGCGGGAACCGTCGTGCTGAACGGACGCCGGGAGCCGGACCCGGCGGCCGAGGAAACCATCCGCGCCCTCGGCGAGCGCGGGGTCAGGGTGCAGGTGGAACTCGCGGACGTGTCCGACTCCGCCGCCCTCGACCGGATGCTGGCGCGGATGGACCGGGAGCTCCCGCCGCTCGGCGGGGTGATCCACAGCGTGGGCGTGCTGTCCGACGCCGCGCTGACCAACCAGAGCTGGGAGAGTTTCGAGACGGTGCTCTCGCCCAAGATCCGGGGCGCCTGGCACCTCCACCGCGCGACCCTGGACCGCGACCTCGACCTCTTCATCCTCTTTTCGAGCCGGGTCGGCGTCATGGGGAACCCGGGCCAGGCGAACCACGCCGCCGCCAACGCCTTCCTCGACCAGCTCGCCGGTCACCGGCGGGCGCTCGGGCTCGCCGGGCAGGCGATCGCCTGGGGGGCCTGGTCCGAGATCGGCGAAGCCGCCGAACAGCGCGGCAGGATCGAGCGCCAGCGCGCCGCGCTCGGCGGCCGCTGGTTCACCCCGCAGCAGGGCATCCGGGCGCTCGACCGGCTCGTGCGGCAGGACGTCACCCACGCCGTGGTGATGGCGATGGACTGGGGCGTCTTCGAGGAGGCCGTCCAGGACCGGCCGGCGCTGGTGGAGGAACTCCTGTCCAGCGCCTCCGAGCCGGAAGGCGAGGCGTCCTCGTCGTCCGAGGACGTGCTGACCCGGCTCCGGGGACCCCTGGGCACGGAGCGGCGGGACCTGCTGGTGACGTTCCTCCAGGGGGAGGTGCAGGCGGTGCTGCGGCTCTCCTCCGCACCTTCGGCGACCGTCGGGTTCTTCGACCTCGGGATGGACTCGCTGATGGCCGTCGAGTTCCGGAACCGGCTGAACCGGGCGTTCACCGGCGTCTACACGGCGCCCAACACCGTGGTCTTCGACTATCCGGACATCTCCAGGCTCGCCGCCCACCTGGACGAAGAACTGGGTGAGGTGAGTGAGGCGCCGGCCCCCGATCCGGAGCCCGAACCCGCTCCGTTCGCCGTTGCGGTGCCGGCCCCGCCCCCGGCCGCCCCGCAGGAAGTTGCGGCGGAGGCGGACGGCATCGCCATCGTCGGGATGGCGTGCCGCTTCCCGGGCGCTCCCGACCTGGAGAGTTTCTGGCGTCAGCTCGAGTCGGGCGTCGAGGCCGTTTTCGACGGACGCCCGGGGGACGGCTCCTGGACCGGCATCGCCGGAGACCCGGACGGCCCGGACGACGGTTCGCGGCGCGGCGGGTTCATCGAAGGGATCGACCGGTTCGACGCCCGTTTCTTCGGAATCACCCCGATCGGGGCGTGGACCATGGACCCGCAGCACCGGCTGCTGCTGGAGACGAGCTGGCGGGCGCTCGAGGATGCGGGTCTGGATCCGGAGAGGCTCCGGGACACCGCCACCGGCGTCTATGCCGGGGTCGCTTCCAGCGAATACCGGGACCTGATGCTGGCGGCCGGCGAGAACGTGAGCTATCTCGGCACCGCGGCGAGCATGGCGGTCGGTACCGTTTCGTTCCGGCTGGGCCTGACGGGTCCGGCGATGGCGGTCGAACTCAACTGCGCGTCCGCCCTGGTCGCCGTGCACCACGCGGTGGTGGCCCTCCGCCAGGGCGAGGTGAACCTGGCGCTCGCCGGCGGGGTGAACGCCATCCTGTCACCCGGCAAGACGAGTGAAATGGCGGCGCTCGGCATGCTGTCGCCGACGGGACGCTGCCGGGCCTTCGACGCCGGGGCCGACGGCTTCCCGCGGGGCGAGGGTTGCGGAATGGTGGCGCTCAAACGGCTCCGCGACGCCGAGGCCGACGGCGACCGGATCTGGGGCGTGATCCGCGGGTCCGCGGTCAATCAGAGCGGGGCGAGCGCCGGCCCGACGGTGCCGAACGGCGCAGCCCAGCAGGCGGTGATGGAGGCCGCGCTGGCGCGCGCGGGGATCGCTCCCGCGGAGGTGGACTACCTGGAGGCCCACGGGAACGGGTCGGTGATGGGCGATCCCATCGAGGTGCAGGCGGCGGGAGCGGTCTATGGCAAGGGACGCGCGTCCGGCCGCCCGCTGTTGATGGGTTCGGTGAAGACGAACGTCGGTCACCTGGAGACCGCGGCGGGAGTGGCGGCGCTCATCAAGACCGCGCTGGCCATGAACCGGGGAGTGATCCCGCCGCACCTGCACTTCGAGAACCCGACCCCGGTCGTTGACTGGGACCGCCTGCCGGTCCGGGTGACGGCAGAGGCGACGGAATGGCCCGTTCACCCCGATCGGCCCGCGCGGGCGGCGGTCAGCGCGTTCGGGGTTTCGGGGGCCAACGCGCACGCGGTGGTCGAAAGCTACGGAGCCCCGAACGGAAGTCCGATGGGACGCGCAGTGCCGGTGGCGGCTTCGACGGTCGCAGCAGGCGGGGAAACGCGGGGCGCCACCGCGGCCCCGGCTGGTCGCGGGACGCGTCTCCTGCCGCTCTCGGCCAAATCGGACGCTGCCCTCAGGGCGCTCGCCCGGACCTTTCTGGACTGGCTCGACGAACACAAGGCCGAACTCACCTCCGGGAACGCTGCCGACCCGCTGCTGTCGGACCTGGCGTGGACCGCCGCGGTGGGCCGCAGTCACTTCGACGTCCGGGCGGGGGTCGTGTTCCGCGATTCCGAGTCGCTCAGGGAGGGCATGGCCTCGCTCGCCGAGCCGGACGGAGCCGGAGAACGGGAACCGGCGGCACCCGGCAAGGTGGTGTTCGCGTACGGCGGGAGGGCCGGGCCGTGGCTGGGCGCCACACGGGAGCTGTACGAGAGTGAGCCCGTTTTCCGGGCCGTCCTGGATCACTGCGAGGCGTTGATCCGGGAAGGGCGGAAAGCTTCGCTGCTCGATGCGATGTACGGCGGGGAGGGCCCGCCTCTCGAATCTCCCGATTGGTCCGGCCCCGCGCTCTACGCGGTGCAGTGCGGACTCACGGCGCTCTGGTCGAACGTGGGCATCCGGCCGAAGGCCACGACCGCGCGCGACGCGGGAAAACTCGCCGCGGCCCAGGCGGCGGGGACCCTTGGTCTGGAAGATGGTCTGCGACTGGCCGCCGCCGGAGAGGCGCCGCCAGGCGTCGGAAGCGCGAATCCGGAGTTCTCCGGCGGCAGCGAGATCGTGATCGAGATCGGTCCGGAGGCTGCCGGGGGTTTCGCCGCCGCGGTGGCCGAGGGCTACGAGGCCGGTCTGGAAATCAACTTCGAGGGGCTGTTCGCCGGGGAGACCAGGCGGCGCATCGCGCTGCCCGGCTATCCCTTCGAGCGCCGGCGCTACTGGATCCCGGATCCCGGCCCGCGGACCTGAAACGCGGTCAGTACAGACACTGGAGCCGCACGAAGTCGCGGGTGGCGGCGGCGCAGGCTTCGGGGTCTTCGAGCGGCAGGAAGTGCGTCGTCTCCGGGACGAAGTCGTAGTCCACGGTGAGCACGTGGCTCATGTCGAAGGTCGGCAGGTAGGAAAAGGGCAGGGTCGGATCGGCCCCGACCACCTTGGTCGGGCAGGAGAGGGCGTCGAAGTCCACGAGCGCGGCGAACGCCCGCACGAAGTCAACGATCTGCGCCTCGTACGCCTTCGGACAGCGAAGCTCGAAGTCCTCTCCCTCCGGCGACTTCCGGAGTGTCGTTCGAGCCATGAGTTCGTGCACCCCGGGAACAAACCGGGTGAAGGCCGGCGTCAATCGCAGCACGTCCACATAGTCCGCCTCCGACCGGAACCGGTCGGTCCGGCGCCGCGTCATCGCCGCGGTCATCTCGGCGGCGGTATCGAACTGCACCTGGCTGCGGCCCGGCTTGCACACCGGCGGATCGAACAGCACGCGCCCGGCGTAGCTGCGGCTGCCGTCCGATGACATGAGCGACGTCAGCGCGGAGAACGAATGAAAGACCCCGACGATGGGTTTGGATCCGCACTCGCGTTCGATGGCTTCCAGGATGAGATCGTGGTCGCGGATCAGCGTCGGCAGACTGTGCGAGGCCTGCGGACCGACGCTGTTCCAACCGTGGTTCCGCAGGTCGTAGAGGAAGAGATCGAAGTCCGCCGCCAGTAGCGACCAGAAGGGGTAGTAGAGATCGATCGCCAGCCCGTTCCCGTGGCTGAGAACGAGCCGCGGCCCCTCCGGATTCCCGTGGCGGCGGAGGAAGGTCCGCGTGTCCGCGTCGAGGCGGACCTCCAGTACCGAAGCGGGCTCGGGAACCTCCCAAGCCCTTTCCGCAGTCATGGGGCCGCACCCGCTCGCGGCGCCCCCGGCCGGGGGGCACGCCGCGGTGCTGGCCCGGCGCGGCGCCGGGCCCCGCGTGGCGTCAGCCGGAGTGTTTGTCCACGAGGGCGGCAATCCCCCGCAGCGTCGTGCATCCGGCGCAATCACCGGCCGTCAGCGAGAGACCGAAGTCGCTGTTGACCACCTTCATGAACGAAACGGCGTCCACCGAGGAGACTCCGGAGTCGGCAAACTGCTTGTCCAGGTCCGGAGCGCGGCCGAGACCGAGATGTTCCTGGGCAAGTTGCGCGAGACGCTGTTGGGTTGCAGTCATGAGGGGTCCTCCAGGGGCCGCGCATTATTCCACAGGCTCCGGCGATGTGTTCACGATCGCACGATCTCCCCGGCGCTGGCGGGGCCGCGAGGTCACGCTACGCGGACATGCCGCGCGCCGCGATCGGCCACACCGCTTCCACGAGGCCACCGCGGACCGCGTACAACCGGTCGTAGAGGTTCACCACCGGATCGCAGTGGGAGACGATGAGCTCCAGCTTGTCCCCGACCTGGTAGATCCGGCTCGGGTCCTCGTAGCGGAGCGTCCCGAACTCGTCGGAGCCCGAGGTGTAGCTCATCCCGCTCTCGCCCTTCACGATCGCCCAGGGCCGGTTGATGGTGCATGCCTTGGCGCCGGCGTCGGTGGTGGCGCGGCCCTCGTACTGCGCGTTGAGGACGGTGGCGAGGATGGTCAGGGACGGCTGGAAGTCGGTGTAGACCTCCGGGTCGGTGGCGCCGCCGATCTCCAGGTACTGCGCGTCCATGAAGACGTAGCTCCCGACCTGGACGTCGGTCAGGCCGGGGGTCTCGTGGTCGATGTTGTAGCTGCCGGTCCCGCCGCCGCTGAAGATGCCGGTATCGAGCCCGGAAGCGCGCATCCGCTCGCAGGTGTCGGCGGCCGCCGCCAGCCGTTCGAGCGTCTGGGCCCGGCGCTTCTCGAAGCCCTTGACGTGCTGCGAGCCGCCGTCGTAGCAGAGGATCCCGCGCAGCGTGAGGCCGGGAAGCCGGTCCACGAGCTGCGCCAGCCGGAGCGCCGGTTCGCCCGGCGTGATCCCCGTCCGGTGGCCGCCCGGATCGACGTCCACCGTCACCTCGGCAGTGATTCCGGCGGCGACCGCCGCCTCGGAGAGGGCGCGCGCGTTCTCCTCGGTGTCGGTCGTCTGGAGGAAGCCCGGGCACTGCTTCCGGAGCCCCATCGCCCGGCGGATCTTGAACGGGGTGACGTTGCTCGTGGTCAGGAGCAGCCGGTCGATCCCGTGGTCGAAGAGCGCCTGCGCCTCGCTCACCTTGGCGACCGAGATCCCGAGCGCCCCGGCGTCGAGCTGCATCCGGGCGATGGCCGGGCACTTGTGGGTCTTGGCGTGGGGGCGCGGCGCGATGCCGTTCGCGGCGGTGGTCCGGGCCATCGTTGCGATGTTCGCCTCGAGGGCATCGAGGTCCACGAGGAGCGCCGGGGTGTCGAGGTCCCACATGGAGATCCCGAACTCGGCGACTTCGCGGCCGGCCGCGCGGGCTTCGATTTCGGAACCCGTCAGGCCCTTCGCCGCTCCCGGTGAGAACACGGCCGCGGAGGCGCCGGCGGCGCCCAGGAAACTTCGTCGGGACAGGGCATTCATCATCCCGCGTTTGTACCACCCCCGCGCCAGCACGGGCGACCGGGAACTCCGCTGGTCCGGCCTGCCGTCTCGAGTAGATCGCCGTGACCAGGTGGATGGGAATCCGACAGCATTACATCATGATATCTTGATATCATTCACTCGTGAAGCGCCTGCAGATTCAGCTGGACGAAGCCACCTACGACGCCCTGCGGCGTCGAGCCTTTGAAGAACAGGCCTCCATGGCATCCGTCGTCCGTGACGCCCTCGCCGGATCCGTCGGGAGGCCGGCGCCTCCCCCGCAGACCCTCGAGGACTTCGGATTCATCGGCGCCGGAAGCAGCGAACCGCCGCTCGACGGCCCGGTATCGGAGCGCCACGATGAGTTCCTGGACGAAGCGATCGTCGCGCGGTTCCGGAAACGATGATCTTTCTGGACACCTCGCTCATCTACGCGCTCGCCGACCGCCGCGACGAATTTCACGGGGTTGCGCGGACCCGGTTCGATCTTGCCCTTCGGAGCCGCCGCCCACTCGTTACCCACAGCTACGTGCTCGTGGAAGCCGTGGCGCTGCTGCAGCGGCGGCTCGACCTCCGGACGGCCCTGGAGTTCTCACGGAACGCGGCTGCGTTTGAAATCGAATGGGTGGATGCCGGGCTCCATCGTCAGGCGCTGGCGGCGCTGGCAGCGGGAGCCAGGACCAGCTTCGTGGATCAGGTGAGCTTCGCCGTCATGCGGCGCCGTGGCATCACCGAGGCGCTGGCTCTCGACGCGGACTTCGTGGCGGCGGGTTTCGGTTTCTTCGGCGCGACGCCGTCCTGACCGCCGGGCGGGGACGGATCGCCGGTTGAGCACCGCTTGTCAAGCGGCTGGTACCATGGCGGGCCGCATGCGAACGGTCGTCGCGATTGCCGCCATTTCGCTTCTCGGGTCAGCCATACCGGCGGACGCCGAAGAAGGCATCCCCGTAAGGAGCCCCCTCATCGAGGCGGCGTGCGGCAGTTGCCACGCGACCGACGACGCCGGCCGCATGTCCCGGATCTCCTGGCAGCGGAAGTCAGCGGAAGGCTGGCAGATCACCGTGATCCGGATGATCCGCACGGGGAACATCAGCCTCAGTGCCGAGGAGGCGCGGGACGTGGTCCGCTACCTGACGGACAACCACGGCCTCGCTCCCGAGGAGGAGCGTCCCTGGTTCTATCTGGCGGAACAGCGGCCCCACCAGGAGACCTTCGCCGAGGACGAGGCGTTGCTCCAGGAGACCTGCTCGCGGTGCCACCTCACCGCCCGGTTCCGCACCCAGCGGCGGGCCGCCGCGGAGTGGGACCTGCTGAAGGGGATGCACGTCGGCTACTTCCCCACGATCGAGGGCCAGACCTTCCGCGGGGAAACGCCCGAGGAAGGTTGGGCCGTCGACCAGGTCCTCGACCAGCTCAAGGAGAAGTACCCCTTCGAAACCGCGGCCTGGCGGTCCTACCGCGCCAAGGGGCCGGGACCAGGCATCGCGGGACGCTGGTTCTTCCGGGGCTCCCAGCCGGGAAGCGGCCCGATCGGCGGCATCGTCGAGTTCCGGGAGGATGACGAGTCCGCGGGGAACTACGGCTACGAGGCGAACCTCGTCCACGCCGACGGCGCCACCGAGCGCCGGCTGGGCGCCGGAGTGCTGTACGGCGGGTTCTCGTTCCGCGGCAGGGCCCAGGGAGACCGTCTGGAGCAGCGCCGCGCGGCGCTCATGCTTTCCGACGACGGTCAGACCCTGACCGGCCGGCTCTTCAGCGGGCGTTTCGGCGAGGACGGGCTGGACGTCACGCTCACCCGCGCCGCGGCCGGAGTCCAGGTCGCCGCCGCCTGGCCACCGGCCGGACGGACGGGAACCACGGCCGCCGGAGTCCGGATCCTGGGGGCCGGCTTCGGCGAGGACGCAGCCGCTTCGCTCGACTTCGGGGCGGGGGTGACGGTGGAGAACGCCCGGCGGGTCTCCGAAATGGAACTGCTGGTGGACCTCCGGATCGATGACGCCGCCCCGCTCGGCTACCGCGACGTGTCCGCGGGCGGCATTCGCCTGGTGGACGGCTTTGCGGTCCACGACGGCGTGGACTACATCCGCGTCTCCCCCGAGATGGCGCTTTCCCGGGTCGGCGGCGCCGTGGCGCCCAAGCAGTTCGTCCAGTTCGAGGCGAGCGGTTGGCACCGGGGCCCCGACGACGAGCCGCTCACCGATGACGACCTGGCGCTCGGGCCGGTCGACGTCACCTGGACCACCGAGGAGTACTACATCCGCGACGAAGACGCCGACACCCGCTTCGTGGGGAACATCGACGAGCGCGGCCTCTTCCCCCCCGGACTTGACGGCCCGAGCGCGAGGTCGTCGCCGGTGAGCGGTGCGTCGTCGGGGCC
>CAYUVU010000215.1:0-5770 GCA_964448205.1 uncultured Acidobacteriota bacterium
AACGGGCGAGTGGTCCCCCAGGAGGACCGCCCCCGCGCTGGGGAAGCGGCCGGCAAGCGCCTCCGGGTCCCGCGTCATCACTTCGAGGTGCTCGGGGGCGATCTCCTCCGCGAGCTCGACGGCCTCCTCCAGGTCCCCGACTACCACCACCGCCCCGTGACGGGCGAGCGCGCGGGCGATCGTCGCGGCGTTCGGTTGCCCTTCGGCCTGGCGGACGAGCTCGGTGATCGCCGCTCGGGCCAGCTCGCGCGAGGTGGTGACGAGGATGGCCCGTTCCTCACCGGAGCCGTGCTCGGCCTGGGCGAGGAGATCCGCGGCCACCCAGTCGGCCCGGGCGGTCTCGTCGGCGAGCACCACGACCTCGGAGGGTCCGGCGAACGCATCCGTTCCGATGAGCTCGCCGAGCTGGCGCTTGGCTTCCGCGACCCAGGCGTTCCCCGGACCCACGACCTTGTTCACCCGGCGGACCGAAGCCGTCCCGAAAGCGAAGGCGGCAATGGCCTGGGCGCCCCCGATGCGGTACACCTCGTGGACGCCGGCCGCGAGGACCGCGGCCGCCAGGACCGGGCTGCGTTCGAGCGCCCCGGGAGGCGTCGCGAGCGCGATCCGGGGAACCCCGGCGACCGCGGCCGGAACGGTGTTCATCAACACGGTGGACGGATAGACCGCGGCTCCGCCCGGGACGTACACCCCGGCGGCCGCGATCGGCAGCGACCGCCACTCGAGACGCGAGCCGTTTCCGAGGTCCATCCGGAACGAGGCTTCCCGCTGGCGCTCGTGGTAGGCGGCGATGCGGGCACGCGCTCGCTGGAGGAGCGCCCGCTCCTCCGGTCCGGCGCCGCTCGCCCGCGCTTCGAGCTCCTCCCGGGACACCCGAAGCCGGGATGCATCGAAATCGGGCGCGTCGAACCGCCGCGCCAGCTCGACGAGGGCATCGTCGCCTTCCTGCCGGACGCGCTCGAGGATCGCCGCGGTCGCCGCGCGAACTTCCTCCCCGGGGCCGTCGCCCGCCGATCCGGTTCGCCGGGGGTCGGCCCGCCAGGCGGCGGCGCCCTCGAAGAGGGGGACCGCGAAGGGGGAGCCGGGGTCCCCGGCGCTCATCCTTCCTCCGTGGCGGCTTCGAGACGCCGGAGCCACCCCTGGAGCGCCGATCCGCGAAGCCGGAAGGAGGCGCGGTTCACCACCACGCGCGCGGTGCTCTCGAAGAGCGTCTCCTCCTCCACGAGGCCGTTGTCGCGGAGCGTCGCGCCGGTCTCGACCAGGTCCACCACGGCGTCGGCGAGATCCATCGCCGGCGCCAGTTCGATCGCGCCGGAGAGCCGGATCAGCTCGATGGGCACGCCGCGCGCGCCAAAGTGGCGGGCCGTCACCGACGGGTACTTCGTCGCCAGCCTCAGCGGCGGCTCGGGGAGCGGGCGAGCCCGGGGACGGGCGACCACCATCCGGCAGCGGCCCACCCCGAGGTCGAGCGGCTCGTAGATGTGCGCGGGCGCCTCTTCCAGGATGTCGCGGCCGACCACCCCGAAGTCGGCCACCCCGTGCTCCACGTAGATGGGGACGTCGCCGTCCTTGGCGAACAACACCTCCATCCCGTTGTCCCGGAGGCGCAGGCGGCGGTCCGCGTTCCCCTCGGGCAAGGGAACGCCGGCGCGCTCGAGCAGCCCGGTCACCGCCCGCAGCAGCCGCCCCGTGGGCAGGGCGGCGACGAGCGGCGGGTCCATGGGCGAGCGGGGATTCTAGGGTGATGCGCCGGCGGCTCCCGGGGCGCGGCCCGCGCCGCTCAGGACGCAGGTTCGAAGCGGACCGCGGAGCCCCCCGCGCGGGCGGCCCGGGCGGCCCGGAAGCGCGCCGCCAGCCCGCTCCGGGTGTCGGGTCCGCGGGCGACGGATTCGGTCGCGCCCCGGCCGGCATCCGGCGATTCCGGCAGGATCCCGGCGATCCGGTCCACCGAGAGCGAGAACCCCACCGCGGGGCGTGGATCGCCGAAGTTGGCGAGCAGGTCGTTGTAGCGGCCCCCTCCCCCGATCTCCTGTCCGGCGCCGGGAGCGTGCACCTCGAAGATGAGCCCGGTGTAGTAGTCGAATCCCCGGAGTTCGGCCAGGTCGAAGCGGAACCGGTCGGCGAGTTCCAGGTCCTTCAGGACGCCGACGATCGCGCCGAGCCGCTCCACCGCCTCGCCGGCCCCCACCGGCAGCGGGCGCTTCCGCGCCTCCTCCAGGACTTCCGGCCCGCCGAAGCGTTCGAGCGCCTCGACCAGCGGGTCCGCCCGCCCGCCGAGCGCGGCCCGGATCCGGGACGGGTCCCGCCGCCAGAGGCCCCGGAGCGCCTCCGCGCGCCGTTCGCTCCGGCCGGGACCCTCGGGAAGCGCTTCGTCGAGCAGCCCGAGCGGGAAACCGGCGTGGCCGAGGGTGAACACGAACCCGTCCACCCCCAACCGTTCGAGGACCTCGAGGGCCACCAGCACGATCTCCAGATCGGCACCGGTCCCCGCCCCGAAGTGCTCGATGCCCACCTCCCGGAACGCCGACGGGCCGAGTCCCCGGCCCGGCCGGCGGACGACCTCGCCGCGGTAGAAGAGCCGCTCCGCCTCGCGGGGCAGACGGGTGACGGCGGCCCGCGCCGCCAGCGCGGTGAAGTCGGCGCGGAGGGCGAGCAGGTCCCCTCCCTCGGTGAACCGGTAGCTGGACCGCTCCGACCAGCGTCCCCCGCCGCGGGCGAAGACTTCCGCGTGGTCGAAGAGCGGCAGCAGGACTTCCTCGTAGCCCCAGCCGCGAAACACCCCGGCGGCGGTCTCCTCGACCCGCCGGCGGCGGCGCGCCGCGTCCCCCACGTGGGTGAGGGCGCCCGCCGGGGCGCGAAGCAGGGAATCAGAGGAGGTCATCGTTTCTCCAGCAACTGATGATGACTGAAGGCAGTGTGGGCTTCGCGGCGCGTCAGCGCCGCGGGGGAGGGGTGCGGGGAGGGGTGTCCCCTCCCCGCGAAGAATGGTGGAGTGACTCGCAAAGCGAGTCGCAACGCCAACCCGTGGGAAGAGTGCCCCGCATGCGACGAGTTGTCGAGGCTCCGCATCCGTTTCGCCGCAGCACTCATGCGGGGCACTCTTTCCACGGGTCAACTTCCGATGTAGCGTGACACCAGTGTTCTGGCTTCCGCCGGATCGCCGCTTCCGTGCACGATCGTCCTCCCGTCCGGGAAGACCACCAGGCGGCGGCCGGCGACCTCGAACTGCAGGAGATGGCTCGTGAGCCGCAACGACTCGCGCACCTCCGGCAGTTCGGCGAGGCGGCCTCCCAACTGCTCCAGGAACTCCGGGCCGGCGCCGTTCGGGACCGGCGAGGCGGCGGGCCGCACCTGCACCGCGTTCCGCCCGCAGAGCGTCAGCAGCGCTCCGCTCGCGTCTCCTTCGAGGAAGGGAAACTCGCGCCGGCCGCAGGCCGGGCAGTCGGGGTCCGGCTCTCCGATGTCCATGCGGTAGGCCGTCCGTTCCCAGACGTCGAGGTGCCAGATGCCGGTCGCGAGATCCTCGCCCCGGCCGGCCAGCAGCTTCAGTGCCTCGGTAACCGCGTAGGACGCCACCGCCTGCACCGCCGGCGCGATCACCCCCGCGGTGTCGCAGGTGGGAGACGCGCCGGGAGGCGGGACGTCGGGAACCACGCACCGCAGGCATCCGGTGCGCCCCGGCAGCACGGTGAGCGTCATCCCGTAGCTGCCGACGCAGGCGGCGTAGATCCAGGGAGTCCCGGTGGAGACCGCGGCGTCGTTGATGAGGTACCTGGTTTCGAAGTTGTCGGTGGCGTCGAGAACCAGGTCCGTCCCCGCCATCACCTCGCGGATGTTCCCGGAGTGGAGGTCGAGCGCCAGCGGTTCGAGCGCCACCTCGGGGTTCACGGCGGCCAGCCTCCGGCGCGCCCCCTCCGCTTTCGGGATCCCCTCCCGGGCGTCCTCTTCGTCGTACAGTGACTGCCGCTGCAGATTGGAGGTCTCCACCGTGTCCCGATCGACGAACCGCACGGTTCCCACGCCGGCCCGCACCAGCATGTCCAGGGCGGCGGAACCGAGGGCCCCGGCCCCGACCACGAGCACGCGGCCGCGCGCGAGGCGCTCCTGCCCGTCCGGGCCGATGCCGGCAAAGAGGGTCTGCCGGGAATAGCGGTCGGACATGGTGCGGGACAGCGGAAAGTGTAGGACTCGGGACCTGCCCGGCACCCGGGGCACCCGCTGGCACGTCGAATGCTTGCGATTCGCCGAATGATGGAGGGACGGATTCTGAGACTCACCTTCGCCCTGTTCCTGCTGGCCGGGTCCGGCTGCGCGACCATCCAGACGATGCTTCCGGACGACAGCGTCCCGCATCCGGCGGACCTTCCCGGCGGCGAAGTCCCGCTGCGCGCCACCTGCACGGTGCTCGCCAACACCGCGGGGCAGCAGATCCCCATCCAGTATCGGGACCAGCTCCGCCAGTCGGTCGAACTGATCGCGTACCAGGAGTGCATGCAGGTCCTGGTGGTCCTGGTTTCGGTGGCCATGGTGGACGGCGACACCACCCAGGACGGCGTGGACCGGGTCCGGGGCCGGCTTGCCGGAGCCGAATCCCAATACCTGGCCGACACCTGTGACGAGCACTACCGGGCCTTCAGCTTCCTGCTCAACCCCGAGCGGGGCTACGAGAACGCGCTCGACGGCGCGGGAATGAGCGCTCGCTACGATGAGTGGATGGATCGCTGCTACCGGGTCACCCGGCCGCTGTCGCTCGCCGGGGAAGGGTCCTAGCAGTCCGGGCCGCAGGTCGTTCCCGCGGGACGTCCCCATTCCGCCTCGCGGGCAGGATCGAATGCGGCGGTAGCATTCCGCCCTTCCGAGATCACGTCTTGAGAACCCATCTTGCGATGGGGTGCGTGCTCGCCGCATTGGCGGGCGGCGCACCCCAGGCCGCCGCCCAGACCGCGATCCTGCCGCTCGAGGAAGTGCGGCCGGGAATGGTCGGGGAGGGCCGCACCGCCTTTGCCGGCGAGGAGGTCGAGAGCTTCGGGGTGGAGATCGTCGGCGTGCTCGACGGCGCGATGCCGGGCCGCAGCATCGTGCTCGCCAACCTGTCCGGCGGCCCCCTCGCCCACACCGGCGTCATGCAGGGGATGAGCGGCAGCCCGGTCTACGTGGACGGACGGCTCCTCGGCGCCGTGGCGTATGCCTTCCCCTTCGCCAAGGATCCCATCTGCGGCATCACTCCGTTCGAGGAGATGGTCCGGTTCACCGAAATGCCGCTCGGCACGGGAGCCGCGCCGGGCGTCGCGGCGGCGCCGGCACTCCGGTTCTCGCCCGCCGGAGAGCCGTCCTTCGACCCGGCGCCCGTCCCGGAAGTCGGCATCGAGCGCGACGGCCGGCAGTTGCTTCCCATCCGGACGCCGGTCGCGGCCAGCGGCCTGAGCCCCGCCGCGCACCGGATCCTGGCCCCGCTCTTCCGCCAGCTCGGGATGGAGCTGTCCGCCGGGGGCTTCACCGGCGCCACGAGGCCCGGCGCGGCGCCGCAGACGGGGGATTCCCCGCTGCAACCCGGCAGCCCGGTGGGCGCCACCCTCATCGGGGGCGACCTGGTGCTGATGGCGAGCGGGACGGTGACCCACGTGGACGAGGCCACCGGCGAGGTCTTCGCCTTCGGCCACCCCTTCACCGGCCTCGGCACCATCTCCATCCCGATGCAGGCGGCGCGGGTGGAAGCGAACGTGGCTTCGCTCTCCAACTCGTTCCGGATCACGAGCGCCGGGGCGCCGAT
>CAYUVU010000216.1:0-2202 GCA_964448205.1 uncultured Acidobacteriota bacterium
TCCAAGCCGCTGCGCAATCCCGCGGAACTGGATCCGTCCCGCCGCCCGCCTGCGGCGGGCTGTGCCGGCTGTTTCGGAGCAGAGCGATAGCTCTGCGCAGACCCCTTGAGCACGAGGGAAGGAAGTCGGCGCCAGCCGACATCCATTCCTCGTAGCTCGGGAACCCGGCGTCCAAGCCGGTGCGCCATCACGCCTGTTGACGTGACGGAATCAGACGACCTCGACCACGTACCGCTCCCGGAGCAGCCGCCAGGCCGACACCGCGAACGCGGTCAGCGGGATCGCCAGCAGCGTTCCGGTGAGGCCGCCCAGCGCGCTTCCCCAGAACAGCAGCGCGACGATGATCGCCATCCAGTGGAGCCCGGTCTGGTCGCCCATGATCCTGGGTGTCAGGATCCAGCCCTCGATCAACTGCACCGCAATCAGCACCCCGGCGGCGAGCGCGGCGAGCACGAGGCCCCCGTCCGGCTGGATCCAGGCGAGCGGCACCGCGACGGCGAATCCGACGGCGGTCCCCAGGTAGGGGATGATGGTCAAAACGCCCAGTCCCAGACCGATCACGAAGCCGTAGTCGAGCCCGATGGCCGTGAACCCGATGGCCACCAGCAGGCCCTGGAGGAACGCCACCACGAGCTGGGCGCGGAAGAACACGATCAGGATCGAAACGAAGTCGCCGGCCAGCCGGACCACCGTGTCGCGGGTCCGTGGTTTCAGGAACGGCAGCATCCGGGCGGTGTCGGCGGGCGGCGGCTCCCACACGAGGAAGAACCCGAAGTAGAGCGGCAGCACGGCCCAGGAGAGGAGCGTCCCGACGCCGCGCAGGATGCCCGCGCTCGCCGCCACCGCCTGTTCGCCGACCCGGGCGAGGCCCTGGAGGAGGGCGGCCTGCTGGCTCAGGACGAAGTCCCGGATCTGCTGTCCCACCGGATGGTTCTCGAAGAAATCCACGAACGCCGGGGTTTCGGCGACCACCCAGGCGTAGGCGTTCTCCAGGAACGTCGGGGCCCGCTGGGCGAGGTCGCCGAGCTGGGTCGCGAGCAGGCGCCCGAAGACGAGCGCGAAGCCGGTGAGGACCGCCGCCACCGACAGGTAGACGGCGATGAGCGCCGCCCAGGCGGGCAGCCGGCAGCGCTTCCGGAAGGCGTGGAACCAGGGCTTGAAGACGAGCGCCGCGAGCCCCCCCACCGCAAGGGGGAGCAGCACGTGGGAGAACGCGGAGACGAACCGGTAGAGGAGCCAGACGGCGCCGGCGACCGCGCCGAGGAGGACCGCCGAGGAGAGGACGACCAGGGCGGCCGTCCGCGGGTCCCCCGATCGGGGTCCCGCCGGCTCTTCCGTCCGGTCGTCCGCCACGGGTCAGTACCGGTACGTATCCGGCTTGTACGGACCCCCGACCGGAACGTCGATGTAGTCGGCCTGCTCCGGGGTCAGCCGCGTGAGCCGGGCTCCCAGCTTGTCGAGGTGGAGCCGCGCCACCTCCTCGTCGAGGTGCTTCGGCAGCACGTGGACGCCCAGCGCGTAGTGGTCCGGCCGCTGGTGCAACTCGATCTGCGCGAGGACCTGGTTCGCGAAGCTCGAGCTCATCACGAAGCTGGGATGGCCGGTGGCGTTCCCGAGGTTCAGCAGCCGGCCCTCCGAGAGGACGATGATCTGCCTGCCGTCCGGAAAGATCCAGGCGTCCACCTGGGGCTTGATGTTCTGCTGCCGGATCCCCGGCTCCGCCCCGAGCCCGGCCAGGTCGATCTCGTTGTCGAAGTGGCCGACGTTCCCCACGATGGCGTTTTGTTTCATGCGCCGCAGGTGTTCCACGCCGATCACCCGGACGTTGCCGGTCGCGGTGATGAAGACGTCCGCCTCCTCGACGACGTCCTCCAGCCGGACGACCTGATGCCCGTCCATGAGCGCCTGGAGCGCGCAGATCGGGTCCACCTCGGTCACCACCACCCGGCACTTCTGGCCGGCGAGCGATTGCGCGGCGCCCTTGCCGACCTCGCCGTAGCCGAGCACCACCGCCAGCTTGCCGCTGAGCATCACGTCGGTGCCCCGCATCAGGCCGTCCACCAGCGAGTGCCGGATCCCGTAGACGTTGTCGAACTTGCTCTTGGTGACCGAATCGTTGACGTTGATGGCCGGGAACAGGAGCGACCCTTCACGGTGCATGCGCGCCAGCCGATGGACGCCGGTGGTGGTCTCCTCGGTGAC
>CAYUVU010000217.1:0-3567 GCA_964448205.1 uncultured Acidobacteriota bacterium
GGCGGCCTCGTGTCGCAGGAGGAGGTGCTGGACCGGCTGTGCGCCGCGAGCGGGATGCCGCCGCGCGACATGTTCCGGACGCGCGAAGAGCAGCGGGAGGAGGCGCTCGCGCGGCGCGCCCGGGAAATCGCCTGGACGGATCCGGCGCGCGCCCGGGCTACGGAGTGATGACCGCCTTGGTGACCCGGAGCGCCTCCACGTCGTCGAGCGCCTGGTTGGCCTCCTCGAGCCGGTAGCGTCGGCCGATCACGTCCGCGAGCGGAAGGCGCCGCCGGTAGCGGACCAGGGTGTCGAGCGCCCGGGTCCAGTGGTGGAACTCGCTCCCCCACTGGCCGCGGACGTCGGCGTGCTTGCGGTTGATGTCCACGTGGGGATTCACCGGGACCGTGCCCGCGTCGGTGTAGTGACCCACCACCACGTAGCGTCCCCCGTCGCGCACCATGGCGAGACCTTCGGGCACCGCCCGTGGGTTCCCGCTTGCCTCGATGACGACGTCGGCGCCGCGCCCGCCGGTGGCGGCGCGTACCCGTCCGACCCGCTCGTCCGAATCCGTCTCCGCGAGCGGGAGGGACTCGTCCGCGCCCAGGCGGCGGGCGAGATCGCGGCGCGCCCCGGGGTCTCCGACCGCGAGGACCGCGCCGGCGCCGGAGATCCGGGCGAAGGCGATGGCCGCGAGGCCCACCGGGCCCACTCCCTGCACCACAACGCTGTCCCCCAGCCGGACCTCCGCCCGGTCCACCGCCGCGAACCCGGTGAAGAGCCCGCAGCCTCCGCCGATCAGGTCGTCCACCGAGAGCTCGTCGGGGAGGACTACGATCTGGACTCCGGGAAGGAGCAGGATGTTCTCCGCCCAGCCGCCGAGCAGCCCTTCCTCCGCGGAATAGGTGATCCCGTACACCCGGCGCGACGGGCACCGGTTCGGCTGGCGCGCCACCAGGCACTGGTAGCAGGAATGACAGGTCGCGTGGACGTCGAAGAAGGACACCAGGCTCCCGGCGGCGAGGGGATTGCCGACCGCGTCCTGCGCGACATCGTTCGCTTCGACGACGCGGCCGACGCTCACGTGGCCGGGGATGATGGGATAGGGCACCCCGGCGAGGCGTCCGTCCCGGAGGTGCACGTCGGTGCCGCACACCTCGGAAGCGAGCGTCTCCAGCAGGACTTCGCCGGGTCCGGGCGCCGGGACCGGAAACTCCCGGAGTTCGGCGGGGCGGCCCGGCGCGGCCAGCACCGCCGCCCGCGCCGTGCGCATCAGGCGGTGGTCCCGCCGCAACTGGAGCCGGCGCCGGCGGTACAGCCGTAGCAGTGGAGGCCGGTCACGATGCGGCGGTTCTCCAGCAGCTCCGGGGAGAAGTCCCGGATGTGGGCGGGGGCGCCGAAACTCACGGTCTCCTCCAGCATCTGGTTGAAATCGCAGTCGTAGAGCTGGCCGTCCCAGCCGACGGAAAGGGTGTTCCGGCACATGACCGCCCGCGCCGCCGCCGGGTTGAAGGCGTTCACCAGCCTTTCCATGTACCGCTCGTAGTTCCCGGTCTCCAGGAGGAAATCCAGAAAGCGGCTGATCGGGAGGTTGGTGATCGCGTAGAGCCGGTCGAACGCGATTCCGTAGCGCCGGTCGAGTTCCCGCTTGAACTCGCGCTCCAGCGCATCCTGATCGCCCGGAAGAAACGCCCCGGTGGGGTTGTAGACCAGGTTGAGGCGGAGAGCCGGATCCCGGCCATACCCCAGGCGGTTCAACAGCTTGAGCGCCTGGATGGACTTGTCGAAGACTCCCGCCCCGCGCTGCGCGTCGGTGCGCTCCGCCAGGAAGTACGGAAGGCTGGCGACGATCTCCACCTCACGGTCCGCGAGGAATTGGGCCAGGTCGGATTGGGACCTGAGGAGCAGCACGGTGAGGTTCGAACGGTCCATCACGTGGCGTCCGAGGGCCCGGGAAGCGTCCACCAGGTAGCGGAAGTTCTCGTTCAGCTCCGGCGCGCCGCCGGTGATGTCCACCGTGGGCGCATCCGTCGCCTCGAGCGCTCGGATACAGGACTCCGCGGTCTCGCGGGTCATCCGCTCGGTGCGGTCCGGCCCCGCATCCACGTGGCAGTGCCGGCATTTCTGGTTGCAGAGCTTCCCGACGTTGATCTGGAAGACCTCGATTCCGGTGGCGCGGAGGGGGTGGAGCCCGTGGCGGGCAAGCCGGGAGTTGAAGGACGGGAACCGGCTCTCGGACGGGCGCAGCGAGAAGTGCGCGTTCCGGGTCGGAAGTTCCAGCTGGGCTTCCATGGCCTACATGCTCAACTGGGCATTCCGCTTCCGCATCTGAACGCCGTGGACGAGCGCCGCTCCGCCCCGGATGGCGGCCGCGACGTGGACTGCCTCCGTCATCTGCTCGAGGTTCGAACCCTTCTCCAGGCACTCCTGCGACCAGGCGTCGATGCAGTAGGGGCACTGCAGGGCGTGCGCGACGCCGAGCGCGATCAGCGCCTTCTCCCGCCCGCTGAGCGAGCCCTCCCGGAACGTCGCCTGGTACCAGTCGTTGAACTTCTCCCACAGGTCGGGCGCGTTGCGGCCCATCTCCCCGAACCGGGACAGATCATGGTCGTCGTAGTAGTGACTCACCCAACTTCTCCAATCGATTCTTGTGTCGTCTCCGCAAGGCTAGCGCGGACGGTCCGAGGGGGTTCGGAGCGTCCGGAGGAGCCCCATCGCGGTGGTAGCCTCGGTCCATCATGTCACTCAACACGATCGGATTCATTGGTCTCGGGGTCATGGGGAAGCCCATGGCGAAGAACCTGCTCGCCGCCGGCTTCGACGTGACCGTCCACAGCCGCTCGCCGGGACCGGTGGACGAGCTTGTCGCCGCCGGCGCCCGGCGCGCCGAATCCGCGGCCGAGTGCGCGGCCGGAAAGGACGCCGTGGTCCTGATGCTTCCGGATTCGCCGGACTCGGAGCTGGTAATGCTCGGACCGAAGGGCGTCCTTGCCGCCCCGGAACTGCCGGCGCTGGTGACGGACATGTCCTCGATCGAGCCCGGGGTTTCCCGAAAGATCGCCGCCGCGGCCAGCGACCGCGGCGTCCGGTTCGTGGATGCGCCGGTGAGCGGGGGAGAGCCCGGCGCCATCGCCGGCGAACTCGCGATCATGGCGGGAGGCGAGGAGGCCGCCTTCCGGGCGCTGAATCGGGTGTTCGACGTCCTCGGAAAGAGCGCGGTCCTCTGCGGTCCCGCCGGCGCCGGCAACACGGTGAAGCTCGCGAACCAGATGATCGTGGCGGCGAACATCCAGGCCGTCGGGGAGGCGCTCGTCTTCGCCGTCCGATCGGGTCTCGACCCCGCGGTGGTGGTCTCCGCGATTCAGGGAGGCCTGGCCGGGAGCGCGGTCCTGAACGCCAAGGCGGGCAAGATGATCGCGGGCGACTGGAAGCCGGGCTTCCGCCTCGAACTGCACCTCAAGGACCTCGATAATGCCTTCGCCGCGGCCGCCGGAACCGCCAGCCCGATTCCGATTACCACCATCGTCCGCCAGTTCGTGAAGACGTTGGTCGAGAACGGCCGCGCGGGCGAGGACCACGCGGCGATCG
>CAYUVU010000218.1:0-1991 GCA_964448205.1 uncultured Acidobacteriota bacterium
GCCCTGCGGGCCGCGGCGCCGGCTAAAGCCGGCGTTCCAGGCCGTGGGCGCCAGCCCGGCTACGCGAGAATGCCCGGCGTGAGTTTCTTTCCGACGCGGGCGCGGGGGCAGAACTTCCTCCACGACCGGTCGGTGGCCGAGCGCTTCGTGGCCGCGGCGATCGGCTCCGGAGAGCCGGAGACGATCGTGGAGATCGGGCCCGGAAAGGGCGCGCTGACCTTTCCCCTGCTGGCCGCCGGGGTCCGCGTGCTGGCGATCGAAGTGGACCCGCGGCTTGCCGGACGGGTGGAGGAGCACGCGCGGGAGCGGGGCTTGTCCGGGCACCTCCGGGTGGTGGTCGGGGACGCGCTCGAGCTGGACCTCGCCGCGGCCATCGCCGGCTTCGGGGCCGCGCCGCCGTTGCCGATCTGCGGGAACCTTCCGTTCTCGGTGGCCTCGCCGCTACTCCTGCGCCTCATCGAGGGGCATGCGGCCCCCGGCGACCCGCCCCTGTTCGACGCCCTCACCCTGACCCTCCAGCAGGAGGTGGCGGACCGCGTGGTGGCCCGGCGCGGCGAGCGTGACTACAGCGCGCTCAGCGTGGTGGTCCAGCAGGCGCTGCGCGCCGAACTCGCCTTCCGGATCCACCCGGGCGCCTTCCGGCCGCGGCCGCGCGTGGTGTCCGCGGTGATCCGCCTCACGCCGCGTCCGGACCCGCCCGCCGTCGGGCGGGAGAGCCACTTCCGAACGCTCGTGCGCGGCCTCTTCACGCATCGCCGGAAGACCCTCAAGAACTGCGTCAACCGGCTTCCGGACAAGGAGCTGGCCGGCCGCGTGGAAACGGCTCTCGGCGAGCTGGAAATCGATCCGGGGGTCCGCCCGGAGGAGGTCACGGTCGAGGAGTTCGCGGCGCTTTCGCGGCTGACGTGCCCATAGGGGCGGCTCTTGTCTGCGTGCTAGTCTGGCCCCTGCCGCGAACCACGCAAGAGCGAAGAAAAGAGAGAAGGGAAGGGAATGACTGCTGAACCGCGCCGCCTTGTCATCATCGGCAGCGGCCCCGCCGGCTACACCGCGGCGCTCTACGCCGCTCGCGCCGAACTCCAGCCGCTCCTGCTGGCCGGCTCGGGCATGGATCCCGACATCGGCCTGCCCGGCGGGCAGCTCATGCTCACCACCGACGTGGAGAACTACCCGGGCTTTCCCGACGGCGTCACCGGCTACGAAATGATGGACCTCTTCCGCCGGCAGGCGGAGCGGTTCGGCACCGAGGTACTCCAGGTGGACGCGACCGCCGTGGACCTGTCGTCGCGGCCGTTCGCGGTGACCGCCGCCGGAACCACCTACACCGCGGACTCGGTGATCGTCGCCACCGGCGCCCGCGCCCGCTGGCTCGGCCTTCCCTCGGAGAAGGAGTTCATGAACCGCGGCGTCTCGGCTTGCGCGACCTGCGACGGGGCGCTCTACCGCGGCAGGGAGATGGCCGTGGTCGGCGGGGGCGACACCGCCATGGAAGAGGCCCTCTTCCTCACCCGGTTCGCGACCACCGTCCACGTGATCCACCGCCGGGACACGCTCCGGGCCTCGAAGATCATGGCCAAGCGGGCGCTGGACAACCCGAAGATCCGGTTCGTCTGGGACTCGGCCGTCGAAGAGGTGCTCGGGGACCAGGAGGGGGTCACGGATCTCCGCCTTCGGAACCTGAAGACCGGAGCCGAATCCCGGCTTCCGGTGGGAGCCCTCTTCATCGCCATCGGCCACGTTCCGAACACCGAGATCTTCGCGGGGGCCCTCGAACTCGACGACCGCGGCTACGTGATCGTCACCCCGGGCGCCACCACGACCTCGGTGGAAGGGGTCTTCGCCTGCGGAGACGTCATGGATCCCACCTACCGGCAGGCGGTGACCGCCGCCGGGACCGGCTGCATGGCGGCGATCGCCGGCGAGCGCTGGCTCGCGGAGCAGGAGTCCGCCGCTCCCGCCCAAACGGCGCAGGAGGTTTCCGCATGAAGCAC